>NZ_JALNUD010000010.1:0-210249 GCF_026540445.1 Chryseobacterium sp. GM_Chr_2
TACGGTATTAATCTGTCGTGCATCCGAACTTGATGTGGTAACAGGCTCTAAATAGGTTTTTGATTGAACATAGTTTTCTGTTGGACTTGGAGCATTTTGTCCATAAACTAAACTCGATAAAAGTAAAGCTCCGATGGGGATAATTATTTTTTTCATGATTTTTAGTTTACTTATCGTATTCAAAATAAAAGGTGACTGAACTACTATTACTATTTGCACTGATCCATACAGTAACTCCTCCATTGGGAGCTATAGATATTGTTCCAGAGCCATCTCCTGAATAGACGCTGATATTCTTATAAGAATTAGGTGTACATAAACTTCCTAATGTACCTATAAATGTTCCAGACCAGTTTGTAGAACTTGAAACAGGTAAACTCAGAATTCCTTTTATATGATTAGCCGCCGTTTCTTGAAATGATGAATAATAAATTGAAACATTATATGCAGGATCAATCGAACAGCTATAAGGTTTACAAACTCCATTAGTATTTGCATACGCTTGTCCGTTTGCATTTATATCATTTTGTGCTTTTTGATCAGCATCTGCTTGGCTTATTGTTGAAGAATATTTACCTATAGGAATTATATATGTTATTGGTTCAGGCAATGTTCCAGGCCCACAGTTATTTCTAGTAAATACTTGACTTTTCTCCGAACTATAATAGCTTGTAGGGGCATAGTTATACTTATATTCCTTTACTATTTTATCTTCATTATTAGTAATTTTTTCTAATCTATTAGCAGAATCATATGAATAGTTATCTCTTAATCCAGAAGGAGAGGTCATACTTTTAACACCAACTAAAGGAGCATGAGTATAGGTTGAAATATTAAAATCTTTTAACTCTGATTTGCTACCAAAATCTTTTAATTTAGAAAGCAATTCAGCTTCCGTAGTAGAATCAAAATGTTGATCAGATTTTTTTACAATATCTAGATTAAGATAAGCGTTATTATCATTTGCATTCAAACCAAATGCCTGCATAATTTGCGAATAATTCGCTCCTTCAATTTTAGCTATTGGCTTACTCTGCCTATAGCCCCAAATGATAGTAACTGGCATATTGTCTTTTGATCTATATTGCAGAAGATTACCTTTATTATCGTATCTATCATAGGTAATATCTGTGGTCATTAGGCTAGTTTTCAAGTCATAAGATAACTCAGAGCTTGGAAGAAGATTTGTGGAATTTTCATACTTAACCTCTTGCTTAGCTAATGTTTTACCATTAAGCTTTTTCTCAATTTCAACCGCTTTATCTAATATATTGGCATCAATCAGTTTTTGAATACTTTTATCTTTCGCATTTCTATAATATTCTTCGGTAATATCATCCCCAGAAGCTGTTTTCTTATATATCAGCCTCGCATCATCATAATTGTACGAATTTTCTTCTTTTACACTTCCATTGGCAAAAATATCTTCCGTAGAAGTAGTCTTTAAATTATTGAAATAATGTAATAAATAATTGGAGGCAGTAAAACCACCTGAGGGATTACCTGCATAATCATATCCGGTTGATACTTTTTGAACTTTAATAGAATCTTTAACTTGATAATCGTAAGTATATAATTCTTTTTTGATAGGTGAACTGCTTCCTTCTTTATAATAATTGACTGACAATAATTTCCCTCTTCTTCCATCAAATGATTGTATATAAGATTGTGGAAATTTAAAAAATTTAATCATATTTTTAACTCCTTGATCTATATTCTCAACAGGTTGCATAAACTTATCAGGATAATCATTAAAATTAGTATATTTTTTTTCTACGGATCCTTTACCTATAGTTTCTTCAATAATTCTTGAATATCCTATAATCGCTCCAGTATTAAAACCAATACCCGAAGCAATTTCGGTTCTTAATGAATTTACAGGTGTGGTAATAAAATTAATCTGTCCTGAAGATTTATTATTTTCATTGATGTACTTATATTTGATTTCTTTACTCAAAACGTTCTGAGAGTCATAAAGCTTCATTCCGCCAACTCTTATGCTTCCTAAAATATATTTTTGATCTTCATAAATGAAATCGTCATTTTCATAATTTAATTCTAAAGACCCACCAGTAGGATAAACTAACTTTTGTAATACCCCTAGCTTAGATTTTATAGAAGGGGTTCTATCTATTCCATTAGTTGTTGCATATGAAGCTTTATTCGTTAGTCGAAAAGGAAACAAGTTATCTTTTTCTAAGTCAGGATAAAAATATATACTTGAAGATTGATAATAATTCCCATTATAAGGCTGATAATTATCTTTTGAGAAAATAATGTTTGAACTATTGTCATTAAAATATCCTAAAAAATCAACTTTAGAAGAGGTTCTTGAAGGGAAATTATCAGATGTATAATAAAAATTATACGTACCAAGTGTAGAATCATTAATATTATCTAATTTAAGTCTTTTACATTCATAATCTCCAGAAGTGCAATTCGATGAATTAAAGTAAGAATAATTAAAGGCAACCTCTTTTATTACTAGATTATTTTTGTTCATTACATTTATACTACTCAAACCATTACCTGGGTAATCTTGTCTAGTAAACGAATAATTAAAATTAACAGTTTCCTCATCTGTTAAGATTCGCTTAATTCGCTTGGGTTTTAATGTAGAAGTTGTTAATCTATTGTGTATCAATGGAGGTGGTTCGTAAATTGATAATGCATTCCCAACAGTATAATTTTGTGTGACATTGTAATTTCCAAAATTTAGATAACCACTAGTTCTAAGAGCTGGATGTTCATAATCGTTTACGTAGCCTTCGTATTCAAAATTGATTTCTCTACCAGAAATAGGATCCTTAATTTTTGTTAAATACCAATTATTTACCTGTATGTCATAATGGCTAATGAAAGTTTCCGGATATTCTCTTATTATAGAATTTTCAAAATCATTAAATGTATATATATAACCATTTTCAGCTTTAAATTCAAATTTATCAGGTTGATAAAAGACTGTTGCTTTTCCTGAATTACCCCAGTAAGTACTTTCATATCCTCCGCAGGTAGGTTTGATGATGAAATTAAAAGCATTATTTAATTTAGTTTTTGTTAGGTTAAAAAAATTAGCCTTAAAATGAGTTGCATCAATTCTTGATAAATAAAATTTATCTTCTAATCCAGGGGCATTTAAATAATAGAAATCAGGAGCTGCATCAATAAATCTATCATCACTTACTGAAATTCTGGGATTTATACATAATTGTTGTCCAGAAATGTTTGAATTTGATAACTGAGTTGGATCTTCAGTAGTTAAATATCCTTTCGATTGCCTATGCCAAGCGAATGACATTTCAGCTTCAAATCCCCCCTCAGAATAATAAGAATAACTTTCAGTAAAATCATTTTGGTCATTTACTTTTACAGTTAAATTTCCACCAGCATTCAAGTTCCATCCTAACCCTACTGATGTTGCAATATCAGCAACCTTATTTCCTTTTGTATTATAAGAGAGCCCAATTGGAATGTTTAGTTTGCCAAATTTTATGTTATAAATAGGTATTGATACATTTGTTTTTCCAATGTAGTCTAAATCTGAAAAATCACTATATCGCATTAAACTAGCTACTTCTGGAGATGCAACATTCTGTATCTGCTTTTCCATTAAATCTTGCGAATAGTATACATTTAGAGATAATAAAGAGATTATTAATAATATCTTTACTTTAATTTTTTTCATTGTATTAGTTTTATTTCTTAATCAATTTTGCATTCGCGGTTTTATTCTCCTTCGTTTTTATGGTCACCAAATATGCTCCTTGAATCAAAGCCTGTGTATTAATCTTAGTCACTTTATTCTTAGTTTTCAGGTTTTGCAACTGTCTTCCAGACATGTCATAAAGATTAATTTCAGCATCTTTGAAATCATATCCAATTTCCACATACACATAATCTGAAACTGGATTAGGATAGATTTTAATATTTTGTTTTTCAATCAATTGATCAATTTGCTTATCACCCAGTTTTACGATTTTCCAGTTCTCTTTTCCAAGCTCTTCCGCGCTTGTTCCAGCCAAAATAATCGAGCCATCTCGGTTTAGTTTTATATCCGAAAGTCTTTCTTCACGTTTTCTGGATTCGCCTTTTACATGCTTTCTCCACTGCTCGTTTCCATCCTGATTCAAGTATAACATCCAAAATGTTTCATCATCAGCTTCAATCCTGCCTTCTGCCTGAGTATAGCCGCCTAACAGAATCCCTTTAGACTTATCATCTGAAGAATTAATAGTGCTCATTCCCATGAGTACATCTCTGTTTTTGAAATTGTAAGATTTTTGCCAAATTTCTTCACCTCTTTCGTTCAAAGAAATCAGCCAGATATCTGTTCCCTCTTCCAAACCAACGGTTTTATTTCCTGATCTTTCCGAACGACTTTCACCTCCGATTAGGTAACCACTTGATGTTAAAGAAAGCGTTCTTAAATGATCGTCACCTTTTCCACCAAAGTTCTTTTCCCATTCAACTTTTCCATCTTTATTGAGTTTAACAATCCAATAATCACCTTCACCAAAATTTTCTACTTTCTTTGATCCTCCTACATTACTTCTGGAATAAACTCCTAACAAAGCTCCGCCGTCTTTCGTAGGAATCATTTTTTCTACTTCATCCAAACCTTTTCCGCCCAATATAATTTGAGAGGCTATGGCTCCGTTCTTGTCTAACTTGATAATTAAAACATCTTTAGATCCATATCCTTTTGCTGAATTTTGAATATTTCCAGCCACGACAAATCCAAGATCTGTGGTCTGAATCACCGCTCTGGATTCTTCATCCGAAGCCGAACCAATGGTTTTCTGCCACAACTCATCCCCAAATTCATTCAAGCGAATCAGCCAAATATCAGATCCGCCTTTAGAATCCTCCTTTTTGTCCAAACCCTTTGTGGAATAAGTAGTTCCAGAGATTAAAAACCCACCTTCTTGTGTGGCAACCGTTGCCGATAAAAAATCATGATTGTTTCCCGAAAAATACTTTTCCCAGACTTCCTCACCTTGCTGATTGAGTTTTACCAAATGAAAATCATAGCCGTTGTTTGAAGTAGCAGATGATAGTTTGGAGGTAGCAGCTTGAATGCTGCTTCCTGAAATTAAGTATTGCCCGTCGATAGTTGTTGTGACTTGGCTTAGAAAATCCTGTGTCGAAGATTTGATGTCTTTTTGCCAGACAACCTCCTGAGCTGAAACGCCCAAGACCGTGCATAAGAAAAATGCACCCGCGTAGATTTTTTTCATACTCGTGTTTATTTAAGTTTTATTGTTACCAATTTTTAAGAGTTGCAAAAATAATCTTTTTACTTCACAAGAAAAAGATTTATTAAAGGAAGTTAACACTGAATTAACACCTTAATGCAAAAATAATTGACGCAAACGACAGAACTTGACGTAAAATAAAAAGCCATTCAAAAATCATTGTATAGACTTTTGAATGGCTCATATATTTTTTTTGCCTGATAATTTAATTCACATTCTTCTGCTGCTTTTTTTGCAGCCACTCTTCATGTTTCTTTTTAAAAAACTCATGCTTATAATCTTGGTTTCTATGGGCAGCATCTATGGAATGCGAAGTATGAATATCAGCATCTTCTTTGGCAAAACTCGCCAGCTTTTCGTAATAACAATGAAGTTGGTCTAGTTCTTTTTCTGTTAATTCTTCAATATCAACGATTCTGTTACTCGCTTTTTCGTTGGCGGCAATCAATTCGTTGAGTTTGATTTGAATGGCTTTAGAATCCTTATTTTGAGATTTCTGAATAAGAAAAACCATCAAAAAGGTAATAATTGTCGTTCCCGTATTGATTACCAATTGCCAAGTCTCCGAGTAATTAAAAATAGGTCCAGAAACTGCCCAGGCAATCACAATTATTGTCGCGCCAATAAACGCATAGCTGCTTCCTGTAAATTTAGTTGCCCAATTAGAAAATTTTTCAAAGACACTCATACTTGTGTTTGCCATTTTGTATTATTTTGTGAAAAATCAAGCAAAAACTCCGCCGAAGAAGCAGAGTTGAAGTGGAATTAGCGATTTAATATTTCAATGCTTTATTTCGTTCAATCGGGTTATTAAACTTCTTCATCATTTGCTGAACTTTTTTATTCAGTTCATTGAATTGTTCTTTGTTAGTAACTTTTACATTCATTACAAATATTTCTTCACCCGCATTTTCTTTAAAACCATTTCTCATATCATGCAGCGGATCATTATAAATATCCATCTTTTTTTTCAGCCTTACCGCATCTGATACTTCCAACGGTTTACTACCATAAAAAGTTTCTATAAACCCAAAAGTATCGTAGGTATTTTTTAAGTTTTTATTTTTAACTAAAGAAAAAAGATAATTTGATTTTGAATCTTCCAGAAAGAAAATCAGTCCGGGAAGACCGCGGAATTTATAAGGCCCTTCCGGAATAGTAATGTCTTTATTAAACCAAGCCGTCCATTCTCTTCCGCCAAATTTTGTCGTGGCTTTCTGTAAAGTATATTGCCCTAATTTTTGAGTTTCATTGGTTAGTTTCCAAGTCATTTTATCTTCTGTGGGAAAAGTGTACATATCAGAACCTATCAACTCATAATTTTGATTATTATATGAATCTTTTGAGCGTTTAACACTAATAAAATCACCTCCAAATCGATGGTCATAATTTCCTTTAGCCTTATTGATGGAATCTGATATCAAATAATTGTATTCATAAAATTTCACGTCCTTCGGATTCACATCCAACACAAAATGTACTTTATCGTATCTCGCTTCAGTAGAATCTCTTTTGAATTCTAATTCATACATAAAACGTTTGGTCTGAGCATTAAAAATCAAACCGATAAATAAGAACAGAAGTAAAATTTTTTTCATAATAATAACTTGAAAACAAAGATACATATTCATTTTTCCATTTTAAATGATTAAATAAATACTAAAAATATAAGAAATTTCATTTTTTTTTAATTTAATTTTAAGATAACTTTAATCATAAAAACAAATTTAAATGAAAACAATTACAAACAAGGAGTTTTATTTGGGTTTTGAAGATTTACCTAAGCCAAAATATCCTTTTCCTGATTATATTCACCCTCAATTTGAGCAGCAACGGCAGGAATACTACCAATGGATTGATACAGAATATGCTATTCATAGTAAAGAAGCCCGTGAAAAACATAAAAAGCATCATCTTACAGATATTGCTGCACGAGGGTGCCCGTTCTTAAAAAGTATTGAGGAACTAAGACCATTATCTAACTATACTGCTAACGGCGCAATGATGGATGATTATTTTGACAAATGCTCACGTAGGGAAATGTATGATATTACGCAACGTATTATTTCTATTCTTAATGGGGAACTTCGGGATGAGCCTGAGGAAAATGGTATTTTTCATTTATATTGGGTGCTTCGCCAAGATGCACTAAAAATTAATATTCCGAAAAATATTTATGACCGATTTGTGAGATCTATTCGCTATGTCTTTGAAGGATATTCTGAGGAAAAAATTTATTACAGAAGCAACACCGTGCCTCCCTTAGCAGTTTACTTACTCATTCGCGAGGCAACTAGCGGTGTTTTACCCTATTGTGACTATGCTGCTTTGCAAAAAGATTACCGAGAAATTCCGGATTATATTTTTGAACATCCTCACCTAAAGCGAATTTATACCCTTTGTGGACTTATGATCGGAATACATAATGATATCATATCTTTACCAAAAGAACTCCATCGTGAAGAAGACACTATGAATCTTGTAAAAGTTATTCAGAATGAGAAGAATATTCCAATGAAGGATGCTTATATGGAAGCTATTAAATTACATGATGAATATTTACATGAATTTTTAATTCTTCAAAAACATCTTCCTCCTTTTGAAGGTTTCCATGATTTGGTAGCCAATTATGTAAAAGATCTTGGTATCATGATTTCTGGGGTTTATGCATGGCACACGAACGACACATCTAGGTATGTTAATGGAGGCTTTGTGGAGGGAGAGTATGTAAGTAATATAAATCAACAATAAAAACAAAGAGTCGAAATCTTATGGTTTCGATTCTTTGCTTTATCTTGTCATCAAGGCTAATCATTTACCTTCACATATACTTTCCGACCATTCAGCGGACGAGTTGTTCTGAAATTTGGCTCGGTATAAACAGATTTATAAGTTGAAAACTCAGCATCCGAAACCTGCTGCTTATCTTTAAATACAAACCAAGTTACTGGTCCCCCGTCCGTAGCTGAAGAATTAGCTCCAAAATTCGGAGTGGTTAATGAGCCGCTATATGTGTAATATTCTTTGATATTTGATGGAAACAAAGTAGATAAATCAAGCGTTGTATTGGGAGAATTAATCGCGTTTGGTGTCGTTGGTGACTGATTGAATAAATCCTGAAGTCCCGGATTTCCGTTTCCTGAATCTACCAAAACACCTAAAACCGCATAAGAATTATCTAGCGATCGATTTACAAAATGAATTTCCATCTTACTGTAAGCTCCGTTAATGGTATGCTCACTGCTGTAATGAAAATGGAAATTAACCAGATTATATTGCTTTCCGCCGACTGTAATATAATTGTTGAAACTGTCTGCCCCTGCAACATTTACTCTTAGGTTTTCACCTTCATTATTCGCTACTGAATTTAAAGTGACTGCCCCATAGTGAATATTCGGGTCGTTGCTTTTAAATGGAATCAGGTTTGAAGTAATAATGTCGATGGGAGTTTGAGATTCTGCAACCGCAGAAGAGAAATCTGAAGTGACGATGGGCGTACTGATGAGATCTGATGGATAAGAAGCCAAGATGTGGTTTTCATCATCTTCTTTACTACAAGCCATTAACAACAATTGAGCAGAGATAAGAACAATGCCTACTTTCCCTACTCTAGCCGCTGAATTTTTCAGCACTAAAAAGAATTTTTTTTCTGTTATCATTTGCGTTAAACTATTAAGTATATATTTTTTTAACAACACAAATGTAAATACAGTTTTGAAGAAAACGGATTGAGTAAAATCAAATTTAATTACATTTTAATGAACTATAAAAAGGTTAAAAATCAATTCAATACATCTTGAAAAATGATTTTAAATTTAAAAATTAAATAAAAATATCAATTATCATTAATACTAATTATTGATTTGAAAATAATCGTTTCAAGCAAAAATAAAAATCCGCTCCTCGAAAGGAACGGATTTTATTATAATCATTGCAAAGTATGCAATTATCACACTTTAATTTCTACGTCAACTCCTGAAGGAAGTTCTAATTTCATTAGAGCATCAACAGTTTTAGAAGAAGAAGAGTAGATATCCATTAGTCTCTTGTGAGCTGATAATTGGAACTGCTCTCTTGCTTTCTTGTTTACGTGAGGAGATCTCAACACTGTGAAGATTCTCTTGTTCGTTGGCAATGGAATTGGACCGTTTACAACAGCACCAGTAGCCTTTACCGTTTTTACGATTTTCTCAGCAGACTTGTCTACCAAGTTGTAATCGTAAGATTTTAGTTTTATTCTGATTCTTTGTGACATTTCTTGTACTTTAAAAAATTAACCTTTTGCTTTAGCGATAATATCTTCAGCAACGTTTTGAGGAGTAGCTTGATACTTCTCTAATTCCATAGAAGAAGTAGCTCTTCCTGATGAAAGTGTTCTTAGAGTTGTAACATATCCAAACATTTCAGAAAGTGGAACTGAACCTTTGATTACAACAGCACCGTTCTTTTCTTCCTGACCACTGATCGTACCTCTTCTCTTGTTAAGGTCACCAATGATGTTACCCATATATTCTTCCGGAGTTACAACTTCCAGTTTCATAATAGGCTCCATAATTACCGGCTTAGCAGCACGTCCCGCTTCTTTGAATCCTAATTTTGCAGCCATTTCGAAAGAAAGAGCATCAGAATCCACCGCGTGGAAAGATCCATCTTTAAGAGTAACTTTAATACCTTCAACTTCGAAACCAGCCAAAGGACCGTTCTTCATTGCAGCTTTAAATCCTTTTTCAATGGCAGGAACAAATTCTCTAGGAACGTTACCACCTTTGATCTCATTGATGAATTCTAAACCAACTTTACCTTCGTCTGCAGGTCCTAGTTCAAATACAATATCAGCAAATTTACCTTTACCACCAGATTGTTTTTTGTAAACCTCTCTGTGTTGAGCAACTTTTGTTAAGTTTTCTTTGTATTCTACCTGAGGTTGTCCTTGGTTTACTTCAACCTTGAACTCTCTTTTCATACGGTCTACAATGATATCTAAGTGAAGCTCACCCATACCAGAGATGATCGTTTGTCCAGAAGCCTCGTCAGTTCTTACAGTAAACGTAGGATCTTCTTCAGCCAATTTAGCTAGAGCGTTACCCATTTTATCCTGGTCAGCTTTAGTTTTAGGCTCAACAGCGATACCAATTACCGGATCAGGGAAAACCATAGATTCAAGAATGATCGGGTTTTTCTCATCACACATCGTATCACCAGTTTTGATAGATTTGAAACCTACAGCAGCACCAATATCTCCAGCTTCAATATATTCTACTGGGTTTTGCTTGTTAGCGTGCATCTGATAGATTCTAGAGATTCTTTCTTTATCTCCTGAACGAGTGTTCAAGATATAAGAACCTGCATCTAGTCTTCCAGAGTATGCTCTGAAGAATGCTAGTCTTCCCACGAATGGGTCAGTAGCGATCTTAAATGCTAATGCAGAGAAAGGCTCATCTACAGATGGTTTTCTTGTGATTTCAGCGTCAGTTCTTGGGTCAGTACCTTTGATATCATCTTTATCCAATGGAGAAGGCAAATATTTACATACCGCATCCAACATAAACTGTACTCCTTTGTTCTTGAATGAAGAACCACAAGTCATTGGGATAATAGATAAATCGATAGTAGCTTTTCTAAGAGCTTCGTTGATTTCGTCTTCAGAGATTGAATCTGGATCTTCGAAGAATTTCTCCATCAAAGTCTCATCGTAGTCAGCCACAGCTTCTACTAATTTCTCTCTATATTCTAGAACTTCATCCTTCATGTCTTCCGGAATTGGAACTACTTCGAAAGTAGCACCTTGTCCAGCTTCATCCCAGATGATCGCTCTGTTTTTAATTAAGTCTACAACACCTTTGAAATCTTCTTCAGCACCGATTGGTAAAACGATTGGAACTGCGTTTGATCCTAACATGTCTTTAACCTGGTTTACCACGTTAAGGAAGTCAGCACCTTGTCTGTCCATTTTGTTTACGAATCCCATTCTAGCAACTTTGTAGTTGTCAGCAAGTCTCCAGTTTGTTTCAGACTGAGGCTCTACACCATCTACTGCAGAGAATAAGAATACCAATCCATCTAATACTCTAAGAGATCTGTTTACTTCTACTGTGAAGTCAACGTGTCCCGGTGTATCGATGATGTTGAAGTGGTAAGGTTTAGTTTCTGGCAAAGCTTTTCCCTGATCTGTTGGAAAGTTCCAAGAACAAGTAGTTGCAGCAGAAGTAATAGTAATACCTCTTTCTGCTTCCTGCTCCATCCAGTCCATTGTAGAAGCACCATCGTGAACTTCTCCAATTTTGTGGTTTACACCTGTATAGAATAAAATTCTTTCTGTAGTGGTAGTTTTACCTGCATCAATGTGAGCAGCAATACCAATATTTCTTGTAAATTTAAGATCTCTACCCATTTCAGATTAGAATTTAAAGTGTGAAAACGCTTTGTTAGCTTCCGCCATTTTGTGAGTATCTGTTTTCTTTTTGAAAGCAGCACCTTCTTCTCTAGAAGCAGCTACTACTTCATTAGCTAATTTCAAAGCCATAGACTTATCATTTCTCTTTTTAGAGTAGCTAATTAACCATTTCATTGCCATAGAAATTTTTCTATCAGCTCTGATTGGCATAGGAATCTGGAAGTTAGCTCCACCTACTCTTCTAGAACGTACTTCTACGTGAGGCATAACGTTTGTTAATGCATCTTTCCAGATTTCAAGGGCTGTTTTCTCAGTTTCTCCTTTTTTAGTTTCTACGATATCTAATGCATCATAGAAAATTTTGAATGCGATAGACTTTTTACCGTCTAGCATTAAGTTGTTTACGAATCTCGTTACCAATTGATCATTAAATTTTGGATCTGGTAACAACGGTCTTTTTTTCGCTTTCGTCTTTCTCATTGCTTCTGTACCTTATTTAATGATTATTTTTTCTTTCCTTTTGCAGGCGCTGCAGCAGCTTGTCCTGGTTTAGGTCTCTTAGCACCGTACTTAGATCTTCTCTGAGTTCTTCCATTTACACCTGCAGTGTCTAATGCACCTCTTACGATGTGGTAACGTACTCCCGGTAGGTCTTTCACCCTTCCGCCTCTAACCAATACTATCGAGTGCTCTTGAAGATTATGTCCTTCGCCCGGGATATAGGCGTTAACTTCTTTACCGTTAGAAAGTCTTACCCTTGCTACTTTTCTAAGTGCAGAGTTAGGTTTCTTAGGTGTAGTAGTATATACTCTCGTACATACACCACGTCTTTGTGGACAAGAATCAAGGGCAGCCGATTTGCTCTTCTTGGCAAGCGTGGCTCTTCCTTTTCTTACTAATTGTTGAATAGTAGGCATTTAATTGCTTTTTATTTTAGGGTGCAAAAATAGTAATAATTTTTTAATCTACAAGCAGTTGAGTATAAATAATCTTGTTTATTAAAATTCAATTAACAATAATATAATACGGTAAGGCACAGTATCATTCAAAAATATGAACCTTTACATTTTTATTCCAGTGGAATGTTTTGATGTTATTTTGAAGAGATTCTTTCAGTTTAGAATCAATACAGAAAATAGTAACGCGTGTTTGAGAAACAATGTCATTATTAGCAACAGATAAAACAGCTACTTTTTGCCAATCTTTAGGAACAAAGCCACGAAGCCACTCTTCATATACAATCGCTATCTTGAAATTGTTCTTTTTTGAAAAATCGCCAATATACTTTCCGTATTCTTCATCAGAATTTTTTACTTTTTCGTTGAATTTAATCATTTCCTGAGAACCTAAACCGGCAATATCAAACAAATGAATATTCGTAAAATAAGAAATCGCCCCAATATCATTCGCAACAATTTTAGAATCATTATAATAGGTATGAAGAAATTTGGCAGACTGAACCTGCTGTTCATAAATATTTTTAGGCCCATAAACTAAAATTCTATTGGCGAATCCCATTTTTGAAATCAGTAATACAATGTTGGCAAACAATAAAATATTCAGAATAAGATTTTTTTTAAGTTCAAATTTAAAATAGATAAAATACTCTCTAAGCCTAGGAATAATAAGCATGGCAAAAGCTACAATAAGATAAGCTTCGTATCTTAGAATACTTTTCAAATCTGCAAAAACACTATGAAGCAGCATCGTAATCGCCCAAACGAACAGGAAAAAATTCTTTTTATAAAAATCTTGTAAAGAAGTTCGTTTTTTATAATCGCTAAAGATCACAAAACAAAGCAAAAGCAGCGGCAATAAACATCTTTTATAAAAACTTCTGTTGAAAAGTGCTGTTAGCATAATATCTTTTATCTGACAAAAAAAGTCTTCTCCAAAATCGACGTGTGCACCTTTTACAACCACAGAATTCGGAAAAAAATGTCCAGTATGAAGATTATTAAAATATCCAAAAATTAAAATCGGAACAAAACCGAATAGTAAAATCAAGATTGATTCTTTAAATTTCTTAAGAAAGAAAAGGAAAAAGGCTAAAGAAACGAAGTAAAACATCATTTCAAACCTTACCAAACCTAGCAATAGAATCGTTCCATAAAAATAAAAGAGTGAATTTGTATTTTTAAAATCACTTGAAATCCAATTGGTAAAAAAGTAAATATTAATGACAACCAATAGAATTTGTAAAATATGCTCCATTCCGGAGAACATTTGCAAATGTAAAACAGAAGCAAATACAGTAGCTAATACAGAGATACTTATAAATCTGACTTTATCTGAAAATCGGGAATAATATTTCGTTAAAAAGTAAATCACACTTATCATCAATAAAATATTAATGAAAATCGGTATGAGAGCTGAATTTCCAAATAATTTAATGCAAATACTGATCAAATAAGTGAATATCGGTGATGATGAAGTGGAAGAAAATGCATATTGAGTCATTCCCCAAATACCATGTAAAGCAAAATTCTTCGCAATTGCCAAATGAATGTAAGCATCATCTAGAACATAAGTGAAATTACCATCTGTTTTAGAAATCGCCACAAAAAAATACAACAAGCAAATTCCGAAGAAAATAAAAATAGAAACCAGAAAACTTTTCATCATTTATTAAAATTCAATATTATAATTAATCTAAAATAAGCCAAGAAGTGTACAAAACTTTACTTTTATCCCTTACCGTATCATATTTCACCCATTTTATCTGAGGATAAAAAGTTCCTGCAAGCGATTGTTTTATTTCTCCCTTCTGATTATTTGTATGTTCGTAAGTGAAAGATTTATTAATAATCGGAATATGATATTTCGTAACATTCTTTATCTCCTTCTGATCATTATAGATATATACTTTATCCTTAAACTTTTCCATTTGAGGCTGAATCTGATGCTTATTCTTCAAATAATTAGACGGACTTTTTAAACTATACGCCACCAAAAACACAAAAAAGAAACATCCTATACGCCAAATCCATTTATCTGATTTTTGATTTTGAAAATAAAGAATCAGAAATGAAAAGAATAGACAAACATTCGCAGCAGCCTGCAACCTCACTCCCATTTCTTCAATTTGCTGAAAGTATCCTGAAAGAAGAAGTGACACACCATAAACAGCTGCCGTTATCCATAACAATTGATGAAAGTAATATAACTGTGTTCCTTTTGCTTTTCGGTAATAAGTAAGTAAATATCTGAACAATAAAATATCAATCACAAAAACAAAAAACTGAAAAGCCATACTCGCAAGACTGTTGGATGCAGGCTTTATTCCTATATAAGGATCTACGGCGTTGGCTAAACCAAAAATATCTCTCACCGTATATATATAGGATATCCAGATTGGTTTTCCTCTTAAATTTTCTCCTGTAAAGTTTCCTAAATTCAGAAAGTTAAACAGCAAATATCCTCCGACTCCTATTCCTGAGAGAATTACAAAAAATAAGTAAGGTTTAAAATATTCTTTATTTTTAATTTTATTAAAAACAAAAACACCAAAAACCAACGCTGACAAATAAATATAAACACCAGAATACCTTACGGTAAATAAACAAGTGAGCGCAATTGATGCAAAAACCGCATTTCTCACCATATTTTTTTTCATGAAAACCTGATGCAAAAAGTAAATCATAAAATACAGAAAGAAAATAAAAGTACCCTCAGAAAGCGTTCCTGCGAATACAAAAAAGAATGTTTTACCCATAAAGAGTAAAACCGTTTCCCTAAAATAATATTTTTTAAAATAGGAAAATAATAAAATCGTTGATGTTAAAAGTAAGTTTAAAATCTTTGACGACCAGAAATAATCCTTCGTAAAAAAATGACCGATTTCCAGTAACAAAGGATAACCTAAAGGAAAAAGATTGGTTTTTATTTTAGGCAAATCAGATGCAATTCCGAAATAAGACAAGCTGTCGGCTCCTATTCCGCCAGTTGGAAGAAAAAAAGTGTGAACAAAATAGGTAATTACTATTATGATAGCCGCAATCTTATATTTCATCATAGTATTTAGTCTTTTAAACCGCAATATTAAGCAAACTTATTCAAATTTATTTAAAAAATCCTGCCATAGTTATCATCTATTGGTTAGGGGAAAGTTCGGCATGATATTTCCTTCCAATAAGGCATAATTAAATAATAGACTTATGAAAAACGCAAGCATTATCGGGCTAAAAGAAGCCGATTGTAAAAACATTGCAGAAAAACTGAACATTTTATTGGCCAACTATTCTGTTTTCTATCAAAACACGAGAGGCTCTCACTGGAATATCAAAGGTGAACAATTTTTCACTTTACACCCTAAATTTGAAGAGCTTTACAACAGTTTAGTGTTAAAAATTGATGAAATTGCTGAAAGAATTTTGACATTGGGAGCAACTCCAGCACATAATTATTCAGATTATCTGAAAGTGGCAACTATTCAGGAGAGTAAAGAAGTAAGCGACGGAAATAAAAGCGTAGAAATTATTTTAAATTCTTTTAAAGTAGTGATTGATCTTCAGAGAGAACTTTTAGACATTACCGATGCTGCCGGAGACGAAGGTACAAACTCCCAAATGAGCGACTATATCACCGAGCAGGAAAAAGAAGTTTGGATGTACAACTCTTATCTTGGAAAATAACTATAAAAAATTTATCAGAAAATATTAAAAAAATCACCTTACATTTAGGTGATTTTATTTTTAATTATTAAATTTGCGTATAAATTACACAATTATGCACGACGTACGATTAAACTCCATCTTAGACAATGATTTCTATAAAATCACAATGCAGAATGCGGTGGTGAAATTATTTCCGAGCTCTATAGTAAAATATGAATTCATCAACAGAGGAAAACATCAGTTTCCGGAAGGTTTTGATTCGGCTTTAAGAGAAGCTGTTAATAAAATGGCCGAACTGAAGCTTACCAAGGATGAAAAAAAATTCATGGCAAGAACCTGCCCTTATATCGACCTTCCTTATCTTGATTTTCTGGAAGGCTATCATTACGACCCGTCTGAAGTGAAAATTCACCAGGAAGGAACTGAACTTTCTGTAACTGTAGAAGGGCTTTGGTATCGAACTATTCTTTGGGAAGTTCCTTTGTTGGCACTAATCAGTGAGCTTCATTATGAAATGAAACACATGGAAAGAGATTCTAATGAAGTAGTAATGAACAAAACGCTTGAAAAAGCAGAATCTTTAACCAAATTGGGCGTCAACTTCGCAGAATTCGGAACCAGAAGAAGACATTCTTACAAAGTTCAGAACTTGGTAATGGAAGCTTTAACTCAAAATAAAAAGAATACATTTATCGGAAGTTCCAACGTACATTTTGCGATGAAATATGGCGTAAAACCTATCGGAACTCACGCTCACGAATGGTTTATGTTTCATGCCGCGGAATATGGTTTCAAAATGGCAAACGAATTGGCGCTGGAACATTGGGTAGATGTTTACAGAGGTGACTTGGGTGTTGCGCTTTCAGACACATATACAACCGATGTTTTCTTCCGTCAGTTTGATAAAAAATTTGCTAAACTTTTCGATGGCGTTCGTCACGACAGCGGAGATCCTTTGGAATTTGCTGATAAAACAATTGCTCATTATGAAAAACACGGTATCAATCCTTTGTTTAAATATATTATTTTCTCGGATGCTTTAAATCTTGAAAAAGTAGAAGAAATTACGAATTATTGTAAAGGAAAAATTGGCGTTTCTTTCGGAATCGGAACTAATTTAACCAATGACGTAGGTTTAAAACCAATGAATATCGTGATGAAATTAATTGGCGTTCAAGCTCCCAACAAAGAATGGATTCCAACCGTAAAATTATCCGATGAACACGGAAAATATACCGGAGATCCTAAAATGATTGAACTTGCCAAAGAATTTTTAGCAATAAAAGATTAAAAAAAAACAATTAAACACATACATTATGAAAAAGACAACTTCCCTCTTTGCTTTCGTTTTATTGATTTCATTTTTATCAATTCCATTAAAGGGGCAAAATAAAAAGACTGAATTTAATCAGGAATTAGCCACAAAACTAGGCGCAGACAAATACGGCATGAAAGCGTACACCATCGTAATGCTGACAACCGGAGCCACAAAAATTGAAGATAAAACCAAAATGAGCGAACTCATGAAAGGTCATTTGGGAAATATCGGAAAATTGGCAGATGAAGGAAAAATAATTGTCGCGGGACCTTTTCTGGAAAAGAATAAAGAAAATTATCGCGGTATGTTTATTTTCAATACCAAATCTAAAGAAGAAGCGGAACAGTGGGTAAAAACAGATCCTGCTGTACAAGCCGGAGTTTTCAGTTATGAAATTTTTCCGTGGTATGGTTCGGCGGCTTTACCTCTGTATTTGGAACATCATAAAGAGATTTCGCAGGAAAATCCATAAACTCAAATTGATTTGAAGCCTTTTCCTGCTTTCGCTACTCGCTTTTTCGGGTTTCGGCTCGGCGGCTTCGCCGCCGAGCCGAAACCCGAAAAGAGCTCAAACATACCGCTCAACCAGGGCTAGCCCGTAGTCGTTAATTAAAATATCTACTAAACCTCAACATATACAAACTGTCTTTCAAAGGCAGTCTTTTTTTATTTTGACCCTTTAGCACATTACGGCTCAATTTCAAAACTTGGGGAGAAAATATATTAACTTTTTATTGTCTTTTATAAGTGGAACGGCTTTGTGAAACTTAAAACATATCATAATCAGAAAACTTTGTGAGCTTTGTGTTCAAAGTTTAAGGCTTTGAATTTTTATAGTTAAGCCAATTAAATATTGCTATCATTTGCTGAGTAGAACGCCATTGCGACCGAAAATATTTAAAATGAGATGCAAAGCTTTAGCGATCGATAGCGTTAAAGAGAAAATAAAGAATTGTTTGAGTCTTGTTTTCTAATACTTTGCTTAGATCCCTACGGGGATGACAAACTTTATGGATACAAAATTTTTGCTTACTCCCCAAGTTTTGTAACTGATCCCACGTTACATTCATTATTATAAATAATTGTATATTTATATACAACAAAAAACTAAACCATGAAAAACAGTCAATTAAAAAATCTTTCAAGAAAAGACCTTAAAAACGTATTCGGAGGAACTTTATATCCTGCTTTAGAATGTTATTCAGATAGAGAATGCAGCCGTTACGGAGAAGCTCTTATCATGTGCCCCGACGGATCGTCATCGATGACAGGTTATATGTGCATGGGCGGAACCTGCATCATATACACAGTTTTCTGTCAACCTACCGTTTTGGAACCATTTCCAGAGCCTATTTTAATTCCTTAAGAGAATATTTAAATTTTACATTTTCTAAACATTAAGAAATTAAGATGCTAAAATTCTTTGCTTAAAAAACTTAATAAAAATCAATACATTGATTTCTTAATTAAATTTCCCTTCATTAACTTAAATTCTTAATGTTAAAAAAGAATAAACAAAGTTTATTTTAATTAAGAAAAATGAAGAGAAAACCAACTAAAAATTTCTACTATCAAATACAAATAGACTCTGAATTCAAAAAAATAAAGTGAGCCAAATGGCTCACTTTTGTGGGTAAAAACCCGTTGAAAGAATAATATAGTAAGATATTATTTGCAATACATTATGCCGTTTCTTTATACTTTTTTCGGTACGCGTAGTAAAACACAGCCGGTAAAATCGTAAAGGAAAGCAACATACAGATGATCAATCCGCCAACGATCATGATAGCTAATGGTTTTTGAATTTCAGAACCCATTCCGTTGGACATGGCCGCCGGCAACAACCCCATCGATCCCATTAAAGCAATCATGACAACGGGACGAATTCTGCTTTTTACCCCATCCGCAATGGCAGCCTTTAGAGGTATTTTATTTTGAAGATTTTCTTTCATAACGCCAATGAGGACAATCCCGTCGATTGTGGCGACTCCAAAGAGAATGATAAATCCGATTCCTGCTGAAATTCCGAAGATTGTACCTGTGAACCAAAGCGACATAAACCCTCCGATAAATGCAAATGCAAGCGTAATCGAAGAAATTAAAGTATCTTTCATATTTCCGAAATTGAAATACAGCAACATCAAAATCAACACTAAAGAAATAGGAACCACCATTGCAAGCTGTTTTCCGGCTCTTTCTTTACTTTCAAATTCTCCAGCCCAAGTCATTTTATGCTTTTTCGGAATATTTACATCTTTGGCCACTTTTGCTTTGGCATCTTCAATGGTACTTCCAAGATCTCGACCTTCAATATTAAAACCAACCCCGATATATCGGCTGTTTCCTTCTCGGTAAATAAATGAAGGGCCTGTATGATAATCAATCGTTGCGATCTCTTTCAATGGCACTTTTTTATTATCTTGAGTCGGAATCAGAATATTTCCTATTTTTTCGGGTGTGTCACGATAATCTTTTTCAAACCTCAACATGACATCAAACATTCTTTCTTCTTCATAGAATTTTGTCGCTGCCTGCCCGCCAATCGTCATTTCAATAACCGCCTGTGCATCGGCTGTCGACACTCCGTATTTTGCCATTTTAGAATCATGAAGCTGAATTCTCAGTTCTGGCAATCCAATATTTTTAAAAACATTCACATCCGAAATTCCCTGAACTGTTTTGATGGAATTAGCCACCTGATTGGCATATTTTTCAAGTTCGAACAAATCATTTCCGAAAATTTTAATCACCAAAGGGGCTTTTACCCCCGCCACATATTCTTCCACATTATCCTGAATCGGCTGACTAAATCCAAAGTTGATTCCCGGATATCGTTCCAGAGAAACTCTCATCTGTTCTAAAAGTTCGTCTTTTGATATTTTTTTCTTCCATTCGTCTTCAGGTTTCAGCTGAATATTAAATTCGATATTAAAAAATCCGGTGGGATCTGTTCCGTCATTGGGGCGACCGGTTTGTGTCATCACGAATTTCACTTCATCATACTTCATTAAAATTCCTTTCATCTCTTTGGTTAGTCGAACAGATTCATCAAGATTCACACTATTTGGTAATGTAGCACGAACGTAGATTGCGCCTTCATTTAATTTAGGCAAAAACTCAGATCCGTAATTTGAAAATCTCCAAGCACAAAGAGCTAATAAAGCTACAAAGCCAACCATAAATCCTTTTTTATGACGATAGCTGAATTCGTAAATTCTGTAAATATTAACTCTGAAAAATCTGGAAATAAAGTTTTCTTTCTCTTCAATATTTTTAGTTAATAACAATTTACACATCGCCGGAACATAAGTTAAACTTAGAATTAATGAGCCTAACAAAGCATATCCTAACGTAAATGCCAATGGTGAAAACATTTTACCTTCTACTTTCTGGAATGAGAAAATGGGCATTAACGCAACAATCAAAATCAACAAAGCAAAGAAAATATAGCTTGCCACGCTGCCTGCACTTTTCTTGATGATTCCAAGCTTTGACATTTTATTGAAACGCTTGAGCCCGACTTCCTTCGATTTTTGCTCGAGGGCGACAAAAACGTGTTCCACAATGACGAGGGTTCCTTCCAGCAACAGCCCGAAATCCAAGGCTCCCATCGAAATAAGATTGGCGGGCAATCCCTGAATTTTAAGCATAATAATAGCAAAAAGGAATGCTAAAGGAATGACTGAAGCGACGATAAAAGTCGTTTTCCAGTTGTATAAAAAGATAAATACGATGATGGAAACCAGAATTACCCCTTCAACTAAGTTTTTAGAAACGGTATGAACGGTTGTGTTTACCAATTCTGTTCTGTCGATGATCGGAACAATCTGCACATCTCCCGGCAGCTCGCCTCCGTTTAATTCTGCGATACGGTCTTTTAATCTGCCAATGACATCACTCGGGTTTTCTCCACGAAGCATGATGACAATACCTTCTACCAGATCATTTTCCTTATTGTAACCTACTTGTCCGAGTCTCGGTTTTGCGGAAACTTTAACTTCAGCCACATGCTTTACCAAAATCGGCGTAGACCCTTTTACTTCAATCTGAATATTTTCAATATCCTCTTTACTTTCCAACAATCCAATTCCACGGACAACATAAGCCTGATCGCCTTTGGAAACCACATCTCCGCCTACATTGATATTGCTTTTCGAAACCGCTTCATAGACATCCAGAGGTGAAAGATCATAGTTCTGAAGTTCTGTAGGATTAATTTTGATCTCATACGTTTTCTCTTCACCTCCAAAACTCACCACATCGGCTACTCCGGGAACAGCAAGAAGCTCCCGCTCGATCACCCAATCCTGAATGGAAGTGACTTCTTTAATCGGTAATTTACTTTTAATAACATAACGATAGATCTCCCCGGTAGCTCCTGAAGGAGGTTCAATGCTGAATTCTGCGCCGTTGGGCAATTCTACATTTCCGAGTCGGTTGGAAGCATATTGTTGAGCGTAAAAATCATCCACATGATCATCAAAAATAACCGTAACCACCGATAATCCGAAAAGGGAAATAGACCGCACCGAAGTTTTATTCGGAATGGTATTCATTTCTTTCGAGATCGGAAGCGTAACAAATTTTTCTATTTCTTCGGCACTTCTCCCCGGCCATTGGGTAATCACTCTCACCCTCGTATTGGTAACATCCGGAAATGCCTCGATGGGCGTATGAATATAAGAATAGATTCCTCCTGCCAATAAAAGAAGCGTCCCAAAAATAACAATCAGGGAGTTTTTTAAAGAGAAAGAAACAATATTCTGAACAAATTTTCTCATGATTCTCTTTATTTAGATTGGCTTTTCAGGTTTTCATAAATCAGAAGACCGTTTGAAGTAATGATATTTTCTCCTGCTTTCAGGTTTCCTTCAACATAAATATATTGGCTGTTGGAAGCGATCTCTGTTACAGGTCTTATTTCCAGTTCACAATCTTTTTTGTAGACCACTACATAACTTTGATTATTATCAAAAATCAATGCTTTCTGAGGAATTGCCATCGCCGATTTGTTCTGAGCATTTACAGGCAATACGATATCCGCAGACATTCCGGGTCTCAGGTGCATATTGGTGTTATCCATTACAATTTTTGCCTTTAAAACTCTTTCAGTTTCATTAAAAACCTGAGAGATCAAATCTATTTTTCCGGAAAAAACTTCATCAGGATAAGCGAGTGTTTTTACGGTTACAGGTTGGTTTTCATAGACATTTCGCATGTTGGTCGCATATACATTCGCCATCACCCAAACTTTATCAAGATTTGAAATTTTAAACAACTGTTCACCTCCAGTCGTTACAGGCATTCCGTTGGAAATATTTTTTTCGATCACATATCCGTCTGCCGGAGATTTAATCTGAAGATTATTTTCTCCCGCAGAGTACAACTGCAGGTTTTTTTTCGTTTTAGAAATATTAGACTGAAGAATCTGTACCTCGGCTTTGGCTTCCTGCAAATCTTTCTGAGAAGCAATATCATCTTTATACATTGCTTCTACTGAAGATAATTTTCTTTTGGCGACTGCCAATTGTGCTTGCAATGTTTGGGTATCATCTTGCATTTCGTTTAACGAAGAAGACTTGATCGTTGCTAAAACCTGACCTTTTTTCACAAAATCACCAAGTGCAAAATAGGTTTCAGTAACTACACCATCCACGAGACTTACATAAGGAACCGTTTTATCAGAATTGCTTTCTACCTCTCCCGTTAGCGTAATACTTTCCTGAATGGGCAGAATTTCAACTTTTGCTAATTTTATTTCTTTTTTAAGATCCGGGCTGATACAATAGGTCTTGTTTTCCGTTTTCTCCACCTGCTTTTTATCTGCACAGCCTGTGAATGTCACCAGCATAAAAGACGTTGCTGCAAGGTATAATACTATATTTTTTTTCATTTTATAAATCTTGTCCCACAACATACTGCAGGTTTTCATAATATTGGTTAAGTTCTTTTTTCGTATCCAGAATGATCATTTTATTGCCGATATAGGTATCCAGGAAATCCATATATTCAAGCATGCTGATATTTCTGAGTCTGAAGTTTTTTTCATGACTAATTAAAAGTCCGTCTAGTGTAGATTCGTATGCATCATCGATATCATGTGAAATCTCTTTTGTTTTGATATAATTTTTAAACACAGAAGAAATTTCGTTTTCAGATTTCAGCATATTCTTTCGGGTCTCGATCTTTGTTTTTTCAATTTCAAGTTTCGCTTCTTGAATATTTCCTTTATTTCGATCAAAAATCGGAAGATCAACCGCGACTCCCACTCCTACAAAATCTTTCATAATATTTCCGCCACGGTCGTAATTCATCGAAACGGTAACATCTGGAGTTTTCATGGCATTTTGCAATTCAAGATTTTTCTGCGCGTACTTTTCCTGATTTTTTGCCATCAAAATATCAGGTCGATTTTCTTTTGCTTTTTCCGTCCATTGATCGACTTCTAATTCCGACAAATCTTTTTCCGGCATTGTAAAAGGATCTGAGATCACAATATATTTTTTAGCGGGAAGAATCAGTAAAGCTTTCAATTCTACCTGTTGCTCCTGAATTTCCTGATGAAGGGAGATGAGTTTCTTTTTAAACTCAATTTCCTGAGCTTTCAATCTTACATATTCCGCTTTACTGATATTCCCAAGACTCAATTGATTATTATAAGACTTCGTGAGTTTCTCAATCGAAGCTATTTGTCCTTGATAAATTTTTTGCTGTTCCTGATTATAAAGAATTTCCGTTACCGTATTTCGCAATGTTTTCTTAAGTTCGCGCAGCACTTCCTGAAGTTCGTATTGCTCACCATCCACATCAATTTTGGCAAGTTCAATATTCTTTCTTCTCTTTCCGGCAGTTTGAATTACCTGCTCAATTTCAACGGCAACTTGTGAGCTTTTTCCCCAATTTCCGATCAGCGCAGGTTGCGCTTCAATATCGTAGGTTTTCCACAAATTAACTTCGCTGATGCTTAATGTAGGATTGGGCCAGAATTTAGCCTGAACTGTTCGTGCTTCTGCCTGTGAAATCTCCAGCTTTTGAGCGATAAGATCTAAGTTATTGGCAAGAAAAACTGCTTCGGCTTCTTTTCTGCTTATGGTAATCGTATCCGAAACCTGCGCCGAAAAAAAACCGAAGACATGAATGTATAGTACAATTAATATATGCTTCTTCAAGGTCTTTGTATTTAAGACCACAAAGTTATTTTGGTAAGATTAAAGGCAATTTCGAATAGAATTAAAGTTCGGTTAGCCCAACATTAGAGTTTGATTAGAATGCGTAGCTGGAAGATGGGTGATGGAAGATGGAGGTTAATACAGACCATAAAATAAAAGGTGATTAAAAAATATTCTAAGGACACTAAAAACTTCCACCCTCCAGCTTCACTCTTCCAGCCAAATATTTTAGGCATTAAAAATTAAACAAACTGTTGTCCCTTTATTCACTTCAGAATCAATTTTCATTGAAATATGATGATGATCAAAAATACTTTTAGACAAAGACAGTCCGATCCCACTTCCTTTTACTTCATTTACATTTTTTCCGCGGAAGAAAGTTTCGGTTACGTTGTTAAGATCTTCTTTGGAAATTCCTTTGCCATGATCTTTAACTTCGATATGCAACTTGTCTGTTTGCTCAAAAATATTAATCTCAATAGAATTATTTGAAGAATATTTTATCGCGTTCTCTACAATATTATATAAGGCTAAAAAAAGCAACGTTCCATTTCCCGGATATTCAAGCAATGAAGGTTTTATCACCTGCAAATCTATTGTTATGGAAGATTGATGCTCTTTAGCTTTGGGTTCAAGTTTAGAATAAATTTTCCAGATCAGTTCATCGATTCTTACGGTTTTATGCGATTCTTCAAGCTTTGCTAAACCGGACATCAGCAAAAGATTATTCAGAATATTTTCAATTTCGTAGACGTTTTCCAGGGATTCTTTTACCACTTTCCGGTATTCCTCGGGCGTTCGGTCTTTTTGAGCAAAAACTTCAAGATTACCTGAAATGGCGGCCAAAGGTGTTTTAAACTCGTGAGAAACATAGTTGATAAAATTCTGCTGCAACAGCATATTTTCAGAAATCCTTCCGAATAATTTATTGTAAGATTTTATGAGTTCTTCAATCTCATCATTTGTATTGGTAGTCGTTATCGCCTGGGAAATATTTTTATAATCAACATTATTAATATGTTTCACCACATTAGAAACAGGTTTATAAACCACTTTTGAAAGATAACGACTCAAAATAAAAATGGCGGTTAATCCTAAAATAAGCACCGTAAACATGATGATGGACAGCCTGAAGATCTGCGACCGGAAAGAAGCATTTGAAGATTTTACAAAAACCACAAAATCTCCCTGATTATCTGGATAAAAAATTCCGTAATAAAAATTATCCTCCGACATAAACTGAACCCATTGGTTGGCTCGTGCCGCATTCAAATGTTTCTGCTTAATATAAGGATCATTAAAATCTTCCCCGAAAGTCACCTTATTATTCTGATCATAAATCGCCACTTCCCTATTTCGGATCAGACTTTTATACTCTTTTTTGATTTGCGCATGACGGTTGACCGAAAGTTCGTCTTTTTCAAGATAATAAATCGCAGAAATAAGCGCCGTATTTTTCAGCTTTTCAAAGTAAGAAATCTTTGTACTGTCGTAATACGCAAAATATATCACTGCAAATGTAATGATAGAAACAATGCCAAACGACAGGCTTGAAATAAGGGTAAATCTGTTTCTTAGCGTCATTTTAATCTTTGATCAGATAGCCGGTTCCTTTTATTGTATGAATAATTTTATTCTCGGTTTCGTCTATTTTATTTCGGAGGTAAGAAATATAAACATCCACGAGATTGGTGTTATTATCAAAATTAATTCCCCACACATTATGAAGAATCTGCGTTCTGCTCAGCACTCTATTTTTATTCTCTAAAAGAAAATTCAACAATTTATACTCGGTGGGAGAAAATTCTATTTCGTTCCCGTTTTGTGTTACTTTATGAAGATCTTTATCAATCGTCAGATTTCCGCAAGAGATCAACTGAGATTCTTTTTCGTAGCTTAATTTATTTCTTCTCGTCAGCGCTTTTATTCTTGAAATTAATTCTTCAAAATGAAAAGGTTTAGACAAATAATCATCTGCACCCAAATCAAGCATTTTAATTTTATCATCAGGACTGTTTAATGCGCTAATCACCAAAATTGGCGTATAATTTTTCTTGAATCTGATGATTTGGGTTAATTGAATTCCGTCCAGACCGGGAAGCATAATATCCATCAGAATAATATCAAATTCATATAAACCGATGATCTCACGGGCTTTTTCACCCGATTCTGCCAACGTAATATGATAACCGATTTCGCTTAGACCTTTCACCAGAAAATTGCTGATTCTGGAATCATCTTCAACTAACAAAACATTCATGTTCCTGAAATTTGTCCTAAAGATAAGCATCATTTATTTCACATCCGAGACAAAGCTATTTTATTCCCAACGCTTTTTTCATAATTTTGAAAAATGGAGATCACCTATTTAATAATTGGTTTTGCGGCGGGCGGCGTTTTGGGCGCTCTGGTTTCGTATTTTGCTTTAAAATCATCGATGGTTTTACGAAGCACGTATGACAATCTGAATCAATTACATATAAAAAATACAGCCGATTTTGAAAATGCAAACTTGAAAGTTCAGGAATTGCTTCAAAATAATGCAAAAGATAAAGAACTTTATGTACAACAATCAGACATTTTGGATGATCTAAAAAATGAATATAATAAAATATCTGCCAGAAATGAAATTCTTGAAACCTCGCTGAATACTCAAAAAGAAGAAATCATTAAAATGCAGCAGGAAGCCAGACTTCAGTTTGAAAATATGGCGAATAAAATTCTGGAAGAGAAAACCGAAAAATTTACTACACTTAATCAAAATAATCTTAAAAATATTCTTGAACCTTTTCAGGAAAAAATTACCGATTTGAAAAACCGTGTGAACGAAGCGTACGAAAAGGAAAATAAAGAACGTTTTTCTCTTGCCGAAAAAGTAAAGGAATTAGCCGAACTGAACCAACAAATTTCCGAAGATGCTAAAAAGCTAACGCGCGCATTGAAAGGCGAAAGTAAAACACAGGGAAATTGGGGCGAAATGATTTTGGAAAGCATCCTCGAAAAATCTGGCTTGGTAAAAGGAAGAGAATATTTTCTTGAACATGAACTTCGCGATGAAGATAATAAAGCGTTGTTTTCTGAATTTTCAGGTAAAAAAATGCGCCCGGATGCAGTGATAAAATATCCTGACGAAAGAAATGTAATCATTGATTCCAAAGTTTCTTTAACTGCATTTATCGAATTGGTGGATGAAACCGACCAAGATATTTATCTTATGAGATTGAATCAACATTTAAACTCTATCAAAAATCACATTAATCAATTAAGCCAAAAAGCGTACGATGATTACGGAAAATCTCTGGATTTTGTGATGATGTTTATTCCAAGCGAGCCTGCTTATATTGCGGCTATGCAAGCCGATCAAAATCTTTGGAATTATGCTTATGACAGAAGAATTTTATTATTAAATCCAAGTAACTTAATTACTTCATTAAAACTGATTGCCGATCTTTGGAAAAGAGAATATCAAAACAGAAATTCTATGGAAATTGCTGAGAGAGGAGCTAAATTGTACGATAAATTTGTCGGTTTTGTCGATAATCTTGAAAAAGTGGGAAGAAATCTCGATCAGGCTAAAAACGTTTATAATGATGCTTACAAGCAATTATCTTCAGGAAATGACAATTTGATTGTTCAGACACAGAAATTAAAATCTTTAGGAATTAAAAATAAAAAAGAATTGCCACAAAGTTTGATCGACACTTCTCAAATCTCAATTGAATCCTCAGAAGAATAATTTTTCAGGTACAAGGTAAAAAGTAAAAAGAGCCGAGTACATCAAGCTACAATTTTAAAATAAACCTCGGATTGATTCTGAGGTTTTTCATTTTCATTATTTAACGATAAATTTTACATAATTTTGCACTATGCAAATAGAAAGTTTTCAAAACGAAAAGATAAAAAACATCACGAAACTTCTTACAGACAACAGATTTAGAAAAAAATCCAACGTTTTTGTTGTGGAAGGTCAGCAGGAAAATGAAAGAGCTTTAAAGTATGATTTCGAACCTGTAGAATATTTTATCTGTGAAAATATATTTAAAGGAACTCAGTCCAACGGAAAAATTCATTTGGTAAGCGATAAAGTGTATGAAAAAATCGCGTACCGAGGAAGTTCTGAAGGAATTATTGGTGTTTACAAAACAAAAGAAACTTCTCTTAAAGATTTTAACCCGAAGGATAATTCTACCGTAATTATTGTAGAAGGTGTTGAAAAGCCGGGAAATTTGGGTGCCATTTTAAGAAGTTGTGAGGCTTTTGGCGTTGATGCTTTAATTGTAACTGATACAAAAGCAGATTTTTACAATCCGAATGTTATTCGATCAAGCGTAGGTTGCCTTTTCGGAATGGAAGTTTTTCAGGCAGAAAATGAAGAAGTTGTAGAATATTTAAATAAAAACAATTTCAATATCTATACAACTATCATGGATGAAACGGCGGAAGATCTTTATAAAAGAGATTTCACGCAGAGGTCAGCAGTTTTATTTGGAACAGAACATTCAGGTTTAAGTGAATTCTGGACAGGAAAAGGAAAGAATACTTTAATTCCAATGGTTGGAAGTATCGATTCTTTGAATTTGAGCAATGCTGTGGCGATTACTTGTTATGAAGCGTTGAGACAAAAGAAAGGATAATTGGTGATAGTTGTTGGTTGATAGTTTATAGATAATTACTTCTATAAGCTATTGCTTTGTCTTCGATTCGCAATGACTGTACATAAAAAAACCGTCTCACTGAGTGAAACGGTTCTTTTATTTTTAAAGCGTAGCTTAAATTATTTCTTAGCTTCTTCTTTAACTTCAGTTTTAGCAGCAGATGCATCAGCTTTTACTGAATCTACAGCAGCACCAGCGTTAGCTTTTACTGAATCTACAGCAGCAGTAGCAGTAGAATCTACAGCAGCAACAGTAGAATCGATAGCAGTTGTAGCTGAATCAGCAGCACCTTCTGTAGCAGTAGCTTCAGTTTTTTTACAAGCAACTAAAGAGATTGCAGCGATAGCAGCTACGAATAATGACTTTTTCATAATAAATTAAATTTAATTTTGTTAATATTGTTTTATAAAATTTTTCTCTGTTCTGTTATTTGAACAAGACAAAGGTATAGCAGATAAAAAATTTGTTTAGGAAAAATAATTGTAATAACTTTGTAAAATAGTTTTACAAATAAACAATACTGAAAATCAATAATTTAATTATTAAAAAATAAATTGACGGATTTAGATCTATTACATTTTGAGCAGTTAAAAAAGGATGTTCAAGCTCAATATCTGAAAGAATACACTCCTTCCTACGATGATATTTCAAAGTGGAAGGGGATTGATATTATATATTTTCAGGAAGATCTTCGAAAAAAAGCTAAAGGAAACATTAGCGAAAAGTCTTTTTACACTTACTTTAAAACTTCTCCGGTTACGAAATTACCCAGAATAGACATGCTTAATTTATTGAGTATTTATGCGGGTTATGACTCATGGTATGATTTTAAAAAGCAACATCTTTTTGCAGGAGAATTGCTACAGGAAAGTGAAGAATTTGACGAAGAAGAAATTCAGCAATTAGAAAATATCGTATCGAATTCTCAAGAATTGCCAAATTCTGAAATAATTCATAAAAAAACAGAATTACCAGAGCAAGAAATACCTGATTTACAAAAATCAAATACTGAAAATCAAATAATTAATCAAAATAAAGAAGAAATAACTCAAATATTTTCTCAGAACGAAAAAACTAAAAAGAATTTCTTTAAAAAGAATGTTTGGGCATTTGTAACTTCAATTTTGATAATCACTACGGGACTTTTAGGTTTTAAAGATGAAATTTTCTCAAAAACTTATAAATATTGTTTCACAGACGCAGACAGAAGCATCTCGATTATAAATACTTTAGAAATAAAAGTAATTAAAGAGAATGAATCTCCTCTTCTATATAAAATAAAGCCTGGAGAATGTTTTTACTATTCCACCAAGGATAAAAACATCAAAATGCAGATTAGTGCTCCTTTCTATGAAAATCTGGAAGTAAACCGTAATCTTGAAAATGCCCCTGAAGAAGAAATGATAGAATTAAAGCCAGATGATTACAAAATGGCGGTAAATTATTTCTCTGTAAAAGATGCAAAAGGCAATCCTGAAATGCTAAAACAAAAGAGAAAGCAGCTGGAAAACCTGATTAGTAATAACGCGGTGATCTATCAAGTATATGACAATGCAACTTTTGGAATTGAGACCCTCGATAAACAAAAATATATTACTTTAGTAACCACACCAACTACGTCTTTGAAAAACCTTAGCGTAATTGAAATGAAAAAAGATAAAGGAAAAATAGTATCTATTAAATTTAAAATTGCAAGTACTGATGAAAAGAATAAATAATTTTTTACTGTTTGCAATACTGTTATTTTGCTTAGCGGCCTGCAATAAAAAAACGACGGCAGAAGTAAGCGATTTAGACAAATTAAGAACAAGTAACAACAGAAGTAGCTATCCTGCAGTACAAATGGATAGCGCACAAGCGATAAATTTCATAACAAAACAGAAAGTTCAGGAGCTTTTGGATCTCTCAACGCTTTACTTATCAGGAAATGGTGATACTGAAATAGATACAGTAATCTATTCACAGATGAAAAGCTACTTCCATAAGCCGGACAGCACAACTTTTAAGAAACTTTTTAAAGAGCTGGACAGTCTAAAAGTGAAGACCGCGAAAGTTAATAATCTTGAGGTGTATAAAGATTATTATAAAAAAGACACCTTAGATTTAGCGAAATTTAATGTGGAATATTTTGATGATAAAAACCGATCCTTAGGTTCTTTTGAAAAGAATGCTCAGTACACGTTAGTTTCTGCGCCGGTGAAATTTAAGAAAGAATTTAAATTTTACTTTTTAAATTTTTATTCTAAGCCTAAAAAAGATACAACGTCTGTCGGCGTTACCAAATAGTCTAGCGGAATATCATTTTCCCAGACATCATCGATATTTTCATCGGGGTTAAAATAATTAACTCCGATTTTTTTTGTCTTGGAAGAAATATTTTCAAAGAAACCATCATAAAAACCTTTTCCGTAGCCTACTCTATTCCCTTTTTTGTCACAATATAAAAGCGGAGTAATCACATAATCGAAATCATTTTCTCCAGAATCTTCATTAGAAACTGGTTCAGAAATTCCCCAACCGCTGGTTTCAAAAACTGTATTAGGAAAAATTTCAATAGCAATTAATTCCTCATCAACAATTTTAGGGACAAAAACACGAATATTTTGCTTAAAGAAATAATCAATTAAAATCTGAGTATTTATTTCTTTTTTAGATAGAATTGGAAGAAATACATGAACTTTTTCCTTTTCTTTTGGTTTGAAATAATTCAGAAAATTTTCAACTATTTTTTCAGATAACAAGAAAGCCTCATCAATCGACAAGGCTTTTCTTTTAAGCTTATATTTTTTCCTAAGTTCAGCTTTTAACATTTTTAAATATGTTTTTATGCTTCCAGAATTTTATATAATTTATCAGACAAACGAACTCTGAATGGCAATTCAAAAGTAATTTGATCTCCTGCTTGAGCTGTTTCATTGAAATCTCCATTAACGAAAATCTGAGTAATCGTTACTTCCTGATCTCCCGTTGTTGGCCCTGAAATCAAAACTTTATCTCCAACAGAAAGTTCTTTGCTTTCAATAAGAAACTGAGCAATTTTTGATTTTGAATAATAATGTTCTGCTTTTCCGATCAACGTTTTCTTTACTTTGATTTTCTGACGAATATCTTTTGTTTCTGGTGCTGCTTTAGCCAAAGTTAACGTAGAAAGATCTCCTGAATTTTTAAATTTCAGAGCGTCAGATTTTCCTTTTCTGAATACTTTATTACCAACCTGAAGACCTTTTCTTTTAGCAACCTGCTCTTCCCAAGGCAAATGAATAGTTTCAAGACATTCTGTCGAACATGTGTTTTCCATCGCCGCTTTACATTCATCACATTGGATAAATAAAAGATGACAGGCATCATTAGCACAGTTTGTATGATTATCGCAAGGCTTTCCACACTGGTGGCATTGCGAAATAATATCATCGGTAATTCTTTCACCTAAACGATGATCGAATACGAAATTTTTTCCGATAAATTTACTTTCAATGTTTTCTTCTTTGATCTGGCGAGTATATTCAATAATTCCACCTTCCAATTGATAAACATTTTTAAAGCCCTGATGTTTGAAGTAAGCACTCGCCTTTTCACAACGAATTCCGCCTGTACAATACATCAAAAGGTTTTTATCTTCTTTAAAATCCTGTAATTGATCGTTGATGATCGGCAAACTTTCTCTAAAATTTTCAACATCGGGAGTAATCGCTCCTTCGAAATGACCAACTTCACTTTCGTAGTGATTTCTGAAATCTACGACAATCGTGTTCGGATCATCCAACATATCATTGAATTCCTGAGCTTTCAGGTGAATTCCTTTATTGGTAACATCAAAAGTTTCGTCATTCAATCCATCGGCAACGATTTTATGTCTAACTTTTATAGTTAATTTTAAAAATGAATGATTGTCTTGCTCTACCGCTACATTCAGACGAATTCCTTTCATGAAGTCATATACTTCCAGCGTATCGCGAAAAGCCTCAAAATTGTCAGCAGGAACACTCATCTGAGCATTAATTCCTTCATGAGCAACATAAATACGACCCAACGCATCCAAGGCGTTCCAGGCTATAAATAAATCGTCGCGAAATTTTTTGGGATCTTCAATTTTGGCATACGCATAGAAAGACAGTGTAAGACGTTCCTTACCAGCTTCATCAATAAGTTGAGCTCTTTCTTCTGCGCTTAAGGTGTTATACAGTTGCATGCTATAAACGTTTTAAGTGAGAAAAATATTTTTGCAAAGATAAGAATTTTTTAAATGGGTTGATAATTGATGGTTGTTGGTTTATAGTTTTTCGCTGATGGGTTAATTGTTTATTTAAACATGCCTTAAATAAAATGATTATATTTAACTTTTATGTCCATATTGGCATCTATACTATGTCAGATTGTCATTTAATATAATTTTAAGTTTTGTTAATAGAGCTTTATAATTACGACATAACACATAAAATAATGTTATTCTAGTTAAATTTTAGTTAAAACTGAAACATTACGTGCCAATCGCATACCTATTTAGCATTAAATTTGTTTACACTAAAACGAAAAGTTTAAAAAATTAATAAATAACAAAGAAGATATAACAATGAAGAGTACTTTAAAAAAACTATTACCATTTGCAGTGGTTGGAGTTATCTCAGGAGCTACTACCGTTGGAACAATTCAATATTTTGGCCACGGTTCTAATAATGCAGACCAATCTTATTTTACAAAAGGATCTAATGTCTCTTTTGCAGGGATGAACACCGCTGCTGTCGGTGATGATTTCGTAAAAGCAGCTAAAACAACGGTTCCGGCTGTTGTAACGATTAAAAATTATCAAAACAGAGCAACTTCCGGTGGTGGAAGAGCTTCTGAACAAGATTTATTCGATTTCTTCTTCGGTGATCCTTTCGGCGGCGGCGGAAGAGGTCAACAAAGACAAAAGCAGCAACAACAGACTCCAGACAATATGCCATCAGGAATGGGTTCTGGTGTAATTATTTCGCCTGACGGATACATTATTTCAAATAATCACGTAGTAGCGGGAGCTAGCAAATTGGAAGTTGTATTAAGCAATAAAAAATCATATATCGCAACATTAATAGGAACTGACCCGAATACGGACATTTCTTTATTAAAAATCGAAGAAAAAGGATTACCATATTTAAATTTTGCCAATTCAGATAATATTGAAGTCGGACAATGGGCATTAGCGGTAGGTAACCCACTTGGTTTGAACTCAACGGTAACAGCAGGTATTATTTCTGCAAAAGGTAGAGGGATCGGAATTCTTGGAGGACAAGGTAAAGCAACCAATCCTATTGAAAGTTTTATTCAAACCGATGCCGCTATTAACCCTGGAAACTCAGGAGGCGCTTTGGTAAATACAAATGGAGATCTTATCGGGATCAACTCGGCAATTCAATCTACAACGGGTTATTACCAAGGATATGGATTTGCAGTTCCGGCAAACTTAGCAAGAAAAATTGTTGAGGATATTAAGAAATTCGGTATCGTACAGAGAGGTTTCTTGGGAGTACAGTCATTAGACTTATCAGATGATATGCAGGTGGCGGCTTATAACAAGCAGAAAAAGACAAATATTAAAGCTGGATCAGGGGTTTATGTTACAGGATTCGGAGATAAGAGTGGTGCTGAAGATGCAGGATTGAAAGTTGGAGATATCATCACGAAAATTGATGCTACCAACATTACAGATTTCGCAGATTTATCAATGTCAATCGGAAGCAAACGTCCTGGTGATAAAGTACAGTTGGTATATTTAAGAAACGGAAAAGAAAACACAACTACAGTAACGTTGAAAGATCAGCAAGGTGGAACTTCTACCAGAACAAAAGCAGATCTTACGGTAACAGAAAAGATTGGTGCTGAATTCCAAGGTTTGGATGACAGAACGAAAGCTTACTATGGTTTAACCAGCGGTGTTGTTGCTAAAAACGTAGTAGAAGGTAGTGAAATTGCTAAGGCAGGTATTGTAGATGGATATATTATTACGGAAATTAACGGCAAGCCGGTAAATTCTCAAAAAGATGTAGAAAGCTTATTAAGCAAATTCACAGGAACAGGTCAGATCAAATATATGGATGACTACGGAAGAGGTTACCAGAGAGGGTTTAAAATGCCTTAATCAATTAGAGCTAAACAAAGATTTCATATCAACGAAAGCGGGCTGCAAAATAATTTTGCAGCCCGCTTTTATTTTAAGATGTAAATCAATTAAGATTTATTATTCATTTTTTCAGCAATTCTTTTCTTTTTATTTCGTTCATAAATTACTTCTACAATCTTACCTCCAATCCACGAAAACGGGAAAAACGTAAGGAAAATAGAAATCTTATAAAATGTAGGATGATACGGAAAAATAATAACATCCAACATCGCTATAAAGAGCATGATAAAACCAATAAGAATAGCATAGGCAACTTTGGCATACTTTACAATCACAGCGGTAACCACACCTCCTACGGTAGTTCCCAAGCCGGAAATAAACAACAGGAATCCGAAGAACGCCTGGTCGTCTTTCATACTGTAAAGAAATCTTTGCCAATGCTCAAACGGAGCAAAAGCTTCAAAAGTAACCCATTGCGGAAAAACTCTTATACCAAGAGTAATAATAAGCCCGGCGATACCAAGCCCTACAATAACCGCTAATGTATTTCTGAAGAAGTTCATTAATCCTGATGTGCAATCATAGAAATTTCAATATCAACATTTTTTGGCAAGCAAGAAACTTGTACCGTTTCACGGGCCGGATAGCTTTCTGCATCTAAATAAGACGCATAGATATCGTTCATTACCGCAAAATCATCCATACTTTTAAGGAAGATCGTAGCTTTCACCACATTTTTGAAAGTCATCCCAGCTTCTGTAAGGATAGCCTCAAGATTTTTCATTACCTGATGTGTTTCTTTCTCAATACCTTCTACCAATTTTCCAGTTGCAGGATCTACAGGAATCTGACCAGAGATGTACAAAACACCATTTGCAAGGTTAGCTTGTGAATAAGGTCCGATAGCTGCAGGAGCGTTAACTGTGTTGATTATTTGTTTCATTAGAATTTATTTTGGGTGCAAATATAAAATTTATATTCTATTTCTATCTTTAAATCTCAAATCCTTCTTAGAAAGGTGAATTTGGCTGTGTAAAACTTCTGTCTTTATACTTCAATGCATCACTTAAGATATTGGCTTTTATACCGATAAAGAAGTCATATACTTTGTACTGCCCGAAAGGAACCCAGTTGAAGTTAATCGTAAAACTTCGCTGATCTCTCGAAAAACCAATTCTCGTATACGCCAATTGCTTGGTCACCATATCATAATGCGTACTTCCGTTGATGTTCCAATATGGAGTTAATTTAATACTTCCATCAAGACCTACGGATGCTATTTTATTAGCATTTCTGGTTGCATTTCTGGTGTAGGCGTAGTTTGCATTAATATTCAAAGTCCATGCCTGATCGAAGCGTGCGTAATTATCATCATCAAAATAATAGTTTTCGTTTCGAATCTCTCCTTTCTGCGAATACTTTTTGGCGTAATCTGTTTTCTCACCAAAAATTTCACTACTCAAAGGATACGACAACTGAACGTTGAAACCCTGAACACTGAAATGTCCAAAATCCTCCGTTCTGATTCCCTGATCTACTCCCGGAAGGAACATGATCTTATATGGATCTAATGTTAAACTCGTGTTTACACTCAATTTATTTTCAAAGAAAGAAGACTGCCCGTTGATTGAAAATACCGACCAAGGGTGATCTTTCGCTGCAAAGTTATAGTTTGCCGAGAAGTTTAATGACTCGAAAATCTTTACCTTTTTCACTCCCGTTGAATCTTTCTTAGATTTTACTTTCATCTCAACATTGTTCCCCACGTTGATACCTAATGCACCAACCATGCCACTTGTAGGTTGACCTACAATTCCTTTTTCAAAAATTGAATAAGTGGTTAAAGCTCCGTTCGCATTATAATAATTCTTAAAATATCCAAAACCGGAACCTCCGAAATCAGGTGAATAGGTAAAACCGATACTTGGCGTCATCATGTGTCTCACCGCTTCTACTGCACCTCCTTTTTTGAATTTCATCATCCCATACAATGTAGTCTGCAAACTCGCTGTTGTTGAGAAAATAGAATATCCTGCGATATTTTTATTCACCACGTCTACTTCTTTATTAATGATAGGATCGTAAGTTCTGGTTAATGTTTTTGTCGTTAAAGCATTATCAATATTAGCACCTAAGCTGAAGGTAAAATATTTCGCCACTGTTGTATTGGTTCCTAATGAAATATTATTCTTCAATCCCGTCTGCATTTTTTCCCACATGGCCGGAGTGAAAAGTTCCCCTTCTGTGGTAGAAACATAGTTGGATAAATTTAACCCTGTGTTTACTGTAATATTTTCCAATAAACCTTGTCTCACCCCTGTTTTAGATTTAAATAAATAGAACTGATTGATGGCAACGTTCATCTGTGGCAAACGCAAATCTGAATTTCCTGTCGCAAAGTTCTGAGAATAAGAAGCCGTTCCCGTAATAGTAACCGGCAATTTCAAAAATCTCTTGGTAACCGTTACCGTTGAGTTTTGCTGAGTATTTAATACGTTCTGATTAAAAATATAATTGTTGTTAATCGTATTATTATAGAATCTGTTACTTACAATATCAACCGAAGCTGAAAAAGTAAGAAACGGATTAGCCTTCGTATCCTGAGTATGTCTCCAGGCAATTCTGTAAGTGCTTGTTTTAGTATAATCATCAAGCCCTTTAATACCTCTTACCGTAGTTCCGATATCTGCAGAAAAGTTACCATTGTAACGGTATTTTTTCACATAATTCATCTCCGGACGGAAGTTCCAGCTTCCTTTGGTATAGAGATCGGCTAACACTTTAATATCAAAATGCTCACCAATCGGTTGGTAATAACCAATACTATTTAAAAAGAAACCCACATCTTCTCTTTCCCCAAAACTCGGAATCAAAATACCCGCTGATCTTTTATCTGAAAAAGGAAGAATTGCAAATGGCATAATCAAAGGTGTCGGAACATCTTCAATATACATTTGGATCGGTCCCGTTACAATTTGAGACTTATTCTTCGTTTTTACCAATTTAATGTGCGGAGCCAAAAGATAATAATCGGAAACTGTATCTTTTTTCTTCAGGAAATATTCGTCGGTCGTATACTTCCCTCGTCTCATGAAGAAAACAGAATCGTTATACTTTTTTGTTTTTTCAGCGATAATTACTCCTTCACTTTCTTCCGTTCTTGCATTGTAAGCAATCGCCTGCTTGGTTTTGTAATTATAATTAAACTGATCGGTCTCGTATTTTTTCCCTCCCTGATTGGTAATTACAGGCTCGATGATTTTTCTGCCTAAAGAATCTTGTTTTCCGCGAGCAAAAATGAGATTTTTTTGTTCATCAATTGAAATATAATCGGCGTCGATCTGCATATCCTGATATTTTACCTGCGCATTTTTGTTCAGATAAATCATCTTTTTAGGCACGTCACGGCGTATATCATCAGCTTTTGTCTGAAGAATATCATCTAAGGATTCCTTTTTTGCAACTATGGTATCCTTTTTGGAAATAGTATCATTAACCGCATTTTTAGGTAATTTTTCAGGAGTTTTCTGTGCTAAAAAATTGTTAAAAATTAGGATAATTAAAATTTGTAATATATTTTTGAAGACGGTTTTGACCAATTTTTGTATATATTTATATGTATATAATTAAGGCTCAAAATTAATATAATTTTTAAAACTGTAAGATGCACAAAGTAAATTTTAAAATAATTTTATCATTTCTTCTTATACTGGTCTCCCAAATTATTTTCGCTCAAAAAAAATTCACGGTGGTTTTAGACGCCGGACACGGGGGTAGTGACCATGGAGCCAACAGAAATTACGCTGATATCGGAAGAGTGGCAGAAAAAGATGTAACCCTTGCCATTACCCTGAAAGTTGGGGCAATGCTTGAAAAAAATAAAGATTTCAAGGTAATCTATACAAGAAAGATTGATGAATACCCTTCATTATCAGACAGAACCAACCTTGCCAACAGAAGTAAAGCAGATCTTTTCGTGTCTATTCACTGTAATTCTGCGACGAGAAATACCGCTTACGGAACCGAAACTTATGTTCAAGGGCCGGATCAAAATGATACCAACCTTGAAGTTGCCAAAAGAGAAAATGACGTGATCTTTCTGGATGAAAAAGATAAACAAACGTTTGGTTCTTATGACGCAAGCTCCCCAGAATCGTTAATTGCCTTAAAGCTTCAGCAAAGTAAATATCTGGAATCAAGTTTATTGCTAGGTGGATTGGTAGAAGATAATTTTGTGAATAAAGATAAAAGGTTTTCAAGAGGTGTTTTCCAGAAAAACCTTCACGTGCTTCGTATGAATGCGATGCCTTCTGTGCTTATTGAGACAGGATTTATCAATCATCCGGAAGAAAGCCATTATTTAGCTTCAGAAAAAGGTCAGGAAGAAATTTCACAAAGTATTTTTCAGGCGATTATTGATTATAAAAAAGCCATCGACAGAAAATCAGGAGGTTCTTCAATTGCAGCACAAAAACCTGAACCTGTAAAACCTGCAGAAGTTGCTCTTAAAAATGATTTCAGAATTTTATTAATGAGTGCTCCTACAAAATATAATGATGGAGATCCTGCGTTGAAAGGATTGAACTACATTCTTCCTATCAAAGAAAATGGTTTGTATAAATATTATTACGGAGTAACGAATATGGCTTCGGTAAAAGATATTAACATTAAAACAGCTAAAGATGCCGGGTTTAAGAATGCATACGCAGTAGGATTTATGCCAAATCAAAGACTGAATTCTGGATATTATACGATAGAAGTCTATGTGGGAGAAAAACTGAATGGTAATTCATTCATCATTCAAACCCTGAAAGATGTAGAAAGAAATAAAGAAAGCGGTGTCTTCTATTATACTTACGGAAAGATGTACACGCTGGAAGATGCTGTAAAAACTCAGAAAGAGCTGGAGGCAAAAGGAATTAAAAACACTGTCATTCAGAAAGTTTATAAATAACTCTAAAAAATAATTTTGAAGTTAAAAAGTTAATCACTACTTTTGCAACCTCAAAATTTGGCCTATTCGTCTAGTGGTCAGGACTCAAGGTTTTCATCCTTGCAACAGGAGTTCGATTCTCCTATAGGCTACCAAATTTACTATACAATCCCTGACTTATAAAGTTCAGGGATTTTTTATTTTATAAATCAATGGAATTCTATGCCATTTTAAAAGAGTTATGATACACTCTTTATCCAAAAATCTTTTTTTATTTTTGCACTACTAAATCTACAGATCGAAAGATCTTTTTTTAAAACAAAACAGATAATATGAAACAATTCTTTACTATTATAGCCCTTACTCTGCTTGCTCCTCTAAGTTTTGCTCAATACTTCACTCTTACCCCGAATGGATTTTTATCAGAAGGGAAAAATAATTATACCGTTGTTGATTTTCCCAACACAAAGCAAAATAATATTTATAAAAATGTGTTAAACGCATTAAATACAATGTACAAAGATCCAAAGAAAGTACTGACTTTAGTAGACGGAGAAAGTATTACCATTAACGGATATGAAGAATATGTAATTCCTCACAGGGCAAAATCAAATCCTATACCATATCCATATTATTTAAGGATAATAAAATGCGTATTAATAGTCCCACATTTGAATGCAGAAGATGGATGACAACAGATTACTCCGCTAAATGGGTTTACCTTACATTGAATAAAGACAAAAAATCAAAAGCCTCTATATACGGTAAGGAAAATGAAATTAACGCACAAGATTCTTATGATGCACTTAATAAACACTTTAATAATTTAATTGCAGAAATCGTCAAGAAATCTAAAACGGTTAATGATTGGTAAAACAGAATGAAAATTGAATAATAGAACATTCAAAAGAAATATAGCCAACTTCAAAATACGTACTTAATCTCTGCTTTTGGTGTCATAGAACCATTTCATTAAAATATCTTTTATAACCTCTGAAATACATATTTTTCATTTCACTTCACTTTTTTCAAAAAAAATAATTATATTGTATTCCAGTTATTTAAATATGATTGTTAAAAAAATTATATTTAAGATTTTGTTGATTAGAAAAAATTACTAACTTTGCAGCCGCTTAGAAGGAAATGAATTGTAAGAAAAAGCTATTTAAACAGTTTTCGATTCATCTCTTCAAAAGCGAAAAACTCATACAATGCCGGATTTAAAAATACAAGAAGCGAAATTGCTTTTTAAGAAAATCCACTCTAACCCCAAAAGTTACGATTTAAAAATCAATGAAGATGGGATATCAGGCAGAGATGATGAAATAAGTTTCAGACTTTATAGGACGGGAGAAAGGGTAGCTTTTGAAGTAACGATTGACGAACTTACCTTCACCAATACAACTGGAGAATGGAACAATGCGATGATTATGCTGGAAAGCACAATCAAGAAAATAGAAAGAGAAGACGAAAATTTTAAAATAGAACAGGCGATAGATAAACTAAGAAAATACTTATCTGAAGAAAATTAAAAATTTTTAAAGAAAAGTTTGGTAGTTTCAAAAATAGTTTATACTTTTGCACTCACATTTGAACGATATGGCAAATCATAAATCAGCATTAAAAAGAATCAGACAAAACGAAGTAAGAAGACTTCGTAACAGATATTACCACAAGACAGCTAGAACAGCTTTGAAAGTGTTAAGAAATGAAGAAAATAAAGCTGCTGCTACTGAGCAGTTGCCTAAAGTTATCGCTTTATTGGATAAATTAGCTAAGAAAAACATTATCCACAAAAATAAAGCTGCTAACTTAAAAAGTAAATTAACTAAGCACGTTAACAAACTAGCTTAATAAGTATAGCTGGCCCGTTCGTCTATCGGTTAGGACCTCAGATTTTCATTCTGGTAAGAGGGGTTCGATTCCCCTACGGGCTACAATTTAAATACTACTAACCGAGTATTTAAAGTAAGAGTTGAAACTTATAAAAACAAAAAATACTAACCTCGTAATTCGTTACGGTTGTATAGATGGCCCGTTCGTCTATCGGTTAGGACCTCAGATTTTCATTCTGGTAAGAGGGGTTCGATTCCCCTACGGGCTACTTAACAACAATTTAAAAACTCTGATAAATACAAGTATCAGAGTTTTTTTTGTTTTGAATCTTTACGAAATTCTTCCGATTTTCCGAAATCTCCCTTACACGATCTTGTATAAAGCGAATTTCCAAAATATTTTTTGATTTCTAAAATATTTATTTCTTCTATTCTGAAGTTCAACTTAAAAAATATCTTCTTAAATAATCAGAAACATTTTGAAAACGTCCCATTTTCGGAAACATTTGATACAATAAATTTGTAAAGATTTCTAGATATCTAAAAATCTACTTCTAATAATTGCCCATTTTTCTTTAACCAGTTTTTTGCTTTTTCATAATTAGGTACCTGTATTGATAAGATATTCCAAAAGCGAGGTGTATGATTACCTTCCATAAGATGTACTAATTCGTGGGCTACTAAGTACTCTAATACATACATTGGAGCTTTAATGATACGCCAATTGAAAATGATATTGTTTGTGGGTGTGCAAGAACCCCATCTGTATTTCATATCAGAAGTTTTGAATTGATTATATTCAACTCCTAAACTTTTTGCATATTTCGTAGCTAATGGCTCCATTTTTTTTAATGCTTGACTTAAATACCATTTTTTAAAAAGTTCGTTTGCCTTTGGTTGGTTTGATTTTGATATTTTAAATCTTTGGTCAAATTCTATTCCTTCAATTTCTTCATCTACTATAAGTAACTGATAGTTTTTCCCTAAGTACATTAAGGTTTCACCTGATACAAACTCTTTGCTTTCCGCTATTAAAGGATATTTCTGTGTGTGGTTTAGCTTTTCCTTAATCCATTGTCTTTTTGATTGAACTATTTTATCAATTTTTTCAGCTGTAAGATAATGTGGAGCACGAACAATAATACTTCTATCCCTTTCAACAGAAATGTTTAGGGTTTTACGATTGGAATATTTTATTTGATACTCAAAAAGCATTAGTCATTGATTATTTTAAAATGATTTGTTTTGGCTAATTCCATTATTCTTGAAATGATTTCATTTCTTTTTGTAATGATGTTCGGTAAATCTTTGAACTCCGGAGATAATATCATTTTTTGTAATTCAGCTTTTAGTTTTAATTGAGCAGGTGTACTGTCCCAAAAACCTGTTAGCTTTATTTCAGTTGTTACTAAATTAAAAATGTGTTGTGTTAGATTTACGTTTCGAGCAATTTCATCTTCCGATAAATCTCTATTATCAAACAATTCTGCTTTAAAAATTCGAAAAAAAGGCATTTGTTTTTTACGGTCTAAACCATAAGTTTCTTCTTTTTCTCTATTTCTTATCTTCTCCCTTAATTTTTCTAATTCTTCATAAATTACTTTCCAGTTACCTTTGAAGTTTTGCAAAATTTCTTCTAATGCTTTTGCAAAAGAGGCAAATAGTTCAGGGTCTTCATCTATGTTTAAATTAATAAAGTGTCTAATAGCGTGTTCTACTTCTGCGGCTTTTGTTTTTTCACGTTTCTTGTTGGTAACAACTTTGCTGAAAAAATCATCTGCTATAATAGAAATAGGAGCAACTTGTTGCTCTATCCCTTTAGAAATTAAATATTCATCTGCTATGGCTCTTAGTTTGGGTGGTATACCTTTCATACTGAATCTGCCATCCCTAAAATGTTTGTTTGCCAAAGCATTAATTTCTGTAAATGCTTTCCAATCATTAAAAAACTCTAAGGCCTCTTTACGAGGTAAAACCGTATTAAAACAGCTTGTAAGTATGTTGTAAAGTTTGATGTATTCAAATCTAATATCTTCATCATAAAACACATCAAAGAAAGCATCTGAATCTGACAAATTTTCTAAACCATACACTTTTAAGAAGTTCCAAATATCTTGGTGTGCTTTGATTAATTCGTTAAGTTCTGCGTCATCATCTGAAATACAATCTATAATCTCCTCCAATTCTTTTTCTGCATATGTATCCAAAGCTCTTTTTAAGTGGTGTCCAACACCTACATAATCTACTACAAAACCCTTGTCTTTACCTTCTGGACCAACTCGATTTACTCGTGCAATAGTTTGTAATAGATTATGAGCTACAATTACCCGATCTAAATATATTACCTGCTCAATAGGTGCATCAAAACCTGTAAGTAGCATATTGTTTACGATTACTATACCTACATTCCCGTTTATACTTGTATCTTCTTCGTCTGTTTTACCATAAGGCAATTTGAAACGCTTTATACTTTTTTTATGATAATCACCATTTATATATGCTTTGATTTCTAATTCATCATTATGACTACCTGATATTACTACTGCTGTTTCTAAAGTTTGCAATATTTCAAGATTAACTAACATAGGATTATCAACCATTAATTCGGCTATTTTAGTTTTTAATGCTTCATCAATGGCTGCTTTATATCTTACTGCTGCAATACGAGAATTTGCAACAACTTGAGCTTTAAAACCGCCTGAAAAAATGTGTTCTACATAATGATTGACCATACTTTTAGCTTTCTCTTTAATGGTATTCATATTGTCTAAATATGCATCACGAGAGCCATAACCTAAAATCTGTAAACGCTCTGTTAGTTGATAATCGCTAAAAACATCAGCAAATTTATCATCCATTCCTTCTTGGTCTTCTATCTCTGCATTATGTGTGAAACCTTCATATACTATCTCTAAAGTAACACCATCATCTATTGCTTGACGCATAGTATATTTATCAATGTAGTCTTTATATTTTTTTTCGGTTTTACCTGTTGGAGTACCCGTGAAACCGATGGAAGTAGCGTTTGGCATTGCACGGTCTAAATTGGCTGCCAAAAGCGAATACTGCGACCTGTGAGCTTCATCTGTCATTACTAAGATGTTGCTACCCTTGTTCAATTCTGGGAATATCTCTAAACCCGTTAAATCTCCGTTTTCTTGGAACTTATGAATCATAGCCATTACCAAATCAGAATTATCATTGCTTAGTAACTCTTTTAAACTTTGACCATTGGCTGGATTTTTAGGATTGATGAAATTGGCAGACTTTATTGTAAAACCAATACTTTGCCCTGTTTCAGATAATTGTTCTTCTAATTGGGTTCTATCTGTTACAAAAATAATTTTCCAAGACATTAATTCAGGTCTTAGCTTCATTTCACGAACCATAAACATCATAGTCAATGATTTACCGGAACCTTGTGTGTGCCAAATAATACCTCCTCTTTCTATTGGGTTTTTACCTTCAATTAATCTTTGAGTTGCTATTTTTACGGCTCTGAATTGCTGGTATCTACCTACTACTTTTATTTTTCGACCCTTATCATCTGTTTTAAACACTGTAAAAACTCTAATAATATCTAATAAGTTGCGATGGTCTAACATACCTGCAATCAAGCGTTGTTGGTCGTTTGGTGATGATTGACCGTGAGCTAAGTCATTAAGTGTTTTAGGATATGGATCCGTCCATCTGTAAAAGTGTTTTTCTATTTGTGTAGTGATTGTTCCAAACTTTGCTTCTGTACGGCAAGTAGTCACTAAAATCTGATTATAATAAAATAACTCTTTGTTTCCTTCACCTGTATCGCCTCTTTGTTCCGAGTAACGCATCAATTGATCTATGGCTTCCGGGATAGGTTCTTTTACTTTGGAAGATTTGGCTTCAACAACTACCAAAGGCAATCCATTTACAAACAAAACCATATCAGGAATGATATGATGGTCTGTACCTGTTACCACTACTTTAAATTGAGAAATAGCAGTAAAGCTATTATTTTCTATGTTTTCAAAATCAATAAAACGTACTGTTGGGCTTAACTCTCCAGTTTGTTCGTTTTTTGAAACTGTGGTGTTCTCTAACAAGTAATGCAATACTTGTTGGTTGTTTTCTAACAGGCTACTTTTTTGAAATGTAGTGATTTTACGCTCCAATTCATCAACTTGAGCATCTGTGAGGAAAGGGTTTATCTTAACCAATGCTTCCCTTAATTTGAGTTTTAAAACCACTTCGGAAAAAGACGTTCTAAAACTTTGCCATGGTTGTTGTTGCATTTGTAATTCCAGCACCTCCCAACCTAAACCCGCCAATTGTTCTAAAAAAGGCTTTTCTACGTGGCTGTATTCGTCTAATTTTAGGGTTGAACCTAAATTGCCTCTATATTTATTGTCGTTGCTTAGTATCATACGTTTGCTGTTTCTTTAATGAGGTGTTTACTCTTACTTTACCGCTTAATAAATCTTGCATTAAGCCTGTTTTGAGAGATTGGAGTTTTAATAGTTTATTCTTTTCGCAAACAATAAGGTCTTCTTGTTTTTCGATGGTATTTACTATTCTATGTTGTTCCTTATAATCAGGTAATACAAAATCGAAGTCTAAGATATCAGAACTTGGTAGATTACCTAATGTACCTTGCCTTACAAATTTATAAACTTGCGATGCTGCGAAAGTTGTAGTCATGAATAGTTTTAGATAATATGGATATACTTCTTTTTTAAAACGAAATTTTACAGAGTATGCACTTGGTATGAAAACAAGGTCATTTTCGGGTTGTTTAAAAACTGCTGTTAAACCACAGTCTGCGGTTGTAACAATTACAATATCATCATTAAAAAGTCTGTGGTTTTTAATCATAGCTGGTGGTAACTTTGCAATAGGTGCTTGATCATACAATATATCACCACTCTTTGAAAAATCTGTACCTCTTATTGTTTTAACATTCCCATTTTCAGAATAGTTGTTAGCACTAAATCTTGGACCGTAAAGATTAGTTTCTACGTACAGTCCCATTTTACAACATTCCCACTCTTTCGGAATCCTGCCCAATGGACTGTCTTTAAATTCGTGGGTTTCTTCATTACGGATATTGCCGTTTCCGTCAATCCCTTTAGTGAGTAAATCTTGCATTAAGCCCGTTTTGATGCGAGTATATTTAGCTATGAGTTGCTCGGTATGGGTAATGGCTTTACCTAATTTTGAAAGTATGGTGGCTATTTGGGTTTGTTCGGGAAAAGGTGGTAGTGGAACCTTTAATTTACTAAACTCCGAAATCCATCTTCTTTTATGGTCGCCTCCTGTTTCTCTAATTTTTAAGTTTTGAATGTGACCAAAAATTACTTTAATGTCTAAAGATTCAGGATTTTTTGGTTTCAAAAATTTCATTGCCGAAGACTTTACCTTGAAAGGAAAATCAACAAATTTGCTATCCGTTGTAAAATCATCAAAGATTATAACAGGCGTATTTTTATAAACATTATGCACTTCGGTGGTATAACCAAGTAAAAAGGACTTGCCTGCGGTTAGTACTGGAATACCAGACTTATCATTATACTCAGTTGTATCAACAGTGTATTTATAAGGCTGCTCATAATTTAATATGTTACCCAAGCTGTCTTCAGACCATCCCTCAGGAATATGTGTTTGCTTTTCTTCCATATTAATTAAGATAGTTTAATTTGGTAAGAAAATTATTGAGTTCTGCCATAGTGCTTTCTCTTTTTTGCTCAATGGTTTGGGCAGAGGTGTAGTATTTATCAAAGAGATTTTCAAAGGCATTTACCAATGTTCTTTTTTCAGCATTTAAATAGCGTTGCAGTTGGTCGTTGATAATGTCAAAATGCTTTTTAAGAATTAGTTTTTGACTTTCTTCAGTAGTTATCATTCCGCCAATTTCTTCCAAAAGAGTATCTAAACTATTGAGTTTATTTTTTAGAATTTCACTGTCTTTCACTCTGACATTATAGGTTTTGGTAATTTCAGAAAACTGTTTTTTGGCTTCTAAAACCGATGCCAATTTTACCATCGCTTTATCATCATAGTTCCCTTTTAAGGTTTTTTCTAATGCTGCAACCGATTTTTTAATTTTATCGAAATCTGCACTATCTTTTAAATCAGCTTTGAAAGTAGCGATTAATTTGTAAATAGTTGCATTAAGGTTGGTGATTTCTTTTTGGGTGGCTACTAGCAAAGCGTTGCTTTCTGCTTTCAACTCTTCACTACCAAATCTTTTTAACTCAATTTTTAATGCTAATTGAACTTGTTTTTCTTTTAATAATGCTTTACAATCTTTGATAAACTTTTCAAGGTCTTTAATTTTTGTTTCTTGTTCTTGGTAAGGCTTGGCTTTATCACTTTGTCTTTTTTCTTCTACATAAAACTCAATCATCTTTGCCAATTCATCTTTCGCTAACTTTGGCGTTTGTTTTACTTCGCCTTCTTCTTCGTCTGCTTCATATTCTACCAAATTCAATGCTTCTTCCACCGCTTCTTCTAATTGTGATTCAAAATCAGCTTGTTCAATTTCTATTTGCTCAAGTTCAGCTTTTTCTGTTTTAAAAAATTCTTCAATCAAGTACTCATCGGGAATAAGCCCAGCATCCCAGCCATTTTGCATAATGGTTTTTAGATCATACTTGATATTATCCCACCAATTAACAAATACGCCAGCCACTTGAAACTTATCCAATATGCCAACTGGTACAAACTTTTCTTTAATGGTGTTTAATAACTCTGCTCTTACTGCTGGCAAATTGGCTCTTGAGCCATTACCATTAGGAGCAAGAGTAGAAAAATCTTCTTTGGCTAATTGCCACCAATCCGCTAAGTGAATCCCTAATTCTGTAAGCGTCTCGATTACGTTTTTATCATCTTCAACAATTTGTTTGATTTCAGATTTCTCACTGATTGCAAAATCTTTGTATAGAGCATTTTTATCTTTAAACAATTGATACCCATTAAATTCAAATTTTGGAGCTAAAGAGTGTTGTACTTTCTCTATTTCACTTGTAGGAATTCCACCAATTAAATGAGCTTTTACATCTTCAGGTTCGGGAAGAGGTGTATTATCCACATACTTACGAATGTTTAAGGTAAAATCATTTTTTTCAATGGTTTCTAAATCTACTAATTTAGAGTAATAGGCTTCTTCAATTTTATTGGTAAATACAAAATCAATTTTCTCTACATCTTCGGGTCTTAGCGTATTTTGTTTTTTACCTTCTGCATAGTCTTTGTCGGCATTTACAATAAAGACCTTATTTTTAAGAGTATCAGGTTTGTTTTTATTGAAAACCATAATACAAGCAGGTATTCCTGTACCATAGAAAAGTTGAGGAGGTAAACTGATAATCCCTTCCAACACATCTGCTTTGAGCATATTCTCACGGATTTCTTTTTCTTTACCTCCTCTAAATAATACACCGTGAGGCATCACAACAACCACTTTACCATTACGTTTACAGCTTGCTAACATATGCTGTACAAACATTAAATCGCCTTTCTTGCCTGTTTCAGGAGCAAAGCCATAACTAAACCGTGATTGGTATTGCATTGTAGCTTTGTTATAATTTTGAGAGAACGGAGGATTGGCAATTACTCTGTCAAACTGAATCAGCTGACCATCTTTCTCATTTAAAGGCTCATCTAAAGTATCTCCGTATTCAATCGTATATTTTGTGATGTTATGAAGAATGATGTTCATTTTACAAATAGCGACAACAGTAGGGTCGTTTTCTTGACCAAAAAGTTCTAAATCATCTGCATTTTGTCCTTGCTCTTCAATGTATTGGTGCGCTTGAATCAACATACCACCTGACCCAACAGTAGGATCATATATAGACATACCTGCTTCGGGTTTCATCAATTGAACCAATAAACGAACGACTTGGTTAGGTGTGTAAAATTGACCGCCTTTTTTACCACTTTCGTCAGCGAAGTGTTTTAGTAAATATTCGTAAGCTGCACCTAATAAATCAGGGAACTCAAAATTTTCATTAACCAGTTCTGGAAACTCGTTAAAGTGGTCAATCATTTTTTTTAGGTCAGCATTTTTAACAATTTGCTTTCCATCTACTTCTTTATTAAAGTTAATACGACCTTTAAAAATTCCTGAAAGTGTATCAGGATTCGCTTCTTCAATGGCATCTAATGCTTTGTTAAGCATTTGCCCAATGTTATTTTGAAGGTGTTTTATAGGTGGTTGTTCTACCTCATTTTCATCTATAAAGCCCTGATTCCATCTAGATCTTGGTGGTACAAAGAAAGTATCACCATAAGTTAATTTATCTTCAAGAATTTCATTTAAAGTATCTATATCTAAATGCTTGTAATCATTCTTTCTCAAATACTCTTTTTTTTGATCGAATACATCTGACATTCTTTTAAGAAACAGCATACCAAAGATGAACTCTTTGTATTCTGAGGCATCCATTTTACCTCTTAATATATCAGCTGCTTTCATCAAGAAGCTTTCTAATTGGGATAATTTTATTTTGTCAGTCTTCATTAAATCTAATCAAATTTTATTTTAATATGCTACTAAATTCTTATAGTCGTGTTTTTTCATTTTATAGTTTGTAATTTCAGCTTCATAATAAATTTACTCTTCAAACATAAATTTCAAAACATTCATTATGAAACACTTAAAATATTTACTCGTATAAACAAAAAATTACATTTGAATAAACAAATGTAACTTAAAAAATAGCGATACTCAAAATTTTAGAACAAGTATTATTCATATACTAAATCATAGAAAATTAACATATTTTTAAATTATTTAGCTAGTGTCTTTCCAAATTTCAAACCTATAATTTTATCCGATTTATCATAAATAAATACATTATTGTGAGTAGATAAGTTCATCCCTTTATCAAATTTGAAATCGTCTGAAAACAAATCATTAGTAAACAAAAGGTCACAATCAAAATAAACGCTGTCTAATTCCTGACCGTTTTCAGAAAAAGGAGAGATTTTTTTGATATCAAGATTCTGAACCTCTACTTTGTTTTCAAGCATTCCCTTTAAATCATAATCTACCTGTTGAATTGTTGTTCTTTTGGAGCAGGAAAACAAGAAGAAAATAATTGTTGATATTGCAGCAGTCTTTTTCATTCTTCCTCAAATTTTATTCGTACAATTTTCTGTGATTTCACATTTTCCTCATTGGTTTTTTTGACTACCAAATAAATTCCTTGTTTCTGCATTTTCGGACTTAGCTCTTTGTACAAGTCTGAGGATTTATCAAGTGGTTCTTTCATAACAAAATCTTTTGAGGTTGATGTATCATTGAGTTTGTAATCAATATCAACGTAGAATTTTGGATTGGTAACTTTTCTCAAATTACCCTCTCCGTCTGAATAATACAACTGCTGAACAAATGAGAAGGCCTGTTTGAAATAAGAAACACTTACTATTTTTGCATCAATCATCCAATCACCATGAAGTATTGTATTTCCGTCATAATAAACCCCTTGCTCTCCTTTGAAATACTTTGGTGCTGGTTATTCCTGCCACTCCTCGCTTGTTTTTGATGATGAGTGTATCTTTGACAGTGTAAGGAAGACCTTTGTCTAAAAACACTTGTACTACATATTCTTTCGGGATTGTTCCGTCTGGATATGATATGTTGTTTTGATGTTGATTAGTGGTGTTTGATTGTTCTTTTGTCTGGGATGACTTGTCTTTTTCGACTGGTTCTAAAGAATCAAACAAAGGAAAATCCTGAATATTCGTCTGAGAATCAAATCCTGATTCTTCAACAGCATAGGATTCTGAAATTTTGCCAGTTTTAATGTTGATTTTTTCCTGTTTTATCAATCCCCTATCCTTAGAATAGTATTCAACTGTTTTTTCAGGGAATTGCTGCCTTCCTGACATTTGTCGTTCAATGACAAGAAACTTTTCTTTGTTGTTATTTTCTTTCCAATAACACATACCATAATAAATTGTTCCGCTATCATCTGCATAGCTCCATTTGATTGCTCCTATTGGGGTAGGGAGCTTGAAATAAATGTTATTTCTCCCCAAATCATGTTCTTCTCCACCCATATCCCCAAAAGCTCCGTCTTTTGTCCTAATCAATGAAATTTCATCATTCCCGATCTCAAAAAGCTTGGCACTTGGTTCTGAGTTCATGATTCCGATTTCAAGGGATGTTCCTACGAGATCATTTGAAATTTTGAAATAATTAATCCTGAAAAAATCCTCTGAATTTGTTTTGGATTTCAGTCTTAGAAAATTGTTTTTGGCTGGAAAAATCCATTGTTCTAGCTTTTCTGTTTCTTGTCCCTTTACACCTTGACAAAAGACCGTCAAACTCAATAAAAGAAAGAAAAAACCATAATTGTTTTTCATATTGTTACTGTTTTAATCTTCAATGATGTGATGAAGTCTATCGTAAAACAGCTTTTCTGGAAAAAAAAAGAAAAGCAAGTGGTTATCACTTGCTTTTAGTCTTGAAGGCTCTGCAAAGCCTATGTTACATAAAAACAGGATAAGCCACTTGCCCTATGGGGACAAGCGTACTCAAACTGTTTGCATTTTGTAACATTTAAGAGTTTGTTATACAATCTCTCCGAATTTTGCAGATTCTCAAGACAAAAGCAAAAGTTTTACACTTTTATTTTCCGATAAAATTTGAATTGCAAAGATAGAAATTTTTCTAATTTCTTTCTCTGTTTCGCTTCAATAAAAAGATTTTCAAGGATTTGACATTTTTTCTATGATTCTCCTTGTCTTCTTCTAAAAAGCACAAAGTAGGTTAACAACGACCTACTTGACTATTTTTTGATATTTATTTCATTCTGAAAATTTGTTTCAAACCCTCAACATATTGTATTCGAACTTTATGAGTGAATTCGATTGTATTTTTATCAAATTTGAATCCAAAATCAGAGTTCAACGCATTATCAAATTGCTTAAGTTTTTTTGACTTATCGCTTGAGGACAATAAACCCTTGTCAATTCCTTTCTTTAATAAAAATTCAATCTTATCCCTACCAAACTCATAAATGAGATATCTCTTCATAAAAACTTCAAAGCCTTTTAAGCCTTTTAAATCAGGATATTCTAACAATGACTTTTTATGAATTTTATTATACATAAACCACAATTTAAGAGCTTTTTTGCAGTTTTCTGCTTCAAATAAATCTTTAACCCTTAAGTCTGAAATTTTCAAGATTTTTGAAGGATTTGATTGCATCATAAATTCATACCTAACCAAATTATGGAAAGTATCAATAAATGAAGGATCCTCCTGAATAAGTTTTTTATTTTTTGTCGCAAACTCTTTTATCTTATCATAAAAAACTAAGTTTCTTCTTCCACTATTTGAATAAAATCTCAGAGTAGTTCTTTTTGACGTATCCCGCTGAAAATATTTCAAATAATATAGTCCAAGAAAGTAATCTGAAACTTCGTTTTCCAATTCAAAATTTGCAGCAATATCAAGTCTTCTTACCCGAGCATTTCTTAGATCAACACCTAGTTCATCACTCAATAACATAATAGCAATTGGAAAAGACCTGAAATCAAAGTTTTCAATATTGTTATTATTAAAATATTTGGGAATGCTTCCATCAATTTTAATCATTTCATCATTGATAAATACTGCCATATTTCTAATCATTCCTGTTGGCTTAAAATTTCCCCTGACATATTTATCAGCAGGCATCAAGTTCTTTTTAATTTCATCAGTATTCCAAGGGGTTTCAGCGTCTTTTCGATATAATGTTAGAGCATTAGTATCAAACATAATTTATTTATTTTTTGAGGTGAACAAAGTCAAAAAGCAAAATTGACCTGTATTAATACTCTTCTTCTTTCCTTTTTCGGAATATTAATACGCTTTTTATTTGAAATCAGACAATTTTGCCGATACTTTTGATAATGGTAATTTTCAGTTTCTAAAAAAAGAAATGATTTTCTCCATTTTTACTAAATTTTCTTTGGTTTTTGATTATTTGCTTCAGCTTTTATTTCCTCAAGTGTTTTGACTTTGTCTTCTGTAAGCCATTCATCAATTCTAGATTTCTCAAAGAAAAGACTTTTTCCTTTTTTACAGTACGGAATTTTTTTTTTTGCTTGTTAATTTATATATATATGATTTTTGATAACCTGTATAGTAACAAACATCATCAATAGTCATAGTCTTTTTTTGATTTCTGAGTAATTCTCTTATCTCTATAATCATTTCTACAAAAGTTTCTTTTTTCATAATTAGTCTGGTAATATGTTTGGTAGTTTATTTATAGCTTTGGTTTTTGAAAGTTCAGCGGTTCTGACATAAATTTGAGTTTGTCTCAAATCCTTATGACCTAAAAGCGATGAAACCATATTGATTCCAACATCTGCAAAAATCAAAGACGTAGCAAAAGTGTGTCTGGCACAATGCCAAGTGATGTGTTTATCAATTTCAGCTTTTTCAACCCATTTCTTCAAAATACCCAGACAACCTGTATGGGAAGGCAAATCAAAAACAAGAGATTTCCCCTGCTCTCTTTCTCCCAAGAGCTTAATAGCATTGTCGTGAAGAGGCATGACCATCTTTTCCTTTGTTTTGACCTGAACGATTGAAAGAATGTTTTCATTATTGATATTGCTCCATTTGAGTATCTTGACATCACAATAACGTAGGCCTGTCAAGCAACTGAAAAGAAAGGCTCTTTTAACATTTGAGTTGGAACACTCTGTAATAGACAATAAAAATGCTTCCTCCGATGTGAGAATATCTTTTTCAGCTGAAATTCCTTTTGAGTTTTTGATATTTAAAGCAGGATTTGTTTTGAAATACTTGGAAATTGTAGCCTCCTTGATAATTCTTTTCAACTTTTTGAAATAGTTGAACGGAGTACTACCGTTCAATGTTGCATCCAAATAATCTTTGAAAGAAATTAAAAATTCTTCGTCAATTTCAGAACAAGGCAGTTTTTTCTTTTTCCAGAAAGTTTTGAGCTTTGCAATCATTGACTTAAATGTACGCATCTCACTATGTTGAGCTTTTCTTTCAATAAATTCATCACAGTATTCAAAGAAATCTTTTTCTGTTTGATAGCCTTTCTCATACAAATCATCAATTCCCCTTAGTTCGATATTTGCTACAATTTTTTTGACTATTTCTTTCCTTTCCTTATTGATTTCCCTTTCAAGAGGAGTTTTTGGATATTTGTAGTATCTAATATCCAGCATTTTCTTTTTTCGTGTCCCATTCTTGTGAATGTCCAATTGAATTCCGATCCAATTAACTTTCAGGTCTATTTCATGTACTTTAATAGTCATACTTATAAATTTTTATATATCAGCTTTATAACAGATGTTCAAAAAAAGAGTCGGATTTTTAACAGATTTTAACAAACATTATAAATATTTACGAAAATCTTCCGAATACAAGTATGAGGAGGAGGTCAAACAAAGGAAATCAGAATCAAGGAATCTTTGATTTTTATAAGTATTCTCTGAAAATTTATGCTCAAATTTTGTAAAAGCGCTTCCCCTACGGGCTACTAAAAGAGATTTCATTTGAAGTCTCTTTTTTGTTTCTATCTCGTGAAAATGGAGGACATTAATATAAAATTTGTCATCCTCATAGGTATCTAAGCATACTATTCTAAAGCAATTCTTAACTCGCTTAACTATAAAAGTTCAATACCTTAAACTTTGAACACAAAACCCACAAAGTTTTTTTTGATTACCCAATGTTTTAAGTTTCACTAAGCCGTTTCACTTATAAAAGACAATAAAAAGTTTATTTACTTTCTCCCTAAGTTTTAGATTGAGCCCATTTCACTCAGCAAATGAAAACAACTGTTTTAAACTAAATTAATAAACAGGGAACACTCAATTACCACTTTGATATTAAACCTAACAGGTTTTAAACCTGTTAGGTTTGGATAAACAAGAACTTTAAGCATTAAACTTTGAACTTCGAATTAAAAACTATACCTTTGCAATTCATCAGATGATATGATGTTTAAAATAATGCAGATTCAAAGAAAGACCTTAGCCGAAGAAGTAGCCGAAAGATTGTTGGAAGGAATTCTCAATGAGGAATATCTTATTGGAGAAAAACTTCCGATTGAGCCTGAGCTGATGAAAATCTACGGAGTTGGGCGTTCCAGCATTCGTGAGGCAATAAAAATTTTACTGATAAAAGGAATTCTCAGCGTTCAGCAAGGCGTCGGAACCTTTATTGTTTCTAAAAATGCGCAAGAATCTCTGGAAGCGCAAATAGATAAAGCGAAGCTTGAAGATGTATTGGAAGTAAGATCAATCCTAGATGCGAAAATTGCAGGAAAAGCAGCAACTCATCGTACAGAGGAAGATTTAAAAACTATTAAAATGTTTTTAGATCTTAGAAATAAACTTGCCGATGAAAGAAAAGCACTAGAATGTTACGAAGCCGATGTTAACTTTCATGTGTCTATTGCCAAAGCTTGTGGAAATAGTCTTTTGAAAGAAATCTTCATCATTGCAAGCAAGCATATTCGGAGTTCTTTTGAGCATCGCCATAATAACGATACAGAACCATTTAAAATTTCTCAGAAAATCCATACTGATCTTTATTTGGCGATTGAAAATAAAGATTCTGAAAAAGCTGAATTTATTGCGCAGCAAATTGTAGACAGAATTTATTAAAATAAAAAAATTTAATCCAATTCATCAGATGATATGATGAATATAAAAATCCTATTCTTATGGAAAATGTAAAGGCTCCGACAATTGACACTACAAAAATTGTCTACTCTATTTTATTTATGATCAGTTTTTCACATTTCCTGAATGACCTGATCCAATCTACCATCCCATCCCTCTACCCTATTTTGAAGGGAGAATTCAGTTTATCATTTGCTCAAATTGGGATTATTACACTGGTATTTCAATTAACAGCATCCATTTTACAACCATTTGTCGGAATTTATACCGATAAAAAACCAAATCCGAGATCATTAGCGATTGGCATGGGATTATCAATGGCGGGATTATTATTGTTGGCAGTAGCTCATCAATATTATGTGATCTTAATTTCAGTGGCTTTAATCGGAATGGGCTCGTCCGTTTTTCATCCTGAAGCATCACGAGTAGCACAATTGGCATCGGGCGGACAAAAAGGATTGGCACAATCGATCTTTCAGGTAGGTGGAAACTCAGGAAGTGCGATAGGACCTTTATTGGTTGCTTTAATTGTTCTTCCTTTAGGACAAGGCTATGTTGGCTTATTTGCGATCGCAGCATTTATCGGAATTATCGTATTGTGGAGAATCGGAAACTGGTATGCGGAAAGATTATCATTAAAAAAATCAGCAAAACATCCGAGCGATATTATTGAAATACAATTATCTAAAAAGAAGGTACTTTTCTCAGTGACGATTTTATTGGCACTGGTATTTTCAAAGTACATTTACCTGGCTTCCATGACGAATTATTTTACCTTTTTCTTGATGGATAAATTCCATATCTCGGTGAAAGATTCTCAATTATATTTATTCATGTTCTTAGCTGCTGTTGCTGTCGGAACAATTTTAGGCGGAAAATTAGGAGACAAATACGGAAGAAAAAAAATTATCTGGATCTCCATCTTAGGAGCGGCACCGTTTACCCTTTGCTTGCCTTATCTTCCGTTGTTCTGGACGATTGTTTTTGCCGTTATCATCGGATTAATTATTGCTTCGGCATTTTCAGCGATATTGGTATACGCAACGGATTTAATGCCTAACAAAATAGGATTGGTAGCCGGATTATTTTTTGGATTTATGTTTGGAATGGGAGGAATCGGTTCTGCCGTATTGGGAGCAGTTGCCGATGATACAAGCATTGAATATGTCTTTAAAATATGTGCTTTTTTACCGTTAATGGGAATCATCACAGCCTTTTTACCAAACATCAAAGGAAGAAAAAAATAAGCCTCCACCAAAGGCAAGAGGTGGAGGCTAAAAAACAAACTTGAATATGCTTGTGAAAAATTAGTTCTTCATCAATTTTTGTTGATAAACTGCTTTGTCCGTAACGATCTTCACGATGTAAATGCCTTTTGCAAGAGTACTTACATTTACTTGTCCGTTTTCGAATTTAGCATTCACTAATCTTCCGGATGCATCAAAAATAGAAATATTTACCACCTTATCCTGTGTCTTGATATTTAAAATATCAGTCGCAGGATTTGGATAAATGCTTAATTCGGTTTTCTTTACCTCAACAGTTGATAAAACTCCGCTTGTCGCATTCACTGTCAGCGTTTTTTCTACCACTTTACCGTTTGAGTTGAAACTTATTACCACCTCAGCAGTTCCGTTTCCTTGTGGTGTTAAAACCAATTCGTCATTCAAATTAATTACCGCAGAAACTACATTTGCATTGCTGTTTGATTTCACTGCTTTTACAATAGAAGCAGAGGCATTATCATCATCCGTAACGATTGTTTTTAAATCGATTGATGTTGCACTATTTACATTAATCTGAATCGGGAAAGTAGCCGCCACCACAGGATTTGTATTATCCGGGAAAACAACGACAGCCGGAAACCAGTAATAATCGTTTAATTTTAAAGTATTGGTTAAAGTTCCGCTGTTATTATAAGTATGAACCCAGTTATTTTGGTAATGAGCTCCGTAACCGTATTCTGTAGTGTTAAGAATCAATTCATCTGTTGTAGGATTCACACGCAGTGCTGCTCCGTAAGGAATTTGTGGGAATGATCCTGTTTGCCCCGGAATCGTTGCAAAATTTTCATTGAATGTTTTGGTAGTTACATCAAACTTCACAATCTGTGTTCCTGAAGAAAAACTATTGATAGAATTGATCCAGTATAATGCATTATTCTGCTTACTTGCGGTAAAGCTTCCTGCATGCCAAGCGCCCCAAGAAGCAAAATATTTTGTGGTTGGAATATTATAAATTGTCGTAGCAAAAGTTGTCGGATGAATATTGACCAACTTTTGATCCTGAATTGCCCAAATACTTCCGTCTTTAGCCTGAACAATAGAATTGAAAGATCCCGAAATTGTCTGAATGACTGTATCTGTATTAGGATCAATAATAAAAATTCCGGCAGCCTGTTTTACGGCAAAAACATATTGAGAAGTTCTGATCATATTCCCGATTTGTCCTGCATAAGCACTTCCACCACCTGTTGTAGGAATGAGAGAACCTACCTGCATATTATCGATATCAAAAGTATAGATTCCGTTAGAAGCTCCAATGTATCCTTTGTGTTCGTTAACGCCTAAGAAAGATCTTCCGTCTCCCCCACCAATCGTATTAAAGCTGGCAATTTTCTGCATGGTTTGTGCATTGGCAACCACTAATCTTCCACCTGGTGTATATTGTGTGTCACCACCATCAGCAGCTTGCTTAGAAACAAAATAGAATTTGTCTCCGTAAATTGTTCCGAATTGCGTAGTTGCCCCAAAAGCTTCATTATTATTCACATTGCTATAAATTCTGTAATTAACGGTTCCATTTGGATTAACAAAATTTACAGAACCGTTGGTGTGGCCAAACCATTCTTCATTCACAATAAAATAGCCATTGGTAAAGTCAGTAGAATTTACATAAGGCGAAACCGGAGTTAATGTAGAAGAAATAGGAAAAGAATTCATATCAACATTAAAATTCCAAACATCCCAAGAACCATTTTGCAATTGTCTAGTTGAAGCACCTACTCCTGAGTATCCAAAATCTGTATCCGCAGGATCTTTCACCCAATACGACCAATATCCGGTTGTCCAGCCAGATTTCCAATGGTCATTCGTATCTGCGGCAGTATAAGAATCAAAATCATATTCCGAAGTATTGATAATCCCTTCTGACGGATACAACGGATACATCGTGTCGCCGTTTTTGTACAATGCGTTGGAATTAATTCCATTCAAATCAAAACCAATTCCGCCCACAGCAGTACCAAACTGAGTTCCCTGTCTCAACAAAGTATAAAATCTGTGATCTGCTTTTGCAATCGCCTTAAGCATATCTTCACCTGTCGCTGTTCCGTTCCATCTGAACCCCCAAACCAAGGCATCAGGATTTTTACTGTCATTCCACTGAATCACCAAAGCTGCTTCGTTGGTTCCTGTGCCTACCCAATACTGAATGTCTGAAAAAGGCAAAGTAGTAGTGGTAAGATTCTGACTTTGCACAGGCAAATTCTGCGAAAGGTCATTTCGGGGCACGCCCTGTACTTTTATCTGCGCATTGGTAAAGCATGCAAACAGAAAAAGCAATGTAAAAAGATAAAACTTTTTCATTTTTATTTAATTTTAGAAATATTATTGAATTTATTTGAGATGTAAATCATACGCTCCGGCAACTTCCGTAGACACTTCGCCCAGCCATCCTGCTTCCTGATTTACCCCGGTATACACTTTCACAAAATCGACTCCAGGAAGTTTTACATATTTTCCGTTTCGATCTACCGCCCAGGAAATATCGATATTGGAAGCTTCGTCATTATTCGGAGCGTTGTCTGCATATCCGAAATCGTAAGACTTTCCTACCCAATATGTTCCGGTTCCACTTTGGTCATGAAAATTATCCTGAAGTTTGGTTCCTGAAAAACCGTAAGATTGATCAGAAAGCCACAACGGATAATAGCTTTGGCTATGGAAGGTATTTTTTGTTTTAAATCCAGAATTCTCCTTATTATCCTCCCATTTGATGTACTCCACATCGGTTTGCCAATACTCATTCCCCGGAACCGGAACTTTATTACTATTGGGTTTGAAGTAAGTTATTGTATAGTCTTTTGTTGTTGTATTTTTAAAATATTCGCTTCCGGCAATTTCGTACCATTCATTATCGTCTGGCTTGCCGTTTTTATTCTTATCATAAGCCACCATGATGATTCCCGGCTCGCAAGATCCTGCGCGGTCTGTAGATCCGTTGGCAAAAAAAGCATTTCCTAGCACTTTAAAATCTCTGCCGTTCATATTCGGAATCGTATGATCGAATCCGAACACCACATAGCCGCCGTAGCCACCAAGGGTAACCATGGAAGAATTTCCTCCTACAAGATAATCATTCGCTTTCTGAATCATCGCTGCTGAAGTACTTCCGTTTTCGTACTCCGGAATTTCATTAATAAACTGACCAACTGCAGGTTTAAAATCTAAAACCTTTGAAATATATTTGCTATAGTTTCCAACCTCGTGGTTCACAATGATTTTTGATTTATAAGTTTGAATATTCCCATTCCTTTCAATTTTCAGTGTTAAAGGATAGGTATCAACAGTCGGGCTGATGAATTCCAGTTCTGAATTTTGTGAAATAATAGAATCTCTAATACTCCATGTTACATTTGCCGATACGTTTGTAGGAATGCTCAAGACATTAAAACGGTCAATAGAATACGATTCTTCAAGACCATTAAAAGTAAAATCGTCGTCATCACTTTTACAGGCGGTGATTCCAACAAATAATATGGCTAAAAGTGAGGTCTTTATATATTTAAAGTTGTTGTTCTTCATCGTTCAGATTTAATTATTTATATAAAAAAGCAAAGTGAGCAGGAATATTTCCGCCTTCAGTTTTCCATTTGAATTTTCCATTCTTATCAAAACAATAGACATATCCTGTGACCACATAATTTCGGGCATCGGTAATATAAATATCTTCGGTGATAGGATTTACGGCAATTCCGTAAGGCGCTTTTATGGCATCCACATATTCCTGATCGATAATTTTTGTGGAAATAACCTGCTCGGTTTTAACATCGATAATTCCGAAAGTTTTGGTGTAAGAATGGGTATTATAATTAAATTCGTTTCCATAATAATAGAGTTTATCATTTACGATCGTCATTCCGCTTACGGCAACATGAAAATCTTTTTTTACGACTCCAGTTGCGGCATCCAGTAAAAACAAACTCGAAGGAATATTATAATAATCTCCTCTCGAACTCACATACAAATCGCCATAATTGTCTTTTTGCAAACGGTGAAGATTAATCGCCACATTTATTTTCTTAGTCTCAGTAAAAGTGGTAAGATCGATCACCGACACGGTTTTATCATAATTCGGGAATTTATATCCTCCGGAATTGGCAACAAATAACTGATTTCCCACAATATCCATCTCCTCAGGCTGATATCCAACGACTACTTCTCTCTGAATAGAAAGCGAAGCCGTATCAATTTCAACCACTCTTCCAGGCGGAGAATTCGGATCCAATGCTACCGGACCGGCGTAGCTGCTCGCATAGATTTTATTTCCTTTAAAATTCAGGTAACGGCAATTCTGCAACTGAATCGTTTTGATTCGTTTTGCCGTTTTGGCATCCATCACTTCAATTTTATTGGAAACATTGATAACGGCATAGAGCTTTCCGCCATACACCATAATATCATTTCCTACGTCGCCAAGCTCTTTCACAACCGTTGGATTCGTTTCCGCATAAATATTTCTGCGGTAGGTACCGGTGGTATAATCAAAAAAATCGAGGGTCGATTTATTACTCCCCATATTCCCTTCATTTAAAAGATAAAAACCTTTGATAGCCGTATTTTCGGGCTGAGTAAGTGTTTCTCTTTCTTCGGGAACCACCACATCATCTGTTCTGCATGAAAGCAGAAAAAGTAAAGTAAAAGCCAGTAAAAAAAAGTTGAGTTTTTTCATAACATAAAGCTTAAGATCAGTTTAAAATTTCTACCCGGCATCGGATAGTTTTTCACAACTTCATAATTTTGGTTGAAAATATTATTCACCTCAAAACTCACCTTGAAATCGTGTGAAAGCCAATGGAATTTCCTTTGCACAGAAAGGTCATGCGTATACCAGGGCTGAATATAATTGTACTGAATATTATTTAATTGTCCGTCATAGCGCTCCCCTACATACATTCCGCTGTAATTGAAACTCCAGTCTTTGTAATCTGCCATCATCGTAAACGTTCCGGCATGCCATGGAACATAAGGAATCTGATCACCGTAATTAGACTCGCTCGGATCTGTTAAATCTCTTGCACTTTGATAGGTATAGCTCAACAATGGCTTCAACCTTACATTTCCCACATTGATCTCGACCTGAAGATTGACATCGGCTCCGATAATTTCAACGTTTCCAAGATTGGTCATCGTCCATCGAAACAAATTAGCAGTCGGCATCGCGACGATTTTATTTTCTACGACATTGTAATAACCGTCTACTTTTAAATAAATGCCTTTAAAATTCTGATGATCAAAAAGTTTCTGATAGGTAAAACCCACGTCATACTGATTCGTATATTCGGGTTTCAAAAGCGTATTCCCGATCATTGTATAATAGAGATCGTTAAAAGTCGGCATTCTGAAAATCCTTTTATAGAAAGCTCTTACCGTAAAATCGTTGGAGTCAAAAGGTTGATAACTCGCAAAAATTGAAGGTGTCCACTCTGTTTTATCGGGAGCATTGTAATTCTTTTGTACATTTTCATTAATAAAAGTTCCCAAAACGCTTCCCAATACCTTAAACTGATTCCATTGATAGGTTGTTGCAAAAGCGACCAACGAAGTATAACGTGTTGGATATGAAAAATCGATTAAATTGGCATCCAGATTATTATACTGAAAGTCGAAACTTGCACTCACATCCCAGTTTGGAGTAATAGAATATAAATTGGAAGAAGAAAAATACACTTCTCTTTGGATAAAAGTATTGTCGATTCTTAATGCGGTATCTCCAACATTTAAAGTATCTGCAAATCTTGTGTAATCATAAGCAAATTTTGTTTTGAACTGAGTTTCAAAATTTCTGAATATTTTCTTTCTAAACTGTCCCTGAACAAAATAATTTTCATCCCTCATTCTAGAACCTCGCGGAATAAAACCATTGCTGATAATAGCTGCCGGAACCCCACGATCCGATAAATATCCGTATCCTCTTATGCTCCAGTTTCCATTGTTTAAATTTCCGTTTAAGCTGGTCTCAAAACGTTTTGAAGTCACATCAGAATCATATCTTTTAGCAATGGTATCATACGCCGTAGAACCGTCATTATTTTTTTTTGCGGCTCTGAATTTATAAATACCATCCGTCTGCAAATATTCCGAGCTGAAACTTGCCGCAATTTTATCGGTAATCTTTTGCTCTAAACGAAAAGAAGGATTAAAAAGCTGGATAGAAGAAGATTTTGTCCTTAGAATCAAATTTGTTTTTCTACCATTTCTAAAAGTCGGAGTTTTAGCCTGCATATAAATAGAACCCGACGAACCAAAATCTTTAGCCGGTTGAAAAATTTCACTTTTTTGTCCGTTATAAAGAGAAATTTCCTCAATATCATCTAACGAAAATTTACCAAGATCAACCACTCCATTTTGAGCATTTCCCAATTGAATACCGTCATAGAAAACCCCAACATGCTGGCTTCCCATGCTTCGAATATTCACGGTTTTTAAGCCGCCAACTCCGCCGTAATCTTTGATCTGAACTCCTGAAAAATACCTCAGTGCATCGGCAACCGACTGACTGTTGAGTCTTTCCAGCTGTTCTCCCGAAAGCGTTTGTGCAGGAAGAATTTCTTTAAAATTCTTTTTGTAAATATTGACCGGAAGAATCGTCTTCTCCTTAATCGTATCTTTTTTGGATTGTGAAAACAACAATTGCGCTGTTAACACAAAAACTGCGAAAACAACCTTATAGAGTTGAGATGTAAGAACTTTTGCCACCATTAGCTCATTTAGATAATGATGACGCTAATGGATATAAGAATACACCGATAAAGCGCAGTCGTAAACCACACAAGATCAATGATGTCCTAAGCTTTATTCCACGAAAGCGTCAAACGTTTATGGTCTGGCAGGTCTTCTGACTTACTCCGTTTTTGAAATCCTTCCCATTAAAAAACAGTGGATATTATCATCAAAAACTTTGGTGTGGAGCTTACAGCAGCGGGTCTGTCCCGGATTTTCACCGGATTCCCTTTTAAGCGCTTTTTATGGCTCACCAGATTGCGGCAAAGATAGAAAATAAATCACAGAATCAAAATTGAATTTAATAAATTGATTTACAAATACATAAACGCTGAAATTAATTTATTGAAATGATATTTTTTAACGCAAAGTTTTATTCGCTGTTGTTAATATTTTTAAGGAGCAAAGAATGAATCAATTAAAAATTGATTTGAGGAAGTAAGTGTTTTATGCAGCTTCATCAAACAGCTTTGCTATTCATCTTTACTCCTTTAAATGAAAAGGAGTTTAAATAAATCTTTATGTTAAAAAAATTAATTTAAATCCCAAAATTCAGGAAAACACTAAAACGCGATTTCGCTTGAATATCACCTCCCGCCAAATTGGAATATACCGGAAGCATGATTTCACTTCCCAAACTGATTTTTTTATAAGAAGCCTCAAAACCCAGCTTTCCATACAAAGCACTTCCTGCCGTTCTTGGTAATGCTTCGTTAAACTGTTTATTTTGATCAAAAACTTCTCCTTGCAAACCCGTTTTTCCTGAGAAAATTATTCTATCATTCTCAACAAACTGATAAAAACCTGTTGCAGCATAATTCCATTGATTTCCGAAATTGTAATGCTTTTTATTTTCTGTTTTAATGGTATAATCTGTATTCATCAACAAAGCGATTTTATTTTTCTGGAATTTATAATTCAGTACCATCTGGTAATCCCAACTCCCTGTTCCCAGCTGAAAACTTGGATTTACCCCCGTAATTCCTTTTTCATCAAATTTCCCCAACGGAACTTTTATTCCTACGCCACCGTTCAGCTGATGAATATTATTCTTAGAATTTAGCAGTTGATAGATTCCCATAATATTAAAATCTCCGATTCCGTTGATATTTATATCTCCCTGCAATGTCTGTTTCTCGTGAAAATGAAACGGTAGACTTCCATAAACACTCAGTTTTTGCGTTACCGGAATTCTTGCCCACAACTGAATGGTATTAAAATACTGATCTTGAGTTAAATCTTTTACAAACAGATTTTCTTTGGCTTTATAATGTTGGGCAAAATATTTAATTCCAATAAACTGAGGATTCAGTAAAGATTCAAAACCTGAAGAGCCGTTTCCTGCTCCGCAACCGCAGGCGTCACAATCATCAAAAAAATCTTGGTGAACCTCATCAGGAATATAAAGGCTGTCACTCTTAGGTTTAGCCTGATTTAAATTAAATAAAATCAAGCTTATGATTAAAAATATTTTATTCATGTTTAAAAAAATTATTCCGCAAATTTTGGATTAGATATGAAATTTTTATCAGACAAGGTTTTCAGGAAAGTAATGATTAATTGTTTTTCCTGAGTATTCATAGCAATTCCGAGGTGACCGTTTTGTTTTAATCGAGGATCCAAATTGGGATTATCTTCCACGTTATCCGAGTAAAAATTCAACACGGCTTCCAAAGTATAAAACCTGCCATCATGCATATAAGGCGCTGTGTATTCAACATTTCTTAAACTCGGAACCCGGAATTTCATCCAATCTACCTGTTCCAGCGTTACGCGATAACGCCCGGCATCTTTAAACTGCGTATTGTAATACATTCCTGTATTTCTAAAACTTTCATCGGTAAACAATTCTCCGCTGTGGCATGATGAACATTTTTGTTGAAATAAATTCATTCCTTGTAGTTCTTCTGAAGAAAAATTTTCTTTTCCTTGCTTCATCCGATCATATTTAGAATCTGCAGAAATTAGAGTAACCATAAATTTCGATAACGCCTTTAGAATTCTATCTCCTGTAATATTTTCATCGCCATACGCTGCTTTGAATAATTTTTTATACTTCGCATCCGCATTTAATTTGGACACAATTTCCGGAATCGAGCTGTCCATTTCATTCACATCTGTGATCGGACTGATAGGCTGTTCGTTCAGGTTATGAATGACCCCATCCCACATATACCGTTGTAAAAAAGCCATATTCTGAATCGGCGGAGCATTTCTGATTCCAATTCTGTCATCAACCCCATGACTTACCGTGTGACCATGATGGGTGAAAGCATTTTCCTGAATATGGCAGAAGCCGCAGGAAATGGTATTATTTCGCGAAAGCCTGCCTTCATAGAATAATTTTCGTCCGAGCTCTACTCCATTTTTAGTCAGAGGATTTTCTGAAGAATCAAATGTCATTTTTGAGAAATAAGACGGATATTCCAAAGCATAAGGCTCATTTTTCTCAATGGGTTCAATTACCTCATCCGTACAGGAAATAAAACTCAAAAAAGAGAAAACAAACAAAACTGTTTTAAGTAACTTAATCATTATGAACGTGATCTACTTTAAACATTTTGGTCAGGTTATTCGTTACATTTACTAGATGCTGGCTGGACCCCATCATCATATCATTTGTAGAATTTAAACTCAATGTATTTTCGCCGCTTAAAAACTGATTCAGATCTGCCAGAATATGGATAGAAGGCGTAATTTGCGTACTTACTCTTGCGGTTGTTGGTAAATCCAAAGTAATCTCGCGGTAAAGATCGGGCGTGTTGTTGGCGGTTACATTACCCATATTTCCGGTGTGATTCATAAATTCTGTCTGCGGAGAAGCGGTTCCGTATTTTCCTTCCAGCTTTACAAAGACATAGCCCGCCGCCCAGGACCAGGTCATTCCTTTCTGTTTGGCTTTGGTCCAGAATTCCGCCTGCCCGTCCTGCCCCAACAAGTAAGCATTCTGGCTGAGTCCTAACCCGAATTTAACTTTTTTGTAATTTCTTTTTGGAACCTCATCGAGATTAATGTAGACGATTCCCGCCACCGCATCAGCCTGATCGATGATAAAAGCGCCTTTATCGGGATTATTTTCGTTGTATTTGAATTCATTTCCGGCTTCGTCCACCAAACTGATATTGCTGATGATATATTTTAAAGCAGAAAAGTTATGTTTTTGACCTTGTGATGAGGTCTGAGTGGTTTGATTCAGCACAATATCTCCGAGATTATTAAAGCCATTTTCAAATTTGATTTGTAGTTTTCCGGAAGTGGTATCTTGAGACTCGTCTTCGTCGTTATTTCGGCATGAAGTAAAAGTGAATAAAATAATTACTGCTGAGAGTAATGATAAAAATTTGTACATTTTTTAATTTATTTTTTAGAAGTAAAATTTGGTGAATTCAGCAGTGTTGACTTAATTTAAAAGCTATCTTCTTTTGTCTTAAAACAAAAAATCAAGATCAGGAACTGAATGCTAAAAATTAATAATCCATCCTAAAATTCCCAAAACATATGCGAATTCAATAGTTTGTCTTCGTAACTGAATGAGTCTCGCGCTTCGAACAATGGGAATTTTTTAACGGATTTATTTTTAATTTTCTTAACGCTTCATTTTCCGAGGTCGTTTTAATGGAGTTAAGGATTGACATTTTCTCTTTCCTTTATCATTAAACCTGACTTCTGTGTGAATTCACGTTACAATAGGTTGAAATGACCTCCATCGCGATAGGGATGGAAGCGGCTATCCTTTTTTTGGATTCTGACGCAAGGAAGAATCTAAAAAAAGATAGGAGCGGACAGCCCGACCCGAGCGGTTGGAAAAGCCAGGGAAAGGGAATCGCCCAAAAATATTGTGATGTTATTCTAAAAAACAGGAGGTCTGAAAATGTGTTTCAGAAAAAGAAAAGAATACGCCGAATGGTAAATAAAAGTGAAATTTGTAAAGTCCGGCTTTTCGGTTTTTTTGATATTGGCAACGGCAGGCAGAAGGTAGATATCGAGTAATTTCTGACCTGAATTTTTGGCTTTGCTTACTGGAGAAGAATCGCTGTCATTTGCTTTTGCGAGTTCTTTTCCGAGGTAACATTTTCCGTTACAGTGAAGCTCGGGTTTGTTTTTGTTGATACATAAAACTTCCGAAATATAAGTATAATTTACAGCATACTCCGCCAATGGCATCAGAGGTCTGAATACCACAAATAAGGTGAGGAATATGCTGCAAATAAAGTTCATGAATTATTTTTTAGTGATCGCTTCTTCGTATCTTCTGCTGATCTCTTTCCAGTTGGTTACGTTCCAGATTGCTGTTAAATAATCTGCTCTTTTGTTCTGATATTTCAGATAATAGGCATGTTCCCAAACATCGATCCCGAAAATAGGCGTTCCTTTTTCTTCTACCACATCCATCAACGGATTATCCTGATTAGCTGTCGACGAAACAAATAGTTTACCATTTTTATCTACCGAAAGCCATGCCCAACCTGAACCAAAACGATCTGCACCTGCTTTGGCCATTTTTGCTTTAAAAGCATCCATACTTCCGAACGCATCGGTGATTGCTTTCATTAATTTTGCGGAAGGCTGCGTATTTTTTACCGGCGTAAGAACCGTCCAGAACAGCTCGTGATTGTAATGTCCACCCGCATTATTTCTTACTGCAGCAGGTAGTTTAGAAGCATTCGACATGATCTCGAATAAGGTTTGCTTTTCCTGTGGAGTTCCGGCAATGGCTTTATTCAAATTAGCAACATAAGCCGCTGCATGCTTTGAATAATGGATCTCCATCGTCTGGGCATCGATATTTCCTTCCAATGCATTATATGCATACGGTAAAGGTGTTTGTTTGAATTGCGCAAATGCAAATTGCGCCGCAAAAACTGCACTTAAAGCAGCTATTTTCAAAATCTTCATAACTTTTTGTTTTTTATGGTTTATATTTTGGCGGGAAGATGGGAACTGGAGGCGGAAAGTTTACTACTATGCGTTAATAACTTCCATCTTCCTGCATCCATCTTCCTGCCCTTTACTTCAATAATTTCTTAATATCCTCGATCAGCAATTCTCTGTCGGGATGATATTTTCCGGTAAGTGCAGGAACTTTTCCTTCCGGATCGGAATAATTTAATCCTGAATAATACAAAATCGGCATATTTTCTTTATTAAAACGACAACGCAAATTCCCGTCCTGATCTACCAACGCGATCATTCCGCTATGGTTGAGGTTTTCACTTTCGTCTTCTTTATCGCCTACATAAATATCAAACTGATCGGCAAGATTTCCGATATACGCTCTGTCGCCCGTTAGAAAATGCCAGTTGGGAGATTTTGCTCCAATCTTTTTTGCATGTTCTTTAAGCAACTCCGGTGTATCATTTTCAGGATCGATGCTGATGGAGATAATTCCGAAATTTGGATCGTTGATTTCATCTTCTATTGCCCGCATATTGGTGTTCATCACCGGACAAATCGTTGGGCATTTACTAAAGAAAAACTCTACCAGATATACTTTTCCGAGCATATCTTTATTGGTGATCTTTTTATTGTTCTGATCCGTCAGTTCAAAATCAGGAACTTTCATGATCGTATAAAGATTCTTTTTAAAATATCCCATTCCTACGCCAATAATTAAAAAAAGCAACGCAATCACCCCGATCGGAATAATCAACTTGCGCTTTGTATTGTTTTGCTTTTTAGTTTTTGACATACTTTTCAGGATTTTTCTTGAATTCGTCTTTACAGTAAGCACTGCAAAAACCGTACGTTTTATTTTTGTACACCGCTGTATCTTTCATGTCGGGCTCTGTCGGCATATGGCAAATTGGGTCTACCGCGTTGGCAAATTTTACCGTTTTTACATTCTGTTTGGCAGCAGTTGTTTTACTTTTATGCTTTACTTTAGGTGTTTCCTGAGCACACGCCATTAATGAAACCGACAAAAATGCAGTTAAAATAAGTTTTGATTTCATTTTAAATTAAATTGAAATTAATGATGATTTTGAATAAAATGGATTGATATTTTAAACTAAACTTAATATTGATCTTGTTTTTAAACGCAAGGCTTGCAAAGCTTTTTCATAAACTTCATCTTATTATGTTCGCAACGGCGTTAACACTCAACAAAAGATAGCTAAGTTTACTTCAATATTAAACTATAAAATTAGTTTAAATAAATTTTAGGCTAAAGGAGGATGGAATATTCGGTTGAAATATTCGAAAGAATGGAAATTATCATCAAACGAGTTGGGATTTTTTTCCGGAACTTTCGTTTGAATTTTAGTTAAAAAAGAAAGAATTTCATTTGACAAAAAAACGTCCAGACCTGCAATTTTTACATTTTGGGTATTGTTGGATTGCTTTTCAGTTTTTGCCAATTCTTTTTTTACGAAGCATTTCCCTTTACAGGTAGACTGAGGGATATTTCTGTTTTCGCAAAGATTTTTTACGATATAGTCGTAATTAACCGCATAATTAATCAATGGCAATACGGGACGTAGCGCGATCGTAAAAATGACAAATATGGAAATGAAAAACTTCAACAATGAATTCTGTAGTACAAATATACTACTGAAATTTGTTTTTCATGTTAATTTATGATGAAAGTCATTTCTAGTGGATGGATTTCGGTTAATAGTTGAAAGAAGTTTAAGTTTTTCTCTCGCAGATTTTGCAGATAGCGCAGATTTTTAGTTTAATGATCTGCTGAATTTGCTTGATTGGCGAGAGAATCTTGTTCTTGTCCATTTTTTATTTCCCACAGATTTACACAGATGTTTATTTTTTTTCGTAGATTTTGGAGATGGCAAAGATTTTTAGTTTAAAAATCTGTCGAATTTACTTGATCTGCGAGAGAAAATATTTAAAACTTCATTCTCTGAATTCTAACTGCATTTAAGATCGCTAATAAAGCCACGCCAACATCTGCAAAAACAGCTTCCCACATAGTTGCCAAACCTCCGGCACCGAGCGCTAAAACGACAGCTTTTATTCCGAATGCAAGGATAATATTTTGCCACACGATTTTTTTTGTCTGCTTTCCGATATTGATTGCCATTGGAATTTTACTCGGCTGATCATCCTGAATTACAACGTCTGCTGTTTCAATCGTGGCATCACTTCCCAATCCGCCCATTGCAATGCCGACATCGCTTAAAGCGACAACTGGAGCATCATTCACTCCATCGCCCACAAAAGCTACGGTTTGATTTTTTGCTTTCAGCTCTTTTACTTTGTTCACTTTATCTTCCGGAAGCAGATCGCCAAAAGCATTTTGAATTCCTAATTTTTCTGCAACATAATTTACAACAGAAGATTTGTCACCGCTCAACATTGTGGTATTTACATGCAATGCTTTTAATTTTTTTATCGTTAATTCGGCATCTGGTTTAATGGAATCTGCAATCGTTAAATAGCCCACAAATTTTTGATCGTAAGCGACAGCAATTAAGGTATAGACCATATTTTCAGTATTAATGTCATAATTGATGTTGAACCTATCCATCAACTTGAAATTTCCTACTAATAACTGTTTCCCATTAATCGTTGCTTTTAAACCATGACCAGCAATTTCCTCAACATTTTCAAATTGCAAAGAATGATCAATTTCGCCCACAAAATCATGAATGGCGGTGGCCACGGGATGCGAACTTTTACTTTCAAGCGCATTGACGAATTTTAAAATTTCATCTTTATCAAATTCATTGCTAAAATTTACTTCCTGAACTTTAAAAACGCCTTCCGTCAGGGTTCCGGTTTTATCCATTACGACATTTTGAATATCGGCTAGAACGTCGAGAAAGTTACTTCCTTTAAATAAGATTCCGTTTCGGCTTCCTGCTCCAATTCCTCCGAAATAACCTAATGGAATGGAGATCACCAAAGCACAAGGACATGAAATCACCAAAAATACCAACGCTCTGTACAGCCAATCTCTGAATTGATAATCAGAAACAAAAAAGTAAGGCAGCAATGTAATTCCGATCGCTAAAAAAACAACAATTGGCGTGTATATTTTAGCAAACTTTCTGATAAAAAGTTCGGTGGGTGCTTTTTGGGCAGTGGCATTCTGAACGAGCTCTAAAATTTTACTCAGTTTGCTGTCTTTGTAAGCGGTGGTAACTTTTACCAAGCTTACAGTATTCAGATTGATCATTCCCGCAAGAACAATTTCTTCTTTTATCTTCGTATCGGGTTTACTTTCTCCGGTTAATGCTGCGGTGTTGAATGAAGCATTTTCAGATAATAATTCGCCATCCAATCCTAGTTTTTCTCCTGATTTTAACTGAATAATTTCTCCGATATTAACTTTTTCAGCCTTAACTGTCTGTGGTTTTCCATCTTTTATAATGGTAACCTCATCAGGACGCTGATCGAGTAAAGATTTGATATTGGTTTTTGCTCTGGTAACCGCCATCGCCTGAAAAACTTCACCTACAGAATAGAAAAGCATCACCGCAACACCTTCCGGATATTCGCCAATAGCAAAAGCTCCAACAGTTGCTATACCCATCAGAAAAAATTCAGAAAAAACATCCCCATTTTTAATGCTTTCAAAAGCCTCTTTTAAAACAGGCAAGCCAACGGGAACATAAGCGATTAGATACCAAACCAGACGAATCCAGCCGGTAAACCAATCGGGTTTTATATAATTGTCTAAAGCGATTCCAATTAATAACAAAGCAAAAGAACCCATCGCAGGAAGGAACATCTGAAATGTAGATTTATCTCCTACATCATGCGAATGCCCGTGATCATGATCGTGACCTTCGTGGTTGTGGCTGTGTTGTTTTTTAGGTTTTGTACTGCAACATTCTTCCATAACTTAAATATTTTACTCAAAGTTATGGCGAAACCCAATGCAATACTATTGCAAACTTTCGAGACAGTTTTCACAAATTCCTTTTGCAAAAAGCCTGATTTCATCAATTCTGAAATTGGTCTGAATATTTTCAGGAACCGAAATATCTTCTTTGCAAGTAGTCTGCTTGCAGATTTTACAGTAGAAATGAAGATGCCAGTCTTTGTGGGTACTTTCATCACAACCATCGTGACAAAGTTTGTATTTCGTCGTGGTATTTTCCTGAATTCCGTGAACAATTCCTTTTTCTTCGAAAGTTTTCAACGTTCGGTAAATCGTAGTTCGATCTGCATTTTCAAAATGATTTTCAATTTCAGACAAAGATAGCGCGGCTTTCTGAGAACTTAGAAAATCATACACCAAAATCCTCATGCTTGTGGGTTTTGTGTTTTTGTCGATCAGCTTATTTTCGATGTCTGCTTTCATGTTGCAAGGAATTTTGGTTGAGTAAAGTTAAGAGTTTTTAACGGTTAAGTTAACATGATATGAATATGTAATCGTAATATAAAAAATCTCTTGTTCGGGAAATTATTTTTTTATAATTTCGCAGCAGAAACACAAATTCTACCCATCTCTACCCACTTTAAAATTTGCTTTATTTAAAAAAATAAGCTGATGCTGCATTTGATAATTAGTACATTTCCTTAAACATCTAGGGATTTAAGTAAAAAAATAGGAGCTCACGCGCTTACACAAGGTTTCCTTGCCACAGTACAAGGAGGAAACTTTTTGGGGGGAGCACTAAGTGGTGCATTTGCCAGTGCTTCTGGTGATTTGCTGGGTATGGCAACAGATAACTTAGGAGCTAACAATATATTAAGAAGTGATACATTTGCATTATTTAACGGAGCTGTTAGTGGTGGTGTGGATTCTGTACTTGGAGGTGGAAACTTTTGGATGGGTGCAGGCCAAGGATTGGTTGTTACTGCTTTTAATTTCTTGGCGCATAGAATTGATATTACTAATAAAATACGAACAAGAATTAATAAATATTATAATAATACTAGTGTAGCAGATGCTTCAGTAAAGGAAAATTTTTTAAATGATCTATCACAAATTTTTCCAGAGATTTATAATGTAAGTGCAAAAAATTTTGCTATAGCAAATGAACAAAACTTAACCGACTTTAACAATAATACGGGAACAGATTACGTACTTAAGGATAACAAGTTATTAAGCAACGGAGGAACTGGTGATCCTGTAAACGGAGGAACATCTATGGGAGATGGCATCGTTTTAATTTCTCCACATCGAATGAGAACAGCATTAGGCTTTGCTGCAACTTGGTATCATGAAGGAATACATTCTATACATACAGTTACAGGAATGTATCAAGCTTGGAAAGCAAAATACGGAGTAGCAGAAGCTACCAGAATAACTGAATTTTATGCTCACAGTATGACAGATGGAATATCAGGAGTAAATATGAAATTTTCCGCTGCATTCAGTAGCAGATATTATCCATCAATATAATATATTCAATCACTATTTTCATCATTTTTAAGACCCTAGAATAATATGAAAAAGATAGCACTAACTTTATTTTTAATCATAAATAATTTAAATTCACAAATTTACAATATGAATGTAATTACTAAAAATATTGAAGATAAACATCTCACAGTAAGAATTAAAAACAATAGTAAAAAAACATTATTGCTTTATAGCGGATTATTTGAGACTAATTTTAAAATAATAGATAATGATGGTAAAGAAAATATTGGAGAAGTAACAAGTATATACTCAGGAGAAGATTCTCTAGATTATCAATTTGACTACAGTAAAAGTTTAATAAATAAAACAATGAAAAAATATTCCTTATCTTTTAGAGAAGCGATATTATATTTACATTATAAAAATAAATACATATTAATTCCATCTAAATGTACAAAAGATATTGACTTACCAATAATTACTAATAGTAACACAATGGAATATAAATTAGATTCTACAAAGTCTTACTTTTTATCTGCATCTACAACATTTTCTGCAGAATACATTCCTCAATATGTAAAAGATTCATTAATGTCTGAAAATATAGAAATTATAACTCCTAAAATTAATTTCTGTAAAATAAACGTCAATATAAATAAGTTCTTTAGAAAATATAAGGATCACTATATTAAATAATAAAAGGCAACCTTTTTACTACTCTATGATATGCTAAAATTTATTTTTAAATCATTCTTACATCCTAAATAAGTTATTATTTATAAGCGATTATAATCATATGGAAACTAAAAAATATAGTAAATTCTCGTGCCCATGTTGCGGATATCATACTCTTGAATACAAGGCTGATAATACGTTTCAAATATGTCCGGTATGTTATTGGGAAGATGATGGAGTACAACTTCATGATATTGATTATGATAGTGGAGCAAATAATGTAAGCTTAAGAGAGGCAAAAATTAATTTTAAAAAGTATGGCGCGATAGAAAAAAGATTTATAGAATTCGTTAGACCTCTTTTAAAAGAGGAATAATATTACACATAAAGACTTTCCGAAAATTTTGGATAGCCTTTTTTATCAGAACAAAATAATCTCTTTAAATTTATATTTTATTTAAAATCGCTAAGATTATTCAAACAATGAAAATGAAAATAACAATCCAGAACTGCAGCGACGAAAAATCTCTATAATAAAAGAGCCTGAAGCTTTAGAAGCATTTATTGAACCTAATGATGAAATAAAAGTTGAGACCAACGAAGAGGAAGAAAACATCTATCTAAATGTGGGTAAAAATGATGATGGAACTATTTACATTCAAATTTGGGATGCTCTAAAAACACAATACAAAATTTACCACCAAGGCAAAAATATGTTTGAGGGTTACTTATAGGTATTCAATCTTTAAGTGAATACTTTCATTTGTATACATCATTAATCATAAAAAAGGCTGTCCTCAAATTAGGGCAGCCATTTTAAGAATTTAAAAAACTAATACTATAAATTCGGATTATTCTCCACTTCCTTCTGCGGAATCGTAAACAAATAATACCTGCTATTCGGAGCAAAAGAAGACTGATCAGGAAAAGCATATATCGTGTGCCCTCTTCCGGCAACATTTTTCACTGTTCCGTCGGGAGTGGTGATTTGTACCTGAATCGAAGAACCGTCTGCATTGGTAAAAGGTTTTCTCACGACCGTTCCCTGCGTTCTGATGATGTCGGATAAAGAAAATCCTTCGCCGAACAATTCTTTTCTTCTTTCAATTAAAACCTCTTTAATCACATCATTTTGTGCTAAAGAACCTGAATATTGATTAGCATTTCTCGCCGATTTCAATTGGTTTAAAACAGTTACCGCATTGGTTACATTTCCGTTTCTGGCTTCGGCTTCGGCTTCAATTAAGTACATTTCGGCCGCTCTCATATAGACGATATCGGCAATTAAATTCGCTTTAAATTTAAATTTAGCATATCTCAAGAGCCCTTCCCTACCCGGAAGTCCGTCCCAAGAAAACAAAGAATAGCGAATATCATTGGTATCAAATAAATCTTTAAAATAAGGATCTGCCATGAAGCTGTAATAATAACTTCCCGAAGACGAAACATCCAAAAAATGGAAGGCATAACTCTCGCTAGACTGCTCTTGCGTTTGCCCGTGACCCCAAATCCACTCTCCGTTGCTGATGTCGTTGAAACCTTCTTTATATTTTTCAGCAGTCATTAAAGCATACCCGTTTCTTGCTACTTTTGCGGCAGCAGCAGCTTTTGCCCAATCACCTGTATTCAGATAGGTTCTTGCCAGCAATCCGTTCACCACCGATCTGTCGATTTTATCTTTATTGTTTCTCGTGTAATTTTGAAGCAATTGATCAGCATCTGTTAGATCACTTTTAATCAGCGTATAAATTTCTTCTAACGTTGCTCTTTTATTCGGCTTAGATTCAGTGGTTGTAGGTTCTGTATAAATCGGAGCCGTTAATGCCGTTTTATCTTTTAAATAACTGAACTGATAAAAACTCGCCAAATTCAGATAACAAAAAGCTCGAAGTGTTTTTGCCTGACCTTTCACCTGATCTTTCTTTTCCTGACTTCCCTCTGCCGCATCAATTCTTGTAATCACATTATTCATGTTGTTGATGGTAGAGTACAGCAAACTCCAGATGAAAAGGGCACGACTTCCTGTATTATTGCTTAAATCTGAAAATGTATACGCTGTGGGGAATCCGTATTTATTGGTTAAAACCGCCACATCACTTCCCATCGCATCGCTCGTTCTCAGTACGGTTGAATATCCGATGTTGGAATATGTTGTTCCATCATCATTAAATTTCGCCCAAGTTCCATTGATTACCGTTTCTGCATTATCAGCCGTTTTAAAAACTTCTGCTTCATTGGCCTGATTGGTCGGCGCCGTTTCCAGTTCGCTTTCACAGCTTGCCAGTGATAAGATCGCGATAATGGCAAAAGATAGATATTTTATTTTTTTCATTGTTTTAATTTTAAGATTAAAGAGTTGCCTGAAGTCCGAAAGTGATGGTTCTCATCGCCGGATATCTGTAATACGTTGTTCCATCCAATGATTGCTCAGGATCCATTCCTTTATGTTTGTAAAACGTGAGTAAATTTTCCCCCTGAACATACACTCTGAAGTTTTTCAAGCCCAATTTTTCAAAATAATTCGATGGAAGTGTGTATCCGATACTTACATTTTTCAATCTTGCATACGTTGCAGAATATAAAAATCTCGATGAGGTTGAAGTCCAGTTATTGGTTGTTGTGCTCAAAATAGGAACATCCGTATTTGTATTTTCAGGCGTCCATCTGTTGACCATTTCGGCGCTCCATGCACGTCCTGCCAAGTTTCCGTTGGACATGATGGATGTATAATCGGTATCCAAAATCTTTCCTCCCAATCTAAAAGTCAGTAAAGCGGAAAGGTCGAAGTTTTTATAATTTAAGCTTGTTGTTAATCCTCCCATTAATTTAGGAAGCGCCGAATCCTGAATTTCTCTTGCCGCTTTAGCATATTCGGAAGTGGTACCTTCCACTGTTTGTCCGTTGGCATCTGTTGTAATGGTCTTCCACAAAGGTTTTCCGTTAGTTGGATCTACACCTGCCCAAGTCGGAAGATAGAAATCGTAAACCGAACCACCCACAGTTAATAATTTTGTCCCGCTGATGATAGAAGACTGAGGAAGTTTTGTGATCTTGTTGTTTAATGTACTTAAATTCACATCTACATTCCATTGAAAATCATCGGTTTTTACAGGTGTTGTGAATAATGAAAATTCAAAACCGGTATTCTGCATCGTTCCGATATTGGCTTGAAACCCTGTAAATCCTAATGACGGCGCCAACGGCATTTCAAAAAGCAAATCCTGACTTTCACGCTTGAAATATTCTACATTACCTTTAATTCTGTTGTTCAGAATCGCAAATTCAAGTCCGATATTTAAATTAAGATTCGTTTCCCATTTCAAATTTGGTGTCGGAAGACTGCTTGCAACGGTTCCTGCTTCTCCTAAATTGTTGTAAAATCGATATAAACTCTGATAAGCATAATAGGTTTTAAGCTTGTCATTTCCCTGACCTCCGTAACTTGCACGAAGTGTCAGCTGATTGAATATATTCAAATCTTTAATAAAATCTTCATTCGACGCTTTCCACGAACCACCGACAGACCAAAACGTTCCCCAACGGTTATCTTGAGAAAATCTCGAAGAAGCATCTGACCTTACCGATCCTGAAATGAAATATTTATTCTGATAATCGTACTCCGCTTTACCTAAGAAACTTAGCAATCCCAACTGATCGCTGTTTCCTGTGAAACCACCCAATAAAGCTGCAGCGTCTGGTTCATAATAATACGGAAGTGAAAACTGAGATCTGTTTCCGGAAATCGTCTGATATTCATAATGATAAAACTCCTGCCCTGCCAATAAATTCACATGATGCTGACCGAATTTTTTATCATATGTTAAAATATTACTTGTGGTATAAGAAAGCGTTCTGGAATTTGTTTTAGTGACCGAACCGCCAATTTCAGTTCCTTGCCCTAACAGAGAATTGGTATAATAATGACCGTTATAATTCACCAAATCAACTGAAAAACTGGTCTTAAATTTTAGTTCAGGCAAAAACGTAAACTCAGCAAACCCCTTTCCTGAAAAGTTATCTTCTCTGTTTTCGTTTTTATCTAAAGGTAAAGTTGCTGCTAAATTCTGATTTTGTAAAGCGCTTGTTGGTCTGTATTTTCCGAAATCATAAATATAATTTCCGCCTGCATCAAGTTTATAGCTTCCGTCGGTATTTCTTTCATAGTAAGGATAAAATGAAGGAATAATACGCCCGACATTGATAATATTTTCAGAACTTGAATCCGAAGAAGCCGGAGCCAATTGAACGCTGTTGGTAAAGCTTAAATTCGCACCAACATTCAGCCATTTTTTAACTTCAGAATTTAATTTTAATCTTGTACTGTATTTTTTGAAACCAGATTCTATGGCAATTCCTTTATCATCTAAATAACCTAAAGAGAAATAATAGTTACTCTTTTCGTTTCCGCCACTGAAATCCAAATCAACCTGATTTCTAGAAGCCACACGTTGAAGAACATCTGCCCAATTGTCATTCCACAAAGCTTTTGCACCTGCCAACAATTTTCCGTCTGTTCCTACAGGTTTTGCAAAACTGGCTCCGTAAGGATTGATTCCCAAAGCATTCACCAAACCGTCTGTTGCCATCTGAGCCGCCTGCTGTGGAGCAATATTATTCGCAACATAGCCGTTTCTCATTGCCTCCCAATACAATTCAAAATACTGATCAGTATTTACCTGAGCATAATCTTTCACCGCTCTCGAAGAAAAACCCTGACTGATATTAAAATTGATCTTTGATTCTCCTTTTTTACCCGATTTGGTCGTAATGATGATTACTCCGTTTGCCCCTCTCGAGCCATACAACGCACTTGCAGAAGCATCTTTCAGTACACTCATCGATTCAATATCATTTGGGCTGATGGTGTTGATATTTCCATCAAAAGGAAGTCCGTCTACCACATACAAAGGATCGCTTGAAGCACTTATTGAGCCAATCCCACGAATACGAACCGAAGCTACAGACCCCGGCTGGCCAGAAGCACTCACCGCCTGAAGTCCGGGAACCTGACCTTCCAACGCTTTTGTAATATTGGTAACTGGTCTATTGTTGATTTTATCACTGGAAATTGTGGAAACCGAACCCGTATAGCTATTTCTTTTCGCTTTTCCATACGCCACAACAACTACTTCGTCTATCTCTTTTTCCTTCAGGGTATCTTTTTTTATTTCCTGACCTTGTACTCCGATAATTCCCAAGAAAAATACCGCGACAGGTGGAATCCAAATCTTAGAATTAAATGAATTTTTATTAATCATAATCAATTTTGTTTAACATTAATTAAAAATAAACCTTTTACAAAAAAGACAACAACAAGCACCAATAAATAGGATTAAATTATTGCTTATCTTTCCTTTTTAAGGCTGAATGTAACACCTTGCCCAAAGCAGGTTGTTAAGATTTCATAGGGTCAGTTCCCTCCATCTTTCTTTATAAGCCGATCGAAATATGGTTGCAAATCTAAAAACAAATAGTCTACAAAACAAGTAGACTTTAAAATTTTTGATTATAATTTTATGAAAATTAAGTTAAATTTATTTTAAAAACCACCAAAATAGACACTTATACAAATTGTTAAATTTTCAAATATGAGAAATATCATTAAAAATAATACAATGGATAAAAATTACATTCAAGACTGAATTAGGATTAAAATTCATTACGCAACCCTCGTCACTCCGAGTAGATTTTTACAAAAAAAATCGTATCGAGAAGTTTTGCTGTGGAAATAGAATTTGTGTTTCTGTTCACTGGTTCTCGATACATTTTTCTCCGCTTCGCTGCGAAAAACACTCGAACTGACGAAGGGAAATTCAAAAAAAGTTTTTAATTTTATGTTATGAAAATTTTAATTGTAAACGGTCCTAATCTTAATCTGTTAGGTACGCGAGAACCAGAAATTTACGGAACGGTAACGATGGAAGATTATTTAGAAAAATTACAATCTGAATTTTCTACGCATGAAATATCTTATTATCAATCAAATATTGAAGGTGAATTGATTAACCGTCTTCAAAAAGATGATTTTGATGCTTTGGTGATTAATCCGGGAGCGTTTACTCATTATTCTTATGCTATTACAGATTGTTTAAAGAATATTCAGAAGCAGAAAATTGAAGTTCACATCAGTAATATTTACAAGAGAGAAGAATTTCGTCAGAAGTCGGTAACGGCAGCAAATTCTGATGCTGTTTTATCAGGTTTTGGAATGGACGGATATCGATTGGCAATTTTGAGTTTGAGGTAATTTCATAGAGATAAAAATTGATAAATGCTTCGACAAGCTCAGCATGACAGTCCTAATACTAACTGTGTAATTATTTAACAGTCTATTTTTAGCGAGGTCCTGCTGAACTCTGCCGAAGCATTTAAAACATAAAAAAGCCTCATCAATGATGAGGCTTCCTAATTTAGTTAATTGCTTGTTGCTGTAACTGAGGACCGGAAGCAATAAGCTTTTTGCCCTCTTCGGTGTTACAATATTGTTCAAAGTTTTTGATATATCTTGAAGCTAAGTCTTTCGCTTTTTCTTCCCATTCAGAAACTTCGTTATACGTATTTCTTGGATCTAAAATCCCTTCAGAAACGTTTGGTAATTCTGTAGGAACTTCAAGATTCATAATTGGAATTCTTGTTTTAGGAGCATTTTCAATAGATCCATCGATGATAGAATCAATAATTGCTCTTGTATCTTTCAAAGAAATTCTTTTTCCTGTTCCGTTCCAACCTGTGTTTACCAGATATGCTTTAGCACCGTGTTCTTTCATTTTACCGATCAATGTTTTTGAATACATTGTTGGGTGCAATGTTAGGAACGCTTCACCAAATGCTGGAGAAAATGAAGGTTGAGGTTCTGTAATTCCTCTTTCTGTACCGGCTAACTTTGAAGTATAACCACAAAGGAAATGGTACTGTGCCTGATCTTCATCCAAAACAGAAACAGGAGGCAATACTCCGAAAGCATCTGCAGAAAGATAAACGATCTTACTCGCGTGTCCTGCTTTTGAAGGCAAAACAATTTTATTAATATGATAAATCGGATAAGAAACTCTCGTGTTTTCTGTGATAGATCCATCTGTATAATCAGCAATTCCGTCGTGAACCACTACGTTTTCTAGAAGTGCATCTCTTTTGATTGCTCTGAAAATATCCGGTTCTTTTTCTTCTGAAAGATCAATTACTTTTGCATAGCAACCTCCTTCATAATTAAATACTCCATTGTTGTCCCAACCATGCTCATCATCACCAATCAGATATCTTTTCGGATCTGCAGACAAAGTAGTTTTTCCTGTTCCTGAAAGACCGAAGAAAAGAGCAACATCTCCTTCTTCACCTACATTTGCAGAACAGTGCATAGAAGCCATCCCTTTCAAAGGAAGGTAATAATTCATCATGGCAAACATCCCTTTCTTCATTTCTCCACCGTACCAGGTTCCTCCAATGATCTGAAGTTTTTCGGTAAGGTTGAACATCACGAAGTTTTCAGAGTTTAATCCCTGCTCTTCCCAGTTCGGGTTTGTAGTTTTAGATCCATTGATTACTGTGAAATCCGGTTCTCCAAAGCTTTCCAACTCATAATGAGAAGGACGGATGAACATATTCGTAACGAAATGCGCCTGCCACGCTACTTCAACGATGAACCTTACTTTTAATCTTGTATCTGTATTCGTTCCGCAGAATGCATCTACAACATAGATTTTTTTAGCATCAGAAAGTTGGTTCAGCACTAAATCTTTACAAGACTGGAAAATTTCCGGAGATGTGGGCAAGTTTACTTTACCGTGCCAAAAAATCGTGTCTTTTGTAACATCATCCTGAACTATGTACCTGTCTTTAGGTGAACGACCTGTGAAAATTCCTGTTTTTACTGATACTGCACCAGATTCGGTAAGCTCAGCTTTCTCAAAGCCTTGATTTTCAGGAGAAACTTCAGCCTGATACAATTCTTCATACGAAGGATTATAAATGACTTCATAACTTCCTTTAATCCCTAATTTTTCTAAATCCTGGATGATTTTAGCGTGTTTCATTTTACTTATATTTTCTATTTCAATATTGGGGTTCAACAAAATTAATATTAATTAATTGTTAAAAGTGGTTTAAATATAATGATATAAGTCAGAATGGCAAATAAAAAAACAAGTTTGTAACAAACTGATTACAAACTAATTAAATCTTTCCAATTGAAAATTGTGCGAAAACCTTTCTCCCAAAAATAGTCCTCAAAGCCATCAAATTTTGAGCTCATGACAAAATCTCCACCCCAGGCTCCCAAACTTTTCACAAAAACAGGGATATCTGCAAAGAAACGCTCTCTAACTGTAGGAATTTCAAGGAATTTCGAAATTTGTTGCTCATGAATTAACATTAGTTCAGAAAAATTCCCCAATTCATTACATACTAAAATATTTCTTGTAAGATTCGAAAATTCATCAACCAGTTTTTGAGACTTTGTTTTAGACTTGTAAAAATTGATTCCTTCACGGCTATCCTGCTTCTGATTCAAATGAATAAAAATCAATTCATCTTTAAAAGAAGGATTGAAATTCGTCCGTTCATATGTAATCTCAGGTTTGCTTTGAAACAGCACTGCAGATTTCTCTTTTGCCACCGCAATATCGTATCCGCTGCCGCCTAAACTGATTGAATTTAAATGAAAAGGATCGATCTCAGCCCATTCCGCAAGATTAGTCATTAATGTAGAGCTGCTTCCCAAACCGTAATCTGCAGGAAACTGAAGGTTGGTTTTTAAATGATACGTAAAATCGTTCTTAAATTTGATTGTAGAAAGTGACTGAACATTTTTTAAGGTTTTTAAAATAAATTCAGCACTTGAAGTAATATTGGTCTCAATGATCTGCCAGTTTTTATAATCGATGACAGCTTTTAACCATAATTTGTTTTGATGATAGGCCTCCCAGAAAATAAGAGATTTCCCATCGTATTTTTCTTCAAAATAAAACTCTTGTCCCAGCTTGGTAGGTACCGCTAAGACAAGAGCTCCATCCATTGCGAAATATTCTGAAGTAAGCATCAGCTTTCCCGGTGAAAATATCTCGCCCATATTTTTTATTTAGATTGCAGAAGCAACAGATACAGACCCGTCGATTTTCTTGATCAATCCCTGAAGGGTTTTCCCAGGACCTACTTCAATGAAGTTATTAGCCCCGTCTTTGATCATATTCTGAACAGACTGCGTCCATTTTACAGGACCTGTTAATTGTGCAATAAGATTATTTTTAATCTCATCAGGATCAGTAATCGCTGTAGTCGTGATATTCTGATACACAGGAATTGTTGCTTTTCTGAATTTTGTTTTTTCAATCGCAGAAGCTAATCTCTCTTGTGCAGGCTGCATTAAAGGAGAATGGAAAGCTCCATTTACGGGTAGCAATAATGCTCTTTTTGCTCCGGCTTCTTTTAATTTTACGCAAGCTTCTTCAACTGCTGTTGTTTCACCGGAAATTACCAATTGCCCGGGACAGTTGTAATTTGCAGGAACCACAATACCGCTGATTGTAGCACAAATTTCTTCCACTTTAGCATCTTCCAATCCTAAAATTGCCGCCATAGAACTTGGGTTGGCATCACAAGCCGCCTGCATTGCTTTTGCTCTTTCGGAAACCAGCTTCAAACCGTCGTCAAAAGATAAAACGCCATTGGCAACCAATGCTGAAAATTCTCCTAAAGAATGTCCTGCCACCATTTCAGCGCCAAGACCGTTCACCGCTTTAAGAGCCGCTACTGAATGTATAAAGATCGAAGGTTGCGTAACCTCAGTTTTCTTAAGATCCTCATCCGCTCCATTAAACATAATAGAAAGAATATCGAAACCTAAAATTTCATTGGCAGATTCCATTAAGTCCTTAATGTCTTTTCTAGAATCGTATAATTCTTTTCCCATTCCTACGAACTGAGAACCCTGCCCAGGAAATACAAGTGCTTTCATTTAATAATTTAAAATATTTTGCAAATATAAATATAATGTTAATAATATCCTTACGGAACTAATCTGATTACTCTATAACCAGTATTTACATAAGCACCATTTGCTTTGGCTTTTACAAACTCAAACTTGGTAGCCAACTGAGTCTGAACCTTATTCATCTGTTTGAAAATTTCTCCTTTTTTGTTTTCTCTGGTTAACATATCGTTCACGACATCGAAACCAACAATAGCATATTTAGGAGGTGTTTTACAATATTTGCCCTTATAAGCCGCCAGAATTTCTTTTTCAAAACTTCCGTCGGTATTGATCTTTCTGTCCATCAAATAAACCAGATTTGCCTGGCTAAGGTCATCTACTTTTTTCTCAAAGCTTGGGGCATAATACATACTGAATGCTTTTACTCCCTGAACTTCTTTAGACAAAGCGATCACCTTATTCGAGAATGCTTCACCCGCCGCGGAATCTGCATTGGCTAAAATCGCGATTACCGGAGCAGACTGCCCTGTCATCATATTTTGATCCAACTGAATATCTGCTGCAGAATTCACGATCGTTACTGTTGGACTTTTTAATGTTTTTTCAAGACCTGCTTTAATGTAGTTGGCATTTTCTTTTTTAGCATCTGCCACTACATAGATTTTTTGGTCTGAATAAGAAGCTTTCACTTCCTCAACAATTTTATCAGCATAAGTTTGATCATTCGTTTCAACGATAATCAAATTGCTGTAGTTATATAATTCCGGAGAGTTCGCAAAAGGCGCTACAATCGGGATTTTTTGATTTTTAGTAAAATCCAGAACATCTACCACATTCGACTTGAAGAACGGCCCGATAATTAAATCTGTATTATCAGGATGCAATTGCGTTAAAGAATTTCTGAATGTTGCTTCGTTTCCTGAATCTACAATTTTAACCTCAAGTTTCTGTCCGTTTCTAGCATTTCTTTCAATCGCTAACTTCGCTCCCGTAAGGAAATCCATAGCCATTGCTCTGTACTGCGTTTCGTTGGTACTGTATCCGAAAGGAAGCATCAATACAACACTTAGCGCATCACCATTTTTCTTAACGTAAGCAGGATCCAGCTTTTTAATCTTTAAAACCATTCCCGTTTTTAAACCATGAGAAAGATCTGGGTTTAGCGCGATTAACTCATCAATTGAAATTCCGTATTTATTCACAATTGAGAATACGGTATCACCTTGCTGAACGGTATACGTTACAAAATCATCAGCAGTTGACGTAGCATTGGCTGAAGATCTTTCGTTTCCTGAATCTACTTTAGTTTTTGAATTAGAAGAAGATTCAGCAACCGGAGTTGTATTCGATTTTTTTATGATAATACTTTCTCCAGGCTTCAATCCTTTTTCCTCCAATCCCGGATTCAAAGCGAAAAGTTCCTGCTGAGAAATATTAAACTGTTTTGAAATTCTGTAATAATTATCTTTTGCCTGAACAACATAGTTTTCACCATCCGCAATCGGAGTTGGAGTTTCTACTGTTGACTGTTCTACAGGTTTAGGTGTTGAAACTGCTGCTACAGCCTGCTCGCCACCATATTTTTTAATGCTTTCAAGAGGTAAAGTGATCTCGTCGCCAATCTTCATGTGAGAATCCAGTTCAGGATTCATTTTTCTAAGATCAGTTTCAGAAATACGGTATTGCTTTGTAATTCCGTAGATCGTTTGTTTAGGCTGCAAAACAATTTTTCCAACCTGCGAAGTGCTGGTTGCTTTTGGTTTTTCAACTACAAGCGTTTTTGGAGCTGAAGTTGTAGTTTTATCATTTTTCACCGATAAAACATCACCAATTGCCAATTTGCCGTCTTTAAACTTCGGATTCATTTTCAGCAATTCATCTACAGTCATGCCGTATCTTTTTGCAATATTATAAGGATTGTCTCCTTTTGCAACAGTGTGCGATTTCTGAGCAGATACACCCAAAACCATACATAAACTGGATAGAATAAAAAACCTCTTTATCATATTCGATAATTATAATTTACAAAAATACTTCTTTAAAATTAAATGACAACAATTATTAATTTTGAATCTTGAACCACCATTTCTTCCCAACAATTTTCAAGCCATGCATATCCATAATCTGCGAAGAAAACGCTAAAATTATAAACCCTTTCCTGCCAAGTTTTAGAAGGATGTACATCTAAAAACAGATTTTCCAGTCTTTCTAACATTTCGCTCTGTTTTATTTTTTCTGCGTGAAGAAGACGTTTTTTCAGTCTTTTGAATGATTTCAGTTGTCGAACTTCCTCCGCTTTCACCATATTTCCGAAAGATTTCTCCGTGGTTTCTGCGATATTTTTTAATTCAGAGAAATGATTAATTAGAAGATTTTCTTTTTCATCCAACAATTTCAAAATAGCGTTATCGTCTAATATTTTGTTATTCGTAATCGTTGTGAAATTCTGGAAAAAGTCTTCTACTTTCAAATTCAATTTCTCGATTTTTCCAACTGTTTTTTCTTTCAAGAATAACATTGAATTTCGAGGAATTAAAATTGGAAAAGGAATATTGATGGTGTTGAAATAATCTTTTAATTCCAACCAATACATGATTTCGGCATTACCTCCGATATAAGCTAAATTCGGCAACACTGTTTCCTGATATACCGGACGCATCAACGCATTCGGACTGAATTTTTCAGGATGATTTTCAAGCTCATTAAGAATTTCTTCCTCTGTAAACTGAATATTTTTGTCTACAATCGTATATTTTTTTCCGTCAAAATCAATTCGGTCTCTTGTTTCAGAAAGATAAAACAAATTAATTTCGCGCGGATTTACCTGAACTTTTCCATATTTATTTGTTAAAAAGTCAACTTTCTCTTTTGAGTTTTTATGTAAACTAAAATTGAGAAGTTCATCTTTAAAAGTTGCTTTAATTTGATTTTTAAGCGCCGAAGAATCGCCATCCAAAATCAACAAACCAAAGTCTGAAAACAATCGGTTCACCAAAATCTGAATCGCCTGTGTTAAAGTATTTCCAACTTTATAGGCTTCTTTCAGCATTAAAATTAATTCAGTTCCGAAAACAGAATCTTTGAATTCCTTTTCAAATTCAGAAATAAAGAAGGTATCGTTAATTTCAATTCTTCCAACCGCACCACCCGATTTCTCGTTGATCTCGTAATAATTATTCTCTGTTTTAAAATGGTTGATTTCCGCAAAATCATGATCTTCCGAAGCCATCCAATACACCGGTACAAAGTTGAAATCCGGAAAATTCTCTTTTAAATAAGAACAAGTTTTAATCGTCTGTAAAATTTTATACACGAAAAAAACTGGTCCGGAGAATAAATTTAACTGATGCCCTGTGGTGATCGTAAAAGTATTCGGTTGCTTTATATTATCTATATTTTCTTTTTGCTTCGAAGAAAGTTCAAGATGAGAAAGCTGTCTTTCTAAAACATCTGAAAGAACATTTCTTTGCTCTGAAGTAAAAGAATTCTGTTTTTTGTGAATTTGATTTTTAAAATGATCTAAAGAAAATGTGTTTTCTTCAAATCCCTCAATTTTTTGATTTAGAAAATCTTTAACCAATTGAGGAATGCTTTCTATATCGTTAAATGATATTTTATTTATAGTTTTCAACCTGATTTAAGTTTTAGTTGAACATATACCACACAATTCCGATGTTTAACCTAAAATCATAAACCGGATAGTGCGGAAATGCGTACGCTTTATTATTTGAGATAGCCGATCCCACTTGCTGACCTTCAATAAAGAAGAACATTTTTTTAATTTTCATATTAAAATAAACGTCTACCAAAGGCTGTCCGCCGATAGAGAACGAGCTGGAACCCGGCAAAATGTATTCGTTAATGATTGGAAGATATTCTCTTGTTGCAAACTTCGAGAAATAATAAATCTTGACACCGGTTTGCACTTCTGCAGCTTTCTTAAACCATTTTCCTTGGTAGAAAATATTGGCTCTACCAATGAAACTTGGCATCGGATAAAGATCTTTATTTGATAAAGCATTCTGAAACTGCAATCTTGTATTCAAATGGAAATTACCGCAGCTAAATGTAGCATCGCCTCCAATTTGAGAAATATTCAGAGAACTTTCGCTTTGTTTTGGCTGTGCGCTACTGTCGAAGTACGTGTAATTATCAATTCTGAAATAGTTGGCAAATAATTCGGTTTTGAACCATTTTAAATTGATATTTCCTCCAATCTCAGTGATCGACTGGTTTTTCGCATCCTGCAGATAATAATTAAATCTATTATAGATCGAAGTATTCAAAAGATAGTTGAAGCTTGGATAAACGCTTTGGAAATTCACCTTCGCATTTACAAAATAATCTTTGATAGGTTCAAATCTTAAATTGTTTGTTGTCTTTAGATAATTCCCAAATTCGCTGCCTTTTGAAAATTCCAGGAATGAATTTAAGTGAATTTTATCAAAAAGTTTAACCTCTAAATTTCCAACTGCACCTAATCTATTTTCTTTAAGCTTTGTTGGATAAGCAATGTCGTTTATTGTAATTCCGTTTTCTAAACCAAACTCAAGCATTTGATAACGAACTCCCGCATCCAATTTCAAGTTTTCTTTATCAAAAACCAAACTTACAGTATTGCTTAAATTATTTGAAAATTTCTGAGTTCCCAACGAGTACCCATTTACCAACTCATTGGCATTTGTATACCAATATCCTTCCAAAGCATTTTGGTGGTAGAAGTATTTATTTCCCTGATGAAAAATCGTGTGCCTGATTCTGAACGGGAACTTTTCTGCATTAAAAGGCGTAAACTGATGGCTTAAATAATATCTTCGGTACGAAAACTGCGAACTTGAGCCTGACAGATTTACCTGCATATTCTGGCGGTTACTTGAATTGCTGTCACCATCCTGGAAGAGATCATCTCTGGTAATCCCTCCATTCTCCTGATTGTTTACATTTTGATGTAAATAGTGGGCAAACAATTCATAATTTCCGCTTTTGGAAATATAATGCCCCGAAAATAAAGTATTGTTATTTGCTGCAAGAGAATTTCTATATAATCCTTGCGAACGAAGTCCCATATATTCCACCGCAAAGTTGAATCTTTTACCAATATTTTGGGTATAGGTAGATTTCAGCGCGGCCCCGTTTTTCATCGTATTATGATAGATAAAAGTTGCCGTCGGTGTTTTTACATCATAATATTGGATATCATTAATCCCTAAAATCCCATACGATTTATTAGTGGGAAGCAATGATAAGTTTTGTTCTGCATTAACTTCAAATGACAAAGGATTGAATCCAGCACCTACATTCGCAAACTGTGCTCTTCCAAAGTTATCTTTATTGTTATATTGCGTAAAGATATACGTCTTGTCAAATGACATAACAGTATCAAACACCTTCTTTTCAGAAAATTGTGTCTGATACTGATAATCATTGATTGTTGGTTTAAATATTTTTAAGGAATCTTTCTTCCCCGAGTCGATAACCAGTGTATCTTTTTCAGCAATTTTTTTGTCCAGCCTGTTGGAGTCTGTCTTATTAATTACCTGAGCGTGAGAGATAGAGGCGAAGAAAGTTATTATAAGAAATATGTATTTCATTTTTTGCTTTTGTAAGGCAAAAATACATGTTTTTTTATAATTACTATTTATTAATAAAATCAAATAATTTTATCAAATCAGCTTCTTTGCTGAAATTAATTTTATTAGACTTTACAAAGTCTTTTACACTTTTTTGGTCCAGAGAAAGTAAGCCTGACAATTCTTCTATATTCTTAGAAAGTTTATAGAAATTACTTCCATTAGAAACTAAATATAAATCTTTTTCTTTAGCATAATAATCATTAGCATCTTTACCGTAAGCATTTGGACTTTTCTCTCCTGGCATTAATTCCACTTTCTCTCTTTTAAACAAACCATACTTTCCATCCTTTTTACTTAAAAGAACAAGATATCCAACTTTAGTATTTCCTAAATAATCATATTTTTTTACAATATAAGTTTTATTCAACGATGGAAAATTTATCACAGTTCCTTCTACTTTATCAATATAATAGGTTTCATTATTATTAGAGAATTCCATCTCATCAGCATAAGCATTATACCTAAGATCCTGTACATTTTTAGAGTAGCCATCAATAGAAACCTTATCAAATTTTTTTCCATTAGAATAAGGATTACCATCTACTATATATTCACCACTTTTAACTCTTTTCCCTAAAGTAAAAATCCTATCACTGGACATAAAAACATTATCATTTCCTGTTTGAGCGAGAAAAGAAGTTGTTGCCAATGGCAAACATAAAATTAAAAATATTTTTTTCATATTGAACTTTTATATATACATGTAAAGATAATAATTTTCCTTGATGAATTTTCATAAAAAAAACCGCTAATAGCGGTTTTTTTTATGAAAATGATTATCAACAAATCATTAAATTAGTTATCATAACCAGGATTTGATTGAACAGCTCCTACATTAGTTTCTGATAAAGGAATAGGGAAAGCATTTAATAAGATACTTGTACTAGCACCTGTTGGTCTTGGTACAGCATCGCCCCATCTTCTTAAATCCCATTGTCTTAAACCTTCTCCAAGAAGTTCTCTTGCTCTTTCTTTTTTAAGTTCTACAATATCCACAGTTGTAGCAGCAGCTAAACCTCTATTTTGGCGAATCAAATTTAAGTAAATTAAAGCTTGAGATTGAGTTCCTCCATTAATTTCAGCTTCTACGCCATCTAATAAAACCTCTTCATAACGAAGCATTTTTATATTATCAGCACCAGAAGCATTCATATATTTACCTCTAGTTGTACCATTAGCAGCCAAATATGATAAATAACTCGTTCCTGAAGCTGTAGTTATAAGGCTCTTTCTAACATCTGTAGTAGTAGCCCCATACAAATCATTTGCAACACCAGCTTTAAGCACGACATTACCATAACCTCCATTACTTAATTTATGTCTATATGAAGCAGTTCCTAATGCAGAAACGTTTCCAACTGCCAATTCAAACATAGAGTTTGGTGAAGAACCATTCTTAGCAAAATCATAGCTTCCTGCAAAATCTGCTGCTGGTATAACACTATAACCTCCAACTGCAACAATTTGGCTTACTAATTGTCTAACTCTTGCGTAGTCTCCCTTGTAAAGATAGAATCTAGCCATTAATCCTTTAACAGCAGACAGAGATAAAGCAGTTCTGTCACTTGTTTTTAAATCATAATCGCTATTATCGGCCATTAATTGTACTGCTTTGTTAAAATCAGCCGCAATTTGTGCTTCCGTTTCTGCAACAGTACTTCTTGCCTGCTTAGCTTTAGGATCATATTTTAATGGTAATACAGCTCCTAAAGAAGTTGTGGAACCAGTATATTGCTGACCATATAAACGTAATATATCAAAAAAACCTAAAGCTCTGATAGCATAAGCTTGTCCTTGTAAAAAACTAGCGTATTCTTGATCATCAGAAGTAAATCCGGAAAAGTCCGTATTAATTACAACGTTTGCAATACCAACAGTTTTATAAATTTGATTCCAAGTATCTCGTGAATAAGCATCAGAAGAAGTCATTGTATAATTCTGTACATTCTGATAATATCCGCTCGCCAAATTACTATACATTACATCAGATCTTACCTCTCCAAATGCCAAGAAATCACAACCATAATAATAACGAGATCTCATCTGAGCATATCCCCCTCTTACAAAAGATTCAACTTCCTGAACTGACTTTAATTGCCCCTGTTCTACTTCTTCATAGAATTGTCTATCTACAAAATCATCACTACAAGAGACAGAAACTGTTAAAAGTCCTATAGATAGCAATGCTATTTTTAATATTTTATTTTTCATTTTTTATTTTTTAAAAACTTAGATTAACACCAAATAAGAACGACTTCAATACCGGTAAACTTAAATTTGTGTATCCCGCAATATTTGTTTCAGGATCAAATTTTAATTTCTTATCAAATCTGTAGGTCCATGCATTATTAGCCATTGCATATACTTGAACAGAATTTAATCCTGAACCCCTTAAGAAATCACCCGTGAATGTATATGCAACTCTCGCATTACTTAAACGAATATAATCTGCGTCATATAAAAATCTAGTTGATGCTCTGTTTGAAAGTTTGTTACCACCGTATACAGGTTTAGGATTTGATGCTCCTGTATTAGTTGGAGTCCAATAATCACCAATTACGTCACCATATCCAGGATAGTTATATGAATATTGCCCATCAGAATATAGGTAGCTTGACCAATCATCATATATTTTCCCTCCAAAACCATAAGTAAATTGAAGATCTAATGAGAACCCTTTATAAGATAAACTCGTATTAGCACCTCCAAATATGTTACTCAAGAAAGATCCTTGGACAGCTTGTTGAGCTTGGTTATAATTATTGGTCGTTGCACCATCAACACCATTTACATACCAAAGCGGATCTCCATTAGAAGGATCTACGCCTGCCCATTTTCTTAGATAGAAAGTTCTTACACCTTCACCAACTCTAAGTGTTGTTGTTGAACCATTTACCGTACCTCCATATAACTCCGTAACTTCATTATTAAGAGTTGAAAGGTTACCACCAATAGACCAATTAAGTTGGTTTCTATCACCTTTAATGATATCAGCATTAACAGCAAATTCAAATCCTTTATTTACTAATGTTCCTACATTGTCTACGTAGAATGCACTTAGTGGACTATCTGGGTTATTAACCCCTTGCGCACCAGATAAAGGTATATTATAAATTAGATTTTTAGTTTTCTTATTATAATATTCAGCTGTTACTGTCAATCTATTATTGAAGAATCCTAAATCAACTCCTACGTTAAACGGATTAACTGTTTCCCAAGATAAATTTGGATTATATACTCTATTAATAGAAGCCGCAGCATAGTCATTATAGTTTGTTGTATAAGAATATGTTGCATAAGGATTAGCATCGATTTGATTTCCTAATTTACCATAAGATGATCTAAACTTCAACATAGAAATTGCTCCTATATTTTTTATAACCTCAAATCTAGCTACATCTAACCCGACACCTACAGACCAAAAATCCCCAGCCTTTTGACCTGGTACGAATTGAGATAAGATATCACGTCTGTATGAAGCATCAACTAAAACTAATTTATCATAATCATAATGACCTGTAGCAGCATACCCGTAACGTGAAGTTAGACCTCTTTCTCCTCCATATCCAAAAGGAACAATGAAGTTTGTTAAAGTTTGTAATGTTGGAGTACCAACAGTAATTCCTGTTGCTGTAAGATATTTTTCATCTTTTTTGTAAGCTTCCTGAATTAATGAAGCAGCAACATTATGCTTATCAAATCTATAGTTAAAATCTAATATGTTTTGGATGTTAAAATTAAAATAACGTCCCATACCTGTTTTTTGATAACCTCCATAATTATATCCATCACCATGTAAAGGATTCCAATAAGTATCTTCTTCTATATTTATATATTCTGGAGAGAAAACAAATCTATAAGTCAGATTTTTTAAAATTTTATATTCTGCATTTAAATTAGCAAACGCTCTGAAAGTACCTGCTTTCACATAATTTAAATCTTGAAGAGCTGCAGGGTTAAAGTTACCGTTGCTTAACCTTCCAGTAGCTCCTCCAAAATACCAACTACCATCTGCATTTCTAACAGGATCTGTTGGTCTGTTAAAATACTGAGCCAAAATAGGATTTGAAAATGCCCCTCCATCGCTTAGTGTACTAATCTTACTATACGAAAATTGGAAGTCTGTACTAATTTTTAATTTGTCTGTAGCTTGATAAGCTAATCTATTAGTAAATGCTAATCTGTTAAAATATGAATTTTTAACAACACTTTCTTGATTGAAATAGTTCAAAGAAGAATAATACGTGAATTTATCATTTCCACCAGACACACTAAAATCAGCATTTTGCTGGTAACCATATTTTTGAGTTTCCTTTTGCCAATCAGTACTATATGGAGAATTAAAAATAGCAGCTGGACCTGTTCCTAACTCACCTCCTTTTATGTCATCAACAGTAATTGTCTCATCATAATAATTTGAGAATCCTTCTGCGACATAGCTTTTCCACTCATCAGCAGTGAAAGCTCTGTGAGGTTTAACTGCTCTATCATTGAAACCACTACTAAAACCTAAATTAAACTTAGGCTTTCCTTTTTTACCAGATTTAGTTGTAATTACAATAACCCCAGCTCCCGCATCAGCTCCATATACTGCCGTTGAGACAGCATCTTTAAGAACTGTAACGTTTTCAATATCGTCTGGATTTAGAGAAGCTAAGACATTCGAAGTTGTATTTTGTCTTGATAAATCTCCTGATGCTATTCTAACTCCATCAACAATATAAATAGGAGAAGTCACCCCATTGATTGAAGAAATACCTCGAACACGCACAGACGCCATACCTCCTGGTTGTCCAGAAGCATTTCCTGTTTGCACCCCAGCTACTCTACCTTGAAGCATTTTATCTACAGAAGCTACAGGAACATCCTCGATAGCTTTTGCTGACATGGTACTTACAGATCCTGTCAATTCCTGAACTGTTTTCTTCTGACCAAATCCTACCATTACTACTTCCTCAATCTGAGTTTCTTTAGCAACTGTATCCTTCTTGGATTGTGCGTAAGCTGTTTGCCCTAAAAAGAACAACGCCCCAGCACTTAATACACGTAGTTTAACATTCATATTAACAAATTTTAATATATTTAATGGGCAAATATGTTAATAAATTTTAACACTTGCAAGTTTTTTTACCACTTATTAGAGAGTTACTTTTAGGTTTTACTATAAAATATACTTAAAACAAACAAAATTTAACAATAATATTCGCTCATTTTTAAATAAAATACATTTTCAATATACTAGAAAAAACTTTTAACATGTTTTCATTAATAGGAAAAAACTTATTTAGAATCATTATAAATTAATAAAATATATTAAATAAAAAAACCACCTCAAAAAAAGGTGGTTTTTATTTATCTATAAAAAGTAGAGTTATTTCAACTTTTTCTTAACAGCAACTTCTTCGTAAACTTCTAGAATGTCGCCTATTTCAATATCATTATAGCCTTTCAAGTTCAATCCACATTCGTAACCTTTTGTTACTTCTTTCACATCATCTTTGAAACGCTTTAAGCTTTCTAATTCTCCATCAAATTTCACAATACCGTCTCTTAGCAAACGTACTTTCGATTGTCTTGTTACTTTTCCGGTAAGAACCATACAACCAGCAATTGAACCCACTTTAGAGATCTTAAATACCTCACGGATTTCAACATTACCGATTACCTGCTCCTGAATTTCAGGAGAAAGCATTCCCTCCATCGCTTCTTTAACCTCATCGATAGCTTTATAGATTACAGAATATGTTCTGATCTCAATTTCTTCACGATCCGCCAATTCTTTTGCATTAGCACCCGCTCTTACGTTGAAGCCGATGATAATCGCATCAGATGCTGCCGCTAAGTTGATATCAGACTCCGTGATTTGTCCAACACCTGAGTGAAGGATTTTCACACTTATTTCTTCTGTTGACAATCTCTGTAACTGATCAGAAAGTGCTTCCACAGAACCATCAACGTCACCTTTAAGGATAATGTTCAATTCTTTGAATTCCCCTAAAGCAATACGTCTTCCAAGCTCTTCAAGCGTTGTATGTTTTTTAGTTCTGATAGAAAGTTCTCTCTGAAGCTGCTCTCTCTTATTCGCGATTGCCTTACCTTCACTTTCGTCGGTATAAACACGGAATTTATCTCCTGCGGTAGGCGCTCCATCCAAACCTAAAATTGTTGCCGGAATTGAAGGACCTGCTTCTTTAAGATTCTTCCCTCTTTCATCAAGCAAAGCTTTTACTTTACCGTGATTCTTACCTGCTACCACATAATCTCCAACTCTTAAAGTTCCGGTTTGAACCAACATTGTTGCTACATAACCCCTTCCTTTATCCAAAGAAGCTTCGATAACAACTCCGTTTGCTGAACGATCCGGATTAGCTTTTAATTCAAGCATTTCTGCCTGTAATAAAACTTTCTCTAATAATAAATCAACATTATTACCAAATTTAGCTGAAATCTCCTGAGCTTGAACATTTCCACCCCATTCTTCAACTAAAACAGAAGGATTCAATCCTGAAAGCTGCTGACGGATATTATCAGGATTAGCATTTGGTTTATCTACCTTGTTGATCGCAATAATCATCGGTACACCTGCCGCCTGAGCGTGAGCAATAGCTTCTTTCGTTTGTGGCATTACATCATCATCGGCAGCAATTACGATAATCGCAATATCCGTGATCTGCGCACCTCTCGCTCTCATCGCCGTAAAGGCTTCGTGACCCGGAGTATCTAAGAATGTAATTCTCTGACCGTTCTCCAATTTCACATTATAAGCTCCGATGTGCTGCGTAATACCTCCAGATTCACCCGCAATTACGTTAGTTTTTCTTACGTAATCCAATAATGAAGTTTTACCGTGGTCAACGTGCCCCATTACCGTAACAACAGGCGCTCTTGGCACTAAGCTTTCTTCAGTATCGATTTCTTCTTCAGAGTCTGTATCTTCAAGATCTGCATCAGAGAATTCAATTTTATAACCGAACTCATCTGCTACTAATAATAAAGTATCAGCTTCAAGTCTTTGGTTCATGGTAACCATTACCCCAAGAGAGAAACATGCAGAGATTACTTCTGTAGGAGAAACGTTCATTAAACTTGCCAATTCACCAACAGTGATGAATTCTGTAACTTTTAATGTTCTATCTGCCGCATCAATTTCTTGCTGACGCTCATCCTGCTCTCTACGGAAGTTTCTCTTATCTTTTCTGTGCTTAGCAGATTTAGACTTACCTCCTTTATTTGTTAATTTTTCAAGGGTTTCCTTGATTTGGTTTTTAACTTGTTCGTCTGTTAATTCAACAGGCATGGTTCTTTGCCCAGGTCTGTTTCCTCCTTGTCCGCCTCTGTTAAATCCGCCTCTGTTTCCACCTTGACCACCTTGTCCTGGTGGACGGTTTCCTTGGTTGTTTCCAAAACGGTTTCCGCCTTGACCACCTTGACCTTGAGGACGATTTCCTTGTCCACCCTGTCCTTGGTTACGGTTTCCACCTTGTCCGCCTTGACCTTGAGGACGGTTTCCTTGTCCGCCACCTTGGTTATTGTTGTTGTTATTGTTTCCGCCCTGTTGGTTATTTCCACCACCTTGTTGGTTGTTGTGGCCACCTAGCTTCTCAATTCTTTTTCTTTTCTTTTTTGCTCCAGAACTAGGTTTTGGCGCAAATTGAGTTAAGTCGATCTTTTCTCCAACGATCTTAGGACCGTCTAGTTTCTGATAAACTGTTTCAATTTTTTGTGGTTCCTGAGATTCAGGCTCAGCTTTCTGAGGTTCAGCTTTTACCTCAGCAGGTTTAGCCGGAGCCGGAGTTTCAGCAACTGGTTTTGGAGCTTGTTTTACAGGCTCAACTGGTTTTTCCTCTGCTTTCTTCACTTCTTCTTTTGGTTTGTCTTTTTTAGCAGGTCTGTTTCTAGATTCTAATTGAGACAAATCAATTTTATCCAGAACTTTAAATTCCTGTTTTTCGGGAGTCGCTTTTACTTCAGGAGTTTCTTTCACTTCCGGAGCAGGTGCTACTTCCTCTTTTTTCTCCTCAATTACCGGTTCCGGCTTTTGAGCAGGAGCAGGAGTTTCTTCAACTTCAGGCTTTTTAGGCTCTAAGTCTATTTTACCTAAAATCTTAGTTTCTGGTTTATTAGCTTTAGCTCTTATTACTTCAGGGGTTTTCTTCTCTTCAATTTCCAGTTTTTCTTCCGGAACTTTTGTGATCACCACCTCATGGGAAGCCTTTCGCTGTTCACCATCCTTGGCAAACTCAGCCTCCAATGCAGAATATGCCGCTTCTTCTAATTGAGCGTTAGGATTGTTTTCAACCACAATATCCTTAGATTGTAAAAATTCTACAAGCCTAGACATCGAAATATTGAATTCCTTAACCGCTTTATTTAATCTTATTTTTGGCATCTATATTATTTACTGTTTTTTAATTCTTAAAATTAAAGTATTTCTTTTTTACTGTTTATTAAAATTTATTTAAAATCTTAATCTTCAAATTCTTCTCTAAGAATACGCTTCACATCTTCAATAGTCTCCTCTTCAAGATCCACCATATTCAGTAGACTTTCAGTATCTTTATCTAATACCGATTTCGCAGTTGTAAGACCTACTTTCTTAAATTCATCCAAAATCCACTGCTCGATATCGTCATTAAATTCTCTTAATTCAACATCGTCATCTTCGCTAGACTCTCTGTATACATCAATTTCAAATCCTGACAACCAAGAAGCCAGTCTGATATTCTGACCTTGCTTTCCGATTACTTTAGAAATCTCTTCAACAGGGGTATAAACTAAAGCATAATTAGTTTCCTCGTTGATGTCAATTTTATTGATGGTAACATTACCTAAAGCTCTCTTCACCATGATCTCCGGGTTTTTAGACCACTGGATTACATCAATGTTTTCATTTCTCAACTCTCTTACCACGCCGTGAATTCTTGAACCTTTCACACCCACACAAGCTCCTACAGGATCTATTCTGTCGTCGTAAGCATCTACTGCAATCTTCGCCTTTTCACCAGGAATTCTCACTACTTTTTTTAGCATGATCGTTCCGTCTTGGATCTCAGGAATTTCCAGCTCTAATAATTTCTCTAGGAATTTAGGTGCAGTTCTGGAAATAATAATCTGTGGTTTAGAGCCTTTAAAATCTACTGTTTCAACAATAGCTCTGATATTCTCACCCTTTTTAAAGAAATCGGATTGGATCTGATTTTCTTTCGGCAAGATAAATTCGTTTCCTTCATCATCCAACAAGATCACATGCTTATGACGGATATGGTGAATTTCTCCTACCACAATCTCCCCGATCTTATCTCTGAACTGCTCATACAACATGGCGTTGTTATGTTCCTGCAGTTTTGTTGCCAAAATCTGTTTCAACGTAAGAATATTTCTTCTTCCCAACTGAGCAACCGGAATTTCCATGGTAAAATCTTCACCTACTTCGAAGGTAGGATCTATTTTCTTAGCCGCAGAAATCTCGATTTCCAAATCATCATCTTCAGACATTTCGTCTTCAACGATTGTTTTGTTTAAAAAGATCTGAAAATCTCCTTTGTCAGGGTTTACAATCACATCAAAATGATCATCTGAATCGTATCTTTTTCTCAAAAGTGTCTTCAGTGAATCTTCAATAATTGCCATAAGATCAATCTTACTGATCCCTTTTTCGTCTTTAAAATCACCAAAGGATTCAATCAACGCTATATTATCCATTTATTCTTTTTTCTTTTAAAATTTAATTATTACTAATGCTTTTTTAATCTCAGAGTAAGGTATCTCTTTCTCTTCTACCACATCTACTTTGCCTTTACCGATATCTTTCGGTTTTCTGTAACGAAGCGTAAGTGTAATTTTTTCGTCATCTACTTTAGACAGTTCACCTTCAATTTTTGTAGAGTCTTCAAACATTACTTCGATCTCTCTTCCAAGGTTTTTATTAAACTGTCTTGGTGTCGCAAGAGGCTCGCTTAATCCCGCCGACATTACCTGTAAGCTGAAATCATGCTCTTCACGATCCATATTAAATTCTACTGCGCGGCTTGCATCAAGACAATCCTGCAAAGTAACCCCATTATCACCATCCAAAATCACAGTGATATCGTCCCCTGCAGAGATCTTTAAATCAATAAGAAACAAATCTGTTCTTGTTGCAAGGAATTCATTTAATAATTCTTCAATTCTTTTTCTAAACTCCATAAATTTAATGCTTGATTTACAGTACGAAAAAAGGCTTTCTTCCGAAGCCTTCTCATTTTTTCCCGTAAATCCAATGCAAATATACGAATTTTTCGTAAAAAAGCAAAATCATCTTATTATCAAGCAAATAAGTTAAAGAATGATTTACATCAAATTAAAAGACGTAGTGAAAGTATTTTTATTACTTTTGTGTAGAAATTTTAAAAACATACATTTTGAATATTACTATTGTAGGAACAGGTTATGTAGGATTAGTTACAGGAACCACCCTTGCAGAACTTGGAAATTCAGTATACTGTGTAGATATTGATGAAAAGAAAGTAGAAGGTATGAAAAACGGCGTAGTTCCCATCTATGAGCCGAACCTTGAAGAAATGTTCTTAAGAAACATTCAATCTGAAAGATTATTTTTCACTACAAACCTAAAAGAAGCTTTAGACAAAAGCGAAGTTGTGTATCTGGCACTGCCAACTCCACCAGGAGAAGATGGCTCTGCAGATCTTTCTTACGTTTTAAAAGTGGCCAACGATATCGGTGAGATGATGACTGAATATAAAGTGATCGTCAACAAAAGTACAGTTCCCGTAGGCACAGCCGACAGAGTGAGAGAGGTAATCTCATCTAAAACTCAAATTCCTTTTGATGTGGTTTCAAACCCGGAATTCCTTAGAGAAGGTTTTGCGGTAGAAGATTCTATGAACCCGTCAAGAGTTGTTGTAGGCGCAAGCTCTCAAAAAGCACAAGACATTATGGCTAAAATTTACCAGCCATTTACCAATACAGGAATCCCTATTATTTTCATGGACGAAAAGTCTTCTGAATTAACAAAATATGCTGCCAACTCATTCTTAGCTGTAAAGATTACATTTATGAATGAAATAGCTAATTATTGTGAAAAAGTAGGTGCTGACGTTGATAAAGTAAGACTTGGAATGGGAAGTGATGACAGAATTGGTCACAGATTCCTTTTCCCGGGAATTGGATACGGAGGAAGCTGTTTTCCTAAAGATGTAAAAGCATTGATCAACTCTGGAAAGCAGGAAGATTTCAACTTCCAGATTCTTGAAGCTACCGAAAATGTAAACACAGCGCAAAAAGTAATTCTTGTTTCAGAAATCGAAAAATATTTCGGCGGAAACATTGAAGGAAAGAAAATTGCCATGTGGGGACTTGCTTTTAAAGCAAATACAGACGACATTCGTGAAGCATCTTCTTTAGATAATATCGATCTTCTTTTACAAAAAGGTGCAAACGTGGTAGCATACGATGCTATTGCCGAAAGTAATGTGCAAAAAGTACTGGGAGACAAAATTCAGTATGCGAAAGGAATGTATGATGCATTGGAAGATGCAGATGCTCTATTCATCGCAACAGAATGGCCGGAATTCAAAAATCCAAACTTTGAATTAATGGCTAAAAAACTTAAAAATAAAGTTATTTTTGACGGAAGAAACATGTATCCTTTGGAAATTCCTGAGCAAAATGGTTTCTTTTATAAAAGTATAGGCAGAAAGACAATCTCAAAATAAATAGATGAAGAACATAATCATTACAGGAGGAGCAGGCTTTATTGGTTCCCACGTGGTAAGAGAGTTTGTAAAAAACAATCCGAACACGACAATAATTAACCTTGACGCTCTTACCTATGCCGGTAATCTTGAAAATTTAAAAGATATTGAAAACGAACCTAATTATGTTTTCGAAAAAGCCGACATCACAAAACCTGAAGAACTAAGAAAAGTTTTCGAAAAATATAATCCAGATGCGGTAGTGCATTTAGCAGCCGAAAGCCATGTGGACAGAAGTATTACAGATCCGATGGCGTTCATCAACACTAATGTAAACGGAACAGCGAATCTTCTGAATCTTTGTAAAGAATTCTGGGCATTAAACCCAGATCATACACACGGAAGATTTCCTGATGAAAAAAGAACCAATCTTTTTTATCACGTTTCTACTGACGAAGTGTATGGAAGTTTAGGCGAAACAGGATTTTTCCTTGAAACAACATCTTACGATCCGCAGTCTCCATATTCAGCTTCAAAAGCAGCTTCTGACCATTTGGTGAGGGCGTACGGAAATACTTACGGAATGCCTTTTATTGTTTCAAACTGTTCAAACAATTACGGTCCGAATCATTTCCCTGAAAAATTGATTCCACTTTGTATTTCAAATATTATTAACGAAAGACCTTTGCCAATTTATGGTGACGGAAAATACACAAGAGACTGGTTATACGTAATCGACCACGCAAAAGGAATTCATCAAATTTTCAATGAAGCTAAAACGGGAGAAACTTACAATATCGGAGGTTTCAACGAATGGCAGAATATTGATTTGGTTAAAGAATTAATCAAGCAAATGGATGCTAAACTTGGAAGAGAAGAAGGTTATTCTGAAAAACTGATCACTTTTGTAAAAGACAGACCTGGTCACGACAAACGTTATGCAATTGATGCTACAAAACTGAATTCTGAGCTGGGATGGAAACCATCTGTAACGTTTGAAGAAGGTTTAGGAAAAACAATCGACTGGTATCTTGAAAATAAAGAATGGCTTGAAAACGTAACAAGCGGCGATTACCAGAAGTACTACGAAAACCAGTATAACTAAAACACACAAGAGATGAAAGGTATCATTTTAGCAGGAGGCTCAGGAACGAGACTTTATCCTCTTACGATTGCTGTAAGTAAGCAATTAATGCCGGTTTATGACAAACCAATGATTTATTACCCGCTTTCCACGTTATTGTTAGCTGGAATTAAAGATATTTTAATTATCACAACTCCACACGATCAGGCAGGTTTTATCAAGCTACTGGGCGACGGATCGCAAATCGGATGTAATATAGAATATGTTGTTCAGCCAAGTCCGGATGGTCTGGCACAGGCTTTTATCTTAGGAGATAAATTCATCGGAGACGATGCTGCGGCATTGGTTTTAGGTGATAATATTTTCTACGGTTCCGAAATGGGAACTTTATTGAAAAACAAAACCAATCCAGACGGAGGTGTTGTGTTTGCTTACCACGTTTCAGATCCTGAAAGATATGGTGTGGTAGAATTTGATGATAACTTTAAAGCGGTTTCTATCGAAGAAAAGCCAACGCAGCCAAAATCAAATTATGCAGTTCCTGGCTTATATTTTTATGATAATGATGTTGTAGAAATTGCCAAAAACATCAAACCTTCTCATAGAGGAGAATTAGAGATTACTGATGTAAATAATGTATATTTAAACAACGGTAAACTTGAGGTAGGTGTTTTAGACAGAGGAACAGCGTGGCTGGATACAGGAACTTTCGATTCTCTAAATGATGCTTCAGAATTTGTAAGTGTTATTGAAAAAAGACAAGGCTTCAAAATTGGATGTATTGAAGAAATTGCATTCAGAAACCATTTTATCGACGAGGAAAAATTGCTCGAAACGGCAGTTAAATATGGCAAAAGCGGTTACGGAGAATACCTGAAGAAACTCGTACAGAAATAACAATTTAATTTTAAATAATTCAAAACTATTAACCTTTATGGTTAATAGTTTTTGTTAATACCAACAAATATTAATATATTAGTTGTTATTTTCCAATTGTTATGTGAATAATAATTCACAAACATGAAAGTACCGTAAAGATTAATTATTATAAATTTGCACTAAATTTTCACACAGATGAATGAACCACAACAGAAGTGGACAGAAACGATAGAGGCCAGCCATTCTTTATTTGATGTAAAACTTAAAGAAGTATGGAAGTATAAAGATTTGATTTACATGTTTGTGAAGAGAGACTTTATATCCAGTTTCAAACAAACTATATTAGGTCCTATTTGGTTTTTTATCAATCCCATTTTCACTACAATTACTTACCTTATTATTTTTGGTAGATTTGCTAAGCTTCCTACAGATGGAGCTCCGGGACTTATCTTCTATTTGGCAGGAGTTACCTTGTGGAATTATTTTTCAGGGGCATTGCTCGGTACATCGGGTACATTTACAGGAAATGCCAGCATTTTCGGCAAGGTATATTTCCCAAGATTAGTAACCCCTATTTCCATTGTGATTTCAAACCTAATGCGCTTAAGTGTCCAGTTTATTTTATTCCTGCTGGTTTGGGTTTATTATTTAATTAACAACGAAATCTCTCCTAATATCTGGATTTTAGCAACTCCTTTTTTACTTCTGTTAATGGCATTATTTGCTTTAGGAGTGGGAATGATTTTTTCAGCATTAACTACGAAGTATAAAGATTTAAGTATGCTATTAGCATTTGGTATTACATTATATATGTATGCTACTCCGGTTATCTATCCGGTATCAATGCTTCCTGGATATTTTAAAAAACTAGCTAAATTTAATCCGCTTACAGGTATTTTTGAATGCTTTAAATACGGATGGCTTGGTGTAGGAGATTTTTCCCCTGCAATGCTTCTAATAAGTTCGGGTATTATCGTTGTACTTTTATTTATTGGCATCATTACCTTCAACAAGGTGGAAAAAACATTTATGGACACCGTGTAATATTATTAAAAACACGCTGACAAAAAAATTTAAAACAAAGAAACATGCTAGCTTTAAAAGCAGAAAACATATCAAAACAATACCGTTTGGGGCAAGTGGGAACAGGCACGCTTTCTCATGACCTCAACAGGTTTTGGCACAGAGTAAGAGGAAAAGAAGATCCTTATTTAAAAATTGGAGAATCTAACGACAGAACCACCAAAGGAGATTCTGAATATGTATGGTCTCTTCGTGATATTAATTTTGAAATTAATCAGGGAGATGCCGTAGGAATTATCGGAAGAAATGGTGCCGGAAAATCTACATTACTAAAACTATTAAGTAAGGTAACTAAACCTACCACAGGAACCATTCATACCAACGGAAGAATTGCATCTTTATTAGAGGTAGGAACAGGTTTTCACCCCGAAATGACAGGTCGTGAAAATGTTTTTCTGAACGGCGCCATTTTAGGGATGACCCGAAAAGAAATCACCAGAAAATTTGATGAAATTGTAGCATTTTCAGGTGTTGAAAGATATATTGATACTCCTGTAAAAAGATATTCCTCGGGAATGTATGTTCGTTTGGCATTTGCCGTTGCAGCCCATTTGGAATCTGAAATTTTGATTGTTGATGAAGTTTTGGCAGTGGGAGATGCAGATTTTCAGAAGAAGTGTCTAGGTAAAATGAACGATGTGGCAAAAGGAGAAGGAAGAACAATTCTTTTTGTGAGCCATAATATGACTGCCGTAAAAGAGCTTTGTAACAAAGGTATTCTTCTAAATCAAGGTACACTTCAATATGAAGGTGATATGCTAAGTACAATTATCGAATATCAAAAAAGTAGTGCCACCGCAAGCTCTTATCACTACAACGGAAATATAAATGAGGCGTTAGGCAATGAAAACATCAGAATAAAAGAATTTTCGGTAAATCCTATCAAGGGAAGTTTAATTGATATTGATTCTGGAGTTCGTGTAAAATTGGTTTTCGAAAACTTCCGTCCTGATATTAATTTGGATACGACTTTTGAATTAAAGAATTATGAAGAATTAGTAATTTTTCATGTAGGTGCCTTTGCTGCAAAAAATAACGATGCCAAGATAGGTGAATATACTGTAGAATATGATATTCCTTCGGGATTATTAAACGCTGGAAATTATTACTTTAAACTGTATTTCGGAAGAGATCAAAGCGAACTTTTATACGGAGTTGATAGTTTCATAGGGTTTGAAGTTGAAAATGTAAAAGTTGGTAATAAGCTTCACATCTATCCTGGAATTACAAGACCTCATTTCGATTATAAAGTACAGACACCATGATTAAAGAAATAATAAAAAATTCCCAGACATGGCAGAACCACAAATAATAACATTTGACAAAATAGGTTCTTCAGAACTTGGTTATATTACAATTGCTGAAGCTCAAAAGAATATTCCGTTTGATATACAACGTGTGTATTGGACCTACTTTACTCCACAAGATGTCGTAAGAGGAGGGCATGCTCATAGAAATTTACAGCAGGTAATATTTGCAGTTTCCGGAACGATTACTTTTAATACAGAAGATAAAGAAGGTAATAAAAATACTTTTGTATTAGATCATCCTACAAAAGGTTTATATATCCCAAAATTAGTATGGCGGGACATACAGTTTTCGCATAGTGCAGTTCTTTTATGTTTAGCTTCAGAATTGTATGATGAAAGTGATTATTTCAGAGATTTTGATGAATTCAAAATTGTAGCAAATGAAAAACAATAGTTCTGTATTTAATTATAATTACATTAATACAGACAGATAAAATAAACTTTGATGAAGAAAATCTCACAATAGCCGAAAATTAAACTGCATCCAATCTCAAGTGATTTAGCATTAGTAATCAAACTCAGATTCAAAGTTGGTTTGCTTGATTTCGGAACTTCAACATTCATAATGAAAAAGACTATATAGGAGATTATCATGAATTTTTAAAATTTATATAATGATTAAAATATTAATTGCCGGTGCAGGCGGTGCTCCCTCTGAAGGAGTAATCAACTCACTTCTTAGAAGTTCAAAAAAAGAAACAGTAATCGGCATGGGCAGTGAACCAACTGACCTGATACTATCGAATGCTCATGAAGTATCTTATATACCTTATGCCAATCAAGCTGATTATAAAGAATCATTATTACAAATACTGAATCAGGAAAAACCAGATCTAATACATTTTCAAAATGATTTAGAGATTTATCATGCTTCTAAAATAAGAGAAGAAATTCATGCTACAGGAACCAAGACATTTATGCCTTCTCATGAAGTGATAGACACCTGTGTTCATAAATATAAAACGTATTTAAAATTCAAAGAAGCGGGCGTAACAGTTCCGCAAAATATCATGCTTAATAATGAAGAAGATTTAAAGAAAGCTTTTTCAGATTTAGGTGATAAAGATGGAAAAATATGGCTAAGAGCTTCATCTATCGGAGGAGGAGGCAAAGGGGCACTTCCTACAAATGATTTTTCTTTTGCAAAAGGATGGATCGAAAGATATAATGGGTGGGGAGATTTTGTTGCAGCAGAAATGTTAACTCCGGATACGGTAACATGGCTTTCTATTTGGCATGAAGGAGAATTGGTGGTAGCTCAGACAAGATTGAGAAAAGGATGGACACATGGTAACAGAACTGTTTCTGGTGTTACGGGTGTTACAAAAGTAGGGCAAACCTATTCAGATCCTGAAGTAGACAGAATATCAATAGCTGCGATAAAAGCTGTTTCGGATAAACCTCATGGTATCTTTGGTGTAGATATGGCCTATGATAAAAATGGCATTCCTAATCCTACGGAAATCAATATTTCAAGATTCTTTACAACCGTATTATTTTTTACCGAAGCAGGATTAAATATGCCCGAAATCTTTAAAGATATTGCTTTATATAATGAGTTTCCTCAATTAAACAAAAAGATAAATCCGTTAGAAGATGGATTATTATGGTTAAGAGGTATGGATACTCAGCCAAGATTAATGACGGATATACAAATACAACAACTTATAAAAAACTTGTAAATGTTACTTTTAACGGGAGCTTCAGGATTTATAGGAAAACACTTACTTGCCCTGCTTATTGAAAAATATGGCGGAGATAATATTTTGTGTTTAACTTCTCAACCTATATCAGAATGTAAATATCTGTTGCATAACAATTATCAGTTTGAAGACGATTTTTTTATAAAAAATGGCTTTCAAGATATTGAAACAATAATTCACGCAGGAGCTTTTACCCCCAAAAAAGGAAGTGAAGCAAATAATATTCAATTATCCAATTCAAATATTTCCAGCACTTACAAGCTATTAAATGCTGCTTTGCCTCGTTTAAAAAAATTCATTTACCTTAGTACACTTGATGTTTATGATAATGACAAGATCATTTCTGAAAGTACTTTAGAAAAACCTACGTCATTATATGGTCACTCTAAGCTATATTCAGAAAAAATGGTTGAAAGCTGGGGAAAAGAGCAAAATAAATCTGTTCAGATTTTAAGGATAGGTCATGTATATGGCCCTGGAGAAGAGGCCTATCAGAAGATCATTCCTGCTACAATTAATAATATTTTATCCGAAAAACCTGTTCAGATTTGGGGTTCGGGAGAAGAATTACGTTCTTTTATTTATATCAAAGACATTGTAGAAGCCATTGTTGGCTCTATTGATCTCGAAGATGTTGGCGTTATCAACTTAGTCGGCAATCGTTCTATTTCCATCGAAGATTTGGTGAATACAATACAACTTATTTCTAATCAAGAGGTAGCAATAGAAAAAATACCTGTTGAAAAAAAAGGAAGAGACTTTGTATTTGACAGTTCAAAAATGAATACCTACTTATTGCAGAAAGAAACGTCGTTGGAAGAAGGGCTAAAGGAAGAATTTGAGTACATGAAAAAAAATAAAAACTAGCATGAATATTTTTTTCGACCTAGATGGTACTTTAATAGATTCCCGACAAAGACTATATCAATTATTTCAGTCATTAGTTCCTACTTCTGAATTATCTTTTGATGAATATTGGGATTTTAAGCGTAATAAAATAAGTCATAAAGAAATTCTTTTTTCAAAATTTAATTACTCTGACGAGCAATTTGGCGATTTTGAGAAAAAATGGATGTCAGAAATTGAATTAGAAAAATGGCTAGAATTAGATATTCCTTTTGAAGGAATTTCAGAATGGCTGCTAGAACTATCTAAAAAGCATTCTCTATTTGTTGTAACAGCGCGTCAATCTGAAAACATTGCTGTGGAACAGATAAAATCATACGGTTGGGAGAACATTTTTCTAAAACTTTTAGTGACTCAACAGAAACAGGAAAAGCATGATTTAGTTAAAAATGCTGTTCAAGTAACTTCTGAAGATTGGTTTATTGGTGACACAGGAAAAGATGTTGAAACCGGAAAATTATTAGGAATAAAAACAGCGGCTGTACTTTCAGGTTTTTTAAGCAAAGAAAGTTTAATCCCCTATCAGCCAGATATTATTGCAAATACTGTTTTTGATTTAAAAATTATATAATAAAAACACAGCTCATATTTTGAAGAATTCAAAAGAGATAAAAAAATTCTCTTTCTAATGTGCTGAAATATATGGGAGCATATTCAAAATAAAAAGAAATGATAAAATTTTTAGACATACAAAAAATTAACCTTTTGCATCAGGCAGAAATTGAAACCCAACTTTTAGAGGTTTTCCGTTCTGGCTGGTATCTGCTTGGAGAAAAAGTAAAAGCTTTTGAAAATAATCTTTCACAATACATCGGAGCAAAACATGCTATTGGCGTTGCTAATGGTTTAGATGCTCTTCGACTTATACTTAGAGCTTATATTGAAATGGGAATCATGAATCGCGGTGACGAAATCATAGTTCCATCCAATACCTACATAGCTTCTATTTTAGCCATTTCTGATAACGGATTAGTTCCTGTTTTAGTAGAGCCTGAAATTAATACGTATAATATTGATATTTCGAAAGTTGAAGAAAAAATCACCCCCAAAACAAAAGCAATTCTTATTGTTCATTTGCAGGGAAGAATTGTTTTTTCTGATGGGTTAAAAGAAATTGCTCAAAAGCACGATTTAAAAATCATTGAAGACAACGCACAAGCCATCGGTGCTGAATGGAATGGTTTAAAATCCGGAAATTTAGGAGATGCTGCAGGTTTTAGTTTTTATCCCGGTAAAAACCTAGGCGCTTTGGGTGACGCAGGTGCTGTAACAACCAATGATGAAGAATTGGAAAAAATAATCAGAGCATTGGCAAATTATGGCTCCAATCAAAAATATGTAAATATTTATCAAGGTTTAAATTCAAGGCTGGATGAAATTCAAGCGGCTGTTTTGGATGTTAAACTGAAATATATAGATCACGAAAATACGATCAGAAGAGATATTGCAAAACGTTTTATTAATGAAATAAAAAATTCGGCAATTATTCTTCCTGAAAATCCGGAAGACGAGAATGAGCATGTATGGCATGTTTTCGTTATCCGTTCAGAAAAAAGAGACGAACTTCAGACATATCTTACTGGAAATGGGGTTCAAACATTAATCCACTATCCTATTCCACCTCATCAGCAGGAGGCCTATAAGGAATGGAATACAATGTCTTTCCCAATTAGTGAAAAGATACACCGTGAAGTTTTAAGTTTGCCTATTTCTCCTGTGATGACAGAAGATGAAATTGAAAAAATAATTTCAATAGTAAATGATTTCAAATAAGCAACTTATAAATTTAGATTCAATTCTAAAAAAGAATTTAAAGACATCTATTAGTCTTAAAGATTTTGATAAAGCTTTAAGATTGATCGAACTGTCTGCACATTTACAATATAATTATTGCTTCAATTCTACATTATACGATCAAGAACTTGAACATTCTTTACAGCAAATTGCCAATCATTTATTTGAAAACGTAGAAATAATACCGAAAGATAATGTTGTATTATTTTATGATTTTTTTGGATATGACAACAGAGGGCTTACCCAGCAATATTTGCGTGCACTAAAAGAATTGAATAAGCGAATTGTTCTAGTTTTTGAAAATAAAAAAAGACAATATAAAAACGAGGCTATTCTTGCTGAAATCGAAAATTATCCAAACAAAGTAATTTATTATCTTGAGGGTAATAACAGAATTGAATTATGTGAGTCTCTATTCAAGATTGTAGAAACTGAGAAACCAAAGGATATTTTAATGCACCTTATCCCTTGGGATACAATTGCCTATATGGCATTTTATAAAATAAAAGGCGCAACAAGATATCAAGTTAACTTAACAGATCACACGTTTTGGTTAGGTACTGATATTACAGATGTTAACATAGAGTTTCGTTCTTTTGGAATGAATTTGTCTGAACAATTAAGAAATATTCCGGCTCATAAAACCCGTTTATTACCGTTTTATCCAATTTTATCTACGGAAGAATTTCAAGGATTTGATTTTGATACTCAAGGAAAAAAAATCATTTTTTCAGGAAGTACTTTCTATAAAATTCTGGGACATAATTTAGAGTTCTTTGAAACTATTGCACGTCTTTTAAAATTGGATGATAATTTAATTTTTGTATTGGCAGGAAGCGGTAATAATAGTGCTATTATTGATTTCATTAATAAAAATGAACTTAATAACAGAATATTCCTCATTGGTGACAGATATGATTTATTTGAAGTTATGAAAAGGGTAGATTATTATATTTCAACATTTCCCATTTCAGGATCTCTAATGACTCAAACTGCAATAGCGGCTGGACTTCCTGTTTTCACGTATGTAAGTTCAAACAGCCTTTACAACGAAATAGAAAATTTATTCTCTAAGTCTGAAACTTTTGAATCCACCAATAGTTTGGATGAGCTTGTAGAAAAATTTTCAATTGAACATAAGAAAGGAAGCCAAAGAAATTCTCAGGGAAGAGAATCTATGCTAAGTGAAGAGGAATTTGCTCAAATCTTAGGTAAAATACTAGAAGGAGAAAATCCTATGTCTTTTTTAGAAAAAAGGGTAAGCATTCAGGAATCTTATCAACATTTCAATGAATTAATGATTGAGACTGAAAACTTATATAATCCTATATTTGATAATACAATAAACAAATATTTACCTGCAAAAGAAAGATTAAAGTTAATTCCTAATTACAGACGTAATTATTACAAAAAAGTATTTAAAGAAAATAAAATACAGTTTTTAAAAGAATTATATTATTACTTAATAAAAGGAGAATGAGTTTTTTAAAAAAATATCTTGTAAAATATTTATTTAAAATAATTAATTCTGATGCATACAAATCTCATAAAATGCATCAGCAAAATGCTTGGGCAAAAGCTAACTTCAAAACGTTTGGAGAAGGCTCTCATCTGCCTGACTTTTATTGGATAAAAAATCCAAAATATATGTCAATTGGAAAAGGATTCAGCTCACTATTCAATCTTAGACTTGAAGCATGGGATCGTTTTCAAGGCCAAACTTTTACCCCAGAAATATCTATTGGTGACAATGTAATTGTAAATTCAGACGTTCATATAGGTGCCATTGAAAAAATTATCATTGGAAATAATGTTTTAATGGCAAGCAGAATTTATATTTCAGATCATTATCACGGTGATATCAGCGGTAATGATTTAGACATTCCTCCGAGGCTCAGACCTCTTTACGCCAAAGGTCCCGTTATTATTGAAGATAATGTATGGATTGGTGAAGGAGTCTGCATACTACCCGGAGTTACCATTGGCGAAAATTGTATTATAGGAGCAAATTCTGTAGTAAACAAATCATTTCCTAAAAATTCCGTAATTGCTGGTGTACCAGCAAGATTAATCAAAACACTTGAAAAATAATTTAAAAATGAAAGCAAGAGCAATAACATATTACCTCCCTCAATACTACCCCATTCCTGAAAATGACGAATGGTGGGAAAAAGGTTTTACCGAATGGACGAATGTTACCAAAGCAAAGCCATTATTCCCGGGACATCATCAACCCAACTTACCTTCCGAACTTGGATTTTATGATCTAAGAGTTCCTGAAACAAGAGAACAGCAGGCAGAATTGGCAAGAGAGCATGGTATCGAAGGTTTTTGTTATTGGCATTATTGGTTTGGCAATGGCAAACGTATTTTAGATAAAATCTTTAAAGAAGTTTTAGAAAGCGGCAAACCAGATTTTCCGTTTTGTATAGCTTGGGCAAACGAGACATGGAAAGGTATTTGGCATGGTTTGGATAATCAAATCTTGGCTGAGCAGACTTATCCCGGAATTGAAGATTATACTGCTCATTTTTATGAATTATTACCTGCCTTCAAAGACAGCCGATACATCAGAGTAAACAACAAGCCTCTATTTGTTATTTATAAAGCTTTTGATATTCCGGACGTAAAAGTATTTTTAGATCTATGGAATAAACTGGCCAAGGAAAACGGCTTAGATGGTATCTATTTCGTAGGTCATCTTTTTGATTTCAGAAAATATCAGGAAATTCTAGATTTAGGTTTAGATGCGGTAAATGTAGTTCGTATGAATGAGGTTCAGCGTTTACTTCCAAAACCTAAATTGACAATAAAAGAAAAACTGGAATACAAGCTTAAAAATTATGCTACTAATATTCCGAAATACGAATATAGTGAGGCTATAAAAGTTTTGCTGGGAGAAGAGTCTAAACATAAAAATGTAATCCCTACCCTGTTTCCAAACTGGGATCATTCACCGAGAAGTAAGGGAAAAACCTTGGTTCTTCATGATTCTACTCCGGAATTGTTTAGACAACATGTAAAAGAAGCGCTAGATTTAGTAAAAGATAAACCTGAAGAAGAGAGAATTATTTTCATTAAATCATGGAATGAATGGGCAGAAGGCAATTATCTGGAGCCCGATCGCAGATATGGAAGAAAATATTTAGAAGCACTGAAAGACGAAATTCTGTAAAATATGACGATAACCGTTATTATACCTGTTTACAACGCCGAAGAATTTATCGAGAAAGCGGTAGAATCTGTGATTCAGTTTCCTGAAGTGAAAGAGGTTTTATTGATAGATGATGGCTCGAAAGATCATTCATTACAAATCTGTCAGCAAATGGCAGAAAAGCACCCTCTAGTAAAGACGATTCAGCATAAAGACAAAAAAAATCATGGTGTTTCAGCTACACGAAATTTGGGTATGGATCTCGCTTCACAGGAATTTGTAGCATTTTTGGATGCCGACGATTATTATCTTCCCAAGAGGTTTGATGCAGAAAGAGAGTATCTTAAAAATCCAGATATTGACGGAGTTTTCGGAGCTATTGGTGTAGAATTCGTAACAGAAGCCGGAAAACAGAAATACCTTTCTGTGATCAATGATACTGGTTTAACTACCGTTCATCATCCGGCAGAAGGTAAAGAGGTTTTTAATGGTCTTATTCAGATTGATCCTACATTCGGAACTTTTTTTTCACTTATTGCTACAACCCTCAGAAAATCAGCGATTGAAAATCCCAAATTAAGGCTCAATGAAAGCTTGAGAATGCATGAAGATAAAGATTTCATTGTAAAATTATCTTATCACTGTAATTTAAAATCAGGTTTTATAGATAAAGCGGTTGCTATAAGAACAGGACATGAGAATAATACTTTTTCATCGGTTCAGAATAGATCAAAGCAATATTACATCAATCAGGAAAAGCTCTATAACTCGCTATATTCTTGGGCAAAAGAGGAAAAATTACCCGAAGATATTACAGAAATGTTTAAGTTAAAAGGAATTTGCGCTTACATTTCTCAAAAACAAGGTGTAGCAAAGTATATAAATTATGCATTTAAAGCATTAGCAAACCCCAAATTATTGAAAACAAGGTATCAATATTTTGCTTTAAAAAACAGGCTTTAAAATGGTTATATACTACAAGATCATTTAATTATTCAAATATTTTTTTTATATTTTTGAAAATTATAAACACTAAGATAAAAAACACTATGCATCAAAAAATTTCCCTCATTATTCCTGTCTACAATTCTTCTAAATTTTTGTATAAAACTTTGGAGGCAGTGGATGACCAGAGAAAGATATCAAATTGGGATTTGGAACTTGTTTTGGTGGAAGACGGAAGCCCAGACGGAAGTTTCGAAGTAATAGAGGCTTTATCTGATAAATATCCATATATAAAAGCAATTAAACTTTCGAGAAATTTCGGACATCAAATTGCTGTAAAAACAGGTCTTAGCTATGCAACTGGTGATTATATAGCCATTATAGATGATGATCTTCAGGATCCGCCATCACTTCTCCCCCGTTTTTTTGATGAACTAGATAAAGGATACGAAGTAGTATATGGCATCCGGGAAAAAAGAAAAGAAAACAAGTTAAAAAAACTGGCTTATGGCAGCTTTTACAGATTTTTAAATTCAATAAGCGATACCAAAATCCCTTTAGATTCTGGAGACTTTTGTGTGATGACAAAAAATGTAAAAGATAAAATGCTTACTTTAAATGAGCAAAATCCTTATTTGAGAGGTATTAGAGCTTGGGTAGGGTTTAAGCAACTTGGGCTACGTTACGAAAGAAGCGGAAGAGTGGAGGGCGAATCTGGATATTCACTAAAAAAACTTATAAAAATAGCAAAAGACGGTATTTTTTCTTTTTCATCTTTACCTTTACAAATTATCAGTATTTTAGGAAATCTTGGGCTTTTAATTTCTATTCTCTTTACAATATTTACTCTTGTAAGGTATTTAAAAAATGAAATTGAGGTGCCCGGTTATACAACTATAATCATAATAATGGCATTTTTTAATTCTATATTGCTAATTAGCTTAGGATTAATTGGCGAATATATTTACAGAATTTATAACGAAGTAAGAAACAGGCCTTACACTATTATTGAAAAAACGATCAACATATGATTATTGGTAACGGAATTTTAGCAAATGCATTCAGGTCTTTTGATGATGAGAATATAATATTTTTCGCTTCAGGAGTTTCTAATTCGTTAGAAACCAAAGCATCTGAATTCAAACGAGAACTTGATCTTCTTAATTCAACAATTGAGAAATACCCTAATAAAAAGTTGATTTATTTTTCAACTTGCAGTGTGTATGATTCTTCAAAAACTGAAAGCCACTATGTAATGCATAAGCTCAACATGGAAAAAATAATTTCAGAGACTTGCCAAGAATACGCTATTTTCAGAATTGGAAATGCTGTAGGGAAAGGAGGAAATAACAATACTTTAATCAATTATCTTAAAAATTCTATTGAAGAAGGAAAAATAATTAAGGTACATGGCAAAGCAAAAAGAGTTTTTATTGGTGTAAATGATGTAGCTATATTTATTCATGAAAATAAAATAGAAAATAAAATTTTCAATTTAGTATATCCTTACCAGTTTTCTTTAACCGAGGTCATTACTCCTTTAGAAAACCATCTAGGTAAAAAACTAATGTATGAAGTTGTAAATGAAGGCTCGTATTATGATATTGATTTTGAAGATAGCACAAAAGACTTCTTTAGTAAAATATCACCCGAAGAATATTTAAAAAAACTGTATACTACTTATCTGTAACCCCCATTACAAAGACTTTATAAACTGTTAATTATTAAGAAAATTCAAAAATGAAAGAAAAAATACAATCAATTATTGCAGCCGGGCAAAACTATGAATACAAAGATGGAAAATTTGTATTTCTGGAATTTAATGAAGATATCGTTTCTGATTCCCTCGATAAAATTAAAACATTTTTTAAAAAATATGTATGGTTATATGAGCTATTAATATATATTATTGCTCCGCTTTATCCATCCAGATATTATTTTTTAAAGAAATTACTAAAGGAGACAAAAAATTCTGATAAGGTAATTGTAAATTTAGGAAGTGGCTATACAGATTTAAGAGAAGATATTATAAATGTAGATCTTATACCTTATAATCCTGTAAATGTAGTTTGCGACATTACAAAGCTACCTTTTAAGGATAATTCTGTAGATCAGATTATTAATATTGCAGTTTTAGAACACGTTCCTAATCCTCAGGCTGTAATAGCAGAAATTCACAGAGTACTAAAACCTGGTGGAAAGTTATTATGCGAAATTCCTTTTATGCAAGGTTTCCACGCATCTCCGTACGATTTTCAAAGATTTACTTATGAAGGAATAAAAGTACAATTTCAGGAGTTTAATAATCTTAAAATACATTCAATCAGCCCAACAGGTGGTATGCTTTGGCAATTGCAAGAATGGGTGGTCATGCTTTTTTCATTCGGAATTAAGCCTTTACACAATATTTTATTAATTATTGTAATGTGCCTTACTTTCCCTATTAAATTCTTAGATGTTATCTTACAATACCATCCGCTAAGTAAAAATATTGCATCTGCATTCATTTTTGAATGTGAAAAATAATACCTATTGTATGAAGTTTATTCAAAAAATAGATATCTATAAAATTTTCTCAGTAATTATTATTATTGGGACAGTATTTTTGGGCTACATTACCTATACCAATTTAGGTAAAGGATTTATTTTTAATGACGAAGCATATTATCTTTCCTATTTTAAAAATAAAGGAGAATATTTGAGCTTTGACAGAACTAATTATTTCAGAATTTTTAAGTTCCTGTATACTCCAGATATTCATCGTTTCAGAATCAATACTACGACTACCCTTATCCTAAGTAATTTTATCCTGTACTTCTGCGTCTTCAAATATTTCAAAATCAATAAATATATATTTGTTTTCAGTTTAATAGGTATATTCGTTGCTTTCCATACTTGGAGTATTACTAATCTATCCTTACAACAATATATAGGAAATACAATTCTGGTAAATATAGGATTGTCATTAATTCTCATTTCATTTTTATTAAAAAAGCAATTCATTATATTATTTGCTGGGTTTATTCTATCTTTTATTTTGTTTGATGGAAACTCTCACGTAGTTGTATTAATCCCAATTTCGCTATTTTTATGGTTGGCAGATAAAGAAAAAAGGATAACAAATTCTTTATATTATCTTGCTGGTTTTTCAATTGGTATTATCATCTATTTTACTACGATGGATACCACAGAAAACTTCTTAGATCAATTCAAATTTTTAAAAGAATATCTTACATTCCACAGAAAGCAACACTCAAAAAGATTTATGGTGCTTTGGTTTGTATATCTTTTCTTGAATGCAATTTTACCAGTAGCCATTGCTTATTTCTTTTTAAAAAAAGCAAAGTTTTCTTTAAAGTCAGTTAGTATTCTAGAGAAAATAGTGGCTGTAACGGGGATATTAACTGTAATCACTTATTTCTTTTTTTTAGAATACGGTTACATCATGCAAATTCTATTTACCCATTTACTTGTACTTAGATTTTGGTTATTGAAAGATGAACCAATAGCAAATAAATATCTCATTACGCTGCTTTTAGTAATCCCATATGGTTTAACGTTTGGATCTCAAACATGGTTCCATTTGCGTTTACATGTCTATATAGTTTATTATTTTTTACTTACACTTATCTGCTTTATTAAATTATACCGAAATATCTCCTGGATAGCCGGGTATTCAATCGTTTTAATTTTCTTAATCGTTACTTTTCCGGCGCGTCTTACAGAAAAAGGCTGGAAAGATTTTGTTTTTACAGAACAAAATGAGAAGGTGAAAGTAAACGGATATGACCTTTATTTAGACAAAGGCAGAAAGAAAGATTTGGATGACTTGCGACCTTATCTGGAAAACCAACCGAACGTAATATATTCCAGCAATCATTTAATGGGGTATTTGTATATGTTGGATGCCACACCACCTATTTACTATTACTTTACATTAAAGGACTATATTGATTATATTATAAAAAAAGTTGGTAAAACACCAGATGACTACATTTACATTGAAAGTAATGATTATCCTTTCAGTCCAAAAGAAATTATACCTTTAAAATTTGTAAATCATCCAGAAAAATATAAAGTTGTAAAAACAGGCAGATTCACATTGTATCTTCCTGCTCAATTTCAAAAAAAAATAATAAAACGCCCATGTGTGGAATCGCCGGAATCATAACAAAAAACGCCCGAAACTATCAATCTGAAATTCAGAAAATGACCGATGCCATGGAGTATCGTGGTCCCGATGCTGCAGATCATGAATTTTTTGAGAATGCCGCTTTGGGACATCGCAGACTTTCTATCATTGATTTATCTGAAAATGGTAAGCAACCTATGTTTTCCAGCACAAAGAAAGAATGTATTGTTCTGAATGGTGAAATTTATGGTTACCAGGATATTAAAAATCAATATTCGGATTACCCTTTTCGGGGAGGCTCTGATACAGAGGTGATTTTGGCCATGTACCAGAAAAAACAAAAAGACTTGATTCATGATCTTCCCGGAATGTTTGCCTTTGCTATTTGGGATGAAGAAAAACAGGAGTTATTCTGCGCCAGAGATCGTTTTGGAGAAAAACCTTTTTATTACGCAATCGGACAAAACGGAGAATTCATATTTGCCTCCGAGATCAAAGCGATTCTTGCGACCGGATTGATAAAACCTGAAATTGATAAAGCACAAATTGCCTATTATTTAAAGAACGGCTACATCCATCCTCATAAAACGGTTTATAAAAATATTTTCAATCTAAAACCTGCCCATACTTTAGTTTTAAAAGATGGCAAGTTTGAGATAAAACCATATTGGAAAATTCCTACTCAGGATTCTAAATTGAGTCTGGAGGAAAGTATCGAAAAGTTTAAATACCTTTTAGATAATGCTGTAAAAAAACAGCTGATTGCCGATGTTCCCGTAGGTTCATTTCTTTCGGGAGGTCTAGATTCAAGTACCATTGTGGCTGTGGCATCAAAATATAAAGAGAACATCAAAACCCTTGTTTATGGTTATGAAAGTGGTGATTTGAACGAAATGCCTTATGCACAAGCCATTGCCGATAAATACAAGACCGATCACCATATTCTTTTAGACAGAAAACAGAAAATTTCTGAAACCCTTCAGGAAGTGTATTCTTATATGGATGAACCTTTGATGGATACTTCTTTGCTTCCAACTCACCTTATTTTCAAAGAAGCGTCAAAAGATTTGAAGGTTATTCTTTCCGGGGATGTGGGTGACGAATTATTCGGTGGGTACAGTTTCTATCGCTATAACATCAATATTTCTGAAAAGGGATATTACCCAGATTATTTGTCTAACATGTTTCTTTTAGCAGGAAAATTCAGAGAAATTGGTTCAGAAAGACGTCATAGAGCAGAATATAAAGACACGTTAGATTATCATCAAAACAAAGTAAGAAACCATTTTACGGTTGCCGAAATAAAAAAATTAGGAATTCAGGAAGAAGTTCCGGGGCAAGATTTCAGCTTCACTCCAACTAATGAAAACTACAATGATTTGATGCGAATTGATCTGGAAAAATACGTTCCCGCCAATATGTTGTTGAAAGGCGACAGAACCTCTATGTATAATTCTGTAGAGGTGAGAATTCCGTTTTTGGATATTGATTTTGCTGAATTTTGCATCCAGCTTCCTTCTCAATATAAAGTAAATTCAACGGAAGATAAAATTATTCTGAGAAAGGCTTATTCACAGGCATGGACAGAAGAAATTGCCAAACGTAGAAAAAATGGCTTCGGAGCTTCTGTAAGCGAATGGTTTAAGGAACCAGAATTACAAGCTTTAAGTAAAGAATTACTAGAAAATAAAAACAGCTATATTTTTGAATATCTTGATTTTAATGAAGTTCAAAAAAAACTTAACAGACAGCTTCAGCACTGGAATTTATTAATTCTTGCACTTTGGTTTAAAAACAATAAAAAGCACTTACAATAGCATGAAAATAGGATTGACAAAAAATGATTACCCCATCAGAAGGAATATTTTAGATAAAGTTCCCGGCTGTGAGTATGTTCTTCTGAGAAATAACAACAATCTTTTTCATTCATTGTCGACAGTAAAAAATTTAATCTTTCGCAAAAAATCAAATATCGAAGGAAAATATTATTTTTATCAAAAACCTACAATTGATGTTCTGCATCTTTATAATGACATCAATTATTCTTCCCAAAAGTGGGTTGCTTCTTTTGAAACATTGGTTCCGCGTTTTTTGGAAACAAGAAACGATCATCAAAAAACTGAACCTCAACATATAAAAAACTCAAAAACAGCAGATGGGCTGAAACAAATTGCCAAAAAAAATTGTTTGGGAATAGTTTCTATTTCACAGGCTTCTGCCAATATTCAGCTAGAACTTTTAAAGCATTATCCTGAATTTAAAGATCAGATTGAAGCTAAACTTACGGTAATACATCCGCCTCAGGAAATTATTCCAAGAGACAGTTCGAATATTTATAACAATATTGAAACATTCAATTTAATTTTTGTCGGAACACAATTTCACCTGAAAGGCGGCGTAGAAATGGTAGACGTTTTAAGAAAACTAAAGTCAAAATATAATTTTAAACTGACGATTGTTTCATCTTTTAAAACAGATAATTACGTAACCAAAGTTTCTGAAAAAGAAGCTCAGGAAACCAAAAAACTTCTGAAAAAAGAAGACTGGATCACCTTATTCGAAAATATTCCGAATGAAAAGGTGTTAGAATTAATCAAAGAATCTCATTTCGGTTTGTTGCCCACTTGGTCAGACACCTACGGATTTTCGGTTCTTGAAATGCAGGCTGCGGGAGTTCCTGTAATCACGACAGACATTCGGGCTTTACCGGAAATTAATAATGAAAATTGTGGTTGGTTAATCAATATTCCTCAAAATCGTCTGAAGCAGGCGCTTTATTATACTGATGAACAAAAAGAAGAGCTTAAAAAAGCCATAAAAACTCAACTTGAAAATATTATAGAAGATATCTTTGCCAATCCTGAACAATTAAAAGAAAAATCAAAAAATTCTGTGGAAAGAATTAAAAAGAATCATGATCCTGATATCTTCAGTGAAAAATTAAAATCCATATACAGCAAAGCATGAATGTTTCGGTAATCATCCCTGTTTATAATGCCTCAGAATTTTTAGAAAAAGCGGTAAATTCTGCCTTGCAATTAAACGAAGTAAAGGAAATTGTTTTAATTGAAGATAAATCTACCGACAATTCTTTAGAGGTTTGTCAAAAGTTGATATTGAAAGATTCACGGATTAAATTGTATCAGCATCCCGACAAAGAAAATCATGGCGCAGGAGCTACCCGAAATTTAGGATTAGAAAAAGCAAATTACGAATTTATTTCATTTTTAGATTCTGATGATTATTATCTTCCGAATCGTTTTGATGCAGAAAAAAAAATTTTTAAAGATGAAAAAATTGAGGGAGTATTTGGCGCAATTGGCGTAGAATATTTAACCGAAAAAGGTAGAAAAGAATTTGAAGAAAAATTTAAAAATATTTCTTTAACTACAGTAAATTTTCCAGCAGAAGGCAATGACGTATTTTTGGGATTATTGGGCTTAACTCCCAAAGTCTTCGGAACTTTTTTTCATTTGAATGCCTTAACTATCAGAAAATCAGCTTTAGAAAAGAATAATTTACGCTTTAACGAAAAACTTCGTGTACATCAGGACTCAGATTTCATTGTTAAACTGGCATTTCATTGTCATCTGAAATCCGGAATTATAGATAAAGCTATTGCTATAAGAGGTGTTCATGACAATAACAGAATTACAAAAATTGTAAGATATTCACCTCAATACAATGAAAGACAGCTGCTACTTTGGACCTCAATGAATGATTGGGCTAAAGCAAACGCCTTATCATCTGAGGCTAAAGCTAAAATTTATTTAACTTATAAATCATTTGATCTGGCGCTGAAAAAAGGATTGAACAAATATTCAAACATCTTTTTAGAGGTCATCAAAAACCCGCTTATTTTAAAAACACAATATCGTTTTACATATCTCAACCGATAAGTATGAAAATATCCGTCATCATTCCCGTTTATAATGCTGAAAAGTATGTTTCACAAGCTGTGGAATCGGCTTTGCAGTTTGAAGAAGTCTATGAAGTTGTTTTAATTGAAGACAAATCGCCCGATAATGCGCTGGAAGTTTGTCAGAAATTAGCGGAAAAATATAATCAGGTAAAGCTTTATCAACATCCTGACAAAGGGAATCACGGGGCAGGAGCTTCAAGAAATTTGGGTTTGGAAAAGGTAACCGGAGATTTTATTGCATTTCTAGATGCAGATGACATTTATTTACCCAATCGTTTTGATGCGGAAAGAGATTTGTTTAAAAATCCTAAAGTAGAAGGCGTTTACGGAGCCACTGGTGTTCAATATTATTCGGAAAAAGCGAGAGAACAATATTATCCTATTTATCAAGACAAATTGGATACTGTATATAAAAAAACTGAGCCAGATCATGTTTATCAAGGATTAGTTCATTTTAGAGGAACTTTTGGATTGATTCATTTGGATGCTTTAACGCTAAGAAAATCTTCAATGTCGAAGATTCATAAAATGTTCGAAACCTCTCTCCGACTCCATCAGGATTCTGAATTTGTTGTGAGATTAGCCTATTACTTAAAATTGTATACAGGAATTAACGAAACGCCTGTGGCTCTGAGAGGTATTCATGAAAACAACAGAATTACAACGGTAGATTCTGCTAAAATAAATCCTGCAACAACGCGTGTTTTATTGTGGAAAGAATTAGATCAATGGGCACATAACGAGCCTTCTATGCCGGAAAATGTGAAAATTCATATCCATAGAATGCATCGCAGTTTTGAGATTGCCATTGCTCCAAGATTCAAAAAATACGGAATGATTGCAAAATATCTCATCACCGACTACAAAAGTATTCACTCAGGATTATATAATATTAATTTCAGACATTCGATATTTTAAGTTAAATTTATATTAATGAAAATATCTGTCATCGTTCCCGTTTATAATGCCGAAAAATACGTTTCTCAGGCTGTAGAATCTGCTTTGCAGTTTGAAGAAGTATTCGAAATTATCTTAATTGAAGATAAATCGCCGGATAATGCCTTAAAGGTTTGCCAAGAACTTGCGGAAAAACATGAAAAAGTAAAGCTTTTTCAACATCCAGACAAAGAAAATCATGGTGCAGGAGCTTCAAGAAATTTAGGTCTAGAAAAAGCAAACGGAGATTTTATTGCCTTTTTGGATGCAGATGATTATTATCTACCCAACAGATTTGATGCTGAAAAAGAAATGTTCAAAAATCCTGAAGTAGAAGGTATTTACGGAGCTATTGGCGTTCAGTATTATTCTGAAAAGGCAAAAGAACAATATTATAATCAATATGAAGATCGTTTAACCACTGTTTATAAAAAGCATCATCCAAAAGATGTATTTCCGGGACAAATACACATGCGAGGAACTTTCGGGCAGTTTACGCTAGATGCGCTTACAATACGCAAAACATCTTTACAGAAGATGAAGGATTTTTTTAAAACAAATTTAAGGCTTCATCAGGACAGTGAATTTCTTTTCAGACTCTCCTATTACCTCGATCTTTATCCTGGCATTTTAGACCAAGCTGTGGCCATGAGAGGCGTACATGAAAATAATAGAATAACAAAGGTGAATTCAGGCAAAATAAACCCTGCAACAACCCGCGTTTTACTGTGGAACGAGCTTAATAATTGGGCTAAAAACGAAGAAACACTACCTGAAAATGTAAAAACTCATATCAACAGAATGCATCGAAGTTTCGAGATCGCTTTGGCTCCAAAAATTAAAAAATGGGGAATGATCGGGAAATATCTGATTACAGACTATCCAAGTATACGTTCGGGATTATTTAATATTAATTTCAGAAAGAATTTATTTTAACTTTTTCTTATCCAATAAGATAGAATCAGCAATCTGAGCTGTAAACTTTTTACCAGATTCTTTATACATGTGGTTTCCGTCTGTATAAATATAATCATCCGGTTTTTTAGATAAATCGAAGAACTTTACTCCATTTTCTTTAGCAATATTCTGTATTTTTTCACTGAAATCGGGTGCGTATTGATCTTCAAGCTTCATCATTCCACCAAAAGCTGGAATTCTTACAATATAAACGCTCCCTTTATTCTTCAGGTATTGAATCATATCAACAAAGCCCTTCGTTCTAAAGGGTGATACTTTTTGATTCTTCATTAAATCTGTATAGCCTTCAATCTTTTTTACCGCTCTTGCGCTTACACTATCAGGATGTACGTCTACACTTACTTCCATCCAGCCGTTTTTATGCAAATAGGTTACAGATTTTCCAGCTTCTTCCCTTTCTCTGTAAATATTAAACCAACTTCTTGAATAATGTTTTAAAAGATATTCATAATTCGGAGTCATGTTGAAAAAATTCATATCTGCCAAAGGGGAATTTTTATCCGGATCTTCTTTTGAATTTTCCAAACTTTTATCCAATGACAAGCACCATGGATCAACAGTTAAAATAAAAATTCCGTCTTTTGTATCGGGATTTATTTTTTTCTTTAACGCTTCAAGATAAACCTGTCCGTAAGGTGAATCTCCAATATTTAAAGCGAAATTATTGAATGTTTTACCTTTAAATTTTTCGTCCAAAACGTCCGGAACCAAAGCCTGGCCGCCGCGGGAATCTCCCAAGATCATATTTGAAGGACTTGGCCCAATGTAATGTCTGTAATTATCATCTGTATTGCCGTCTGCATAAGTTCCCAAGAACAGTAGAACGGCCACAATTCCTACAATATAAAACGATATTTTAATTAAAAACTTCTTCATATTAAAACTGTTCATAGATGAAACTTCCATTTCCAAATACACCGTAATACATGATCATAAAAATCAGAAAAATGTAAAATAGTCTTCTCGTAACAGGTTTGAAACGGCTGATTTCAAGACCGTGTTCTTTATCTTTATTCAACCAGTCTATAAAAATAATGATTCCTATTAATCCTAAAATTTTAACCTGAATAAATTTCGGAATTGAGAATAATGAAAGGCTGAAAATTCTGCCATACATTCCGAAAGCATCTGTAAGATTCGGTGCCACAAAAAGAACTAAAGCAAAGCAAACCATAGTCATTGTAAGCATAATATTTCCAAATTCCGGAAGCGTAGGAATAGATTTGGTAAATTTTTTCTTCTTGTTTAATTTGTCTTTTAAAATCAAAGGAACATAATAAAGTCCGTGAAGTAATCCGAACAATACAAAGGTAAATCTCGGTCCGTGCCAAGCTCCAATTAATATAAAATTCAAAATAATAGCGGCAATTAATCCCTTCTTTTCATAGTCTCTAAACTGAATAACCAAGGGTGTAAAAACATATTCCGTTAACCAAGAAGTTAGTGAAATATGCCATTTTCGCCAGTAATCTGCAATATTTTGCGCAAACAATGGAAAAGCAAAATTTTTCGTGATTTTAAACCCTAATAATTTCGCAAAACCAATCGCCATATCGGAATATCCGGAAAAATCGGCATACATTTCAAAAAGAAACAATACCACACCAAAAGCAACTGTACTTCCCGAAAGGTGATCGTAATTTTGAAAAATTTCCTGAGTAATCGGTGTGATGCTATTAGCAACCACTAACTTTTTAAATGCTCCTAAAAGAATTTGTCTCGCAGCATCTGAACCGTTTTCAACCGTAAAAACTCTTTCTTTTTTTAATTGAGGCAACAATAATCCAGCTTTATCAATCGGCCCGGAAGTCATACTCGGAAAGAACGCAATATAATTGAAAAAAGCCAACGCATCGGTTTCTGCTTTCAATTTATTATTCTTTATATCAAGAAGATAACTAATCATTCTAAAAGTATAAAAACTGATACCCAAAGGAAGGATGATCGTTAACGTAAGTGTGCTTTTAATATTAAATAAATCGGCAAAAGAATCGATAAAGAAATTGAAATATTTAAAATAAAACAGCGTCCCGATAGAAAAAAGAAGCCCAAGATTGACTAATAATTTCTTTCGTTTAGGCTCTTGACTTTCAGAAATCTTTAATCCTAAATAATAACTAATTGCCGAGCTTGCAATCAAAAGTATTAAAAATCTCCAGTCCCAATTGGCATAAAAAATATAACTGGCCAATAGTAAAAATACATTCTGTGCTTTAAGTTTTTTACCTAAAACCCACCAGTAGACAGCAAAAACAACTGAGAAAAAAAGAATGAATACTAATGATGTAAACTGCATCAATTCGCGTTTAAAAGTTCAACAATTCCATAAGGAAGCATCAAAAAAGCTACTTTTCGATTATTGAAAAGAATAGCTTCTTTGGGCGGAGAGATCAACATTCCTCCATTTTGTGTAAGATGTTCTATGGTTGCGTTAATATCTTCAACCTCATAACAAATATGGTAGTAAGAAATTCTTTTTTTCAAAAGATTCTCAACAGGTTTTCCCGAAACAAATTCGATATTTAAACCATCTTCAACCGTCACCATGCAAAGTTCTGCTTGTTGATTAGGATCAAAAACCACGGCAGTTTCTTCAACAATTTTATGAAGCTTTCTGATATTTTGGAGTTCTGCCTGTATATCTTTACAGGCAACCCCAACGTGATGAAATTTCATTATAATTTCGAAGCTATAGAATCTGCCATTTCACCGACATTATTCCAACTTTGGATTTCTGAAGATGTAAAACGAATCCCGAAAGCCTTTTCAACAGCCACAATCAACTGAATATGAGAAAGAGAATCCCACTCTTCAATATCATCTGCAGTCGTTTCAGCGTTTAATACAATTTCTTCGTTATCCAATTCTTCTTGAAAAACATTCGTAAGCTTAGTTAAAATCTCATTTCTATCCATAATGCGTTATTAAAATTTAGAATTATTTATTTGTTATAAAAACTTCTTTAGTTTGATATTGATCTACATTCAAAATCCATTTATCTTCCTGAACATCAAATCCTAATCGACCATAATGATCGGCAACCATTTGATTTTTAGATGTTGGAATATATTCTCCCACAACATATTTAAAGCCGTTCTTTTTGGCAATATCTACAATGGTATTTAATGTAAAATCTTCCATTCCGCGCTTTAAAACACGGCAACTCATCAGCCAGGTATCGATGAAAAGTGTTTCCTGATCTTTCTTTTCTAGAACAATCACACAAATCAATCCGTTATCGCCATATTTATCTTCTAATGTGAAAGAAATCGTATGATGATCTTCGGAATTCATTAGATTTTCGACTTCTTGTTCTGTATATCTTATCGTTCTTAAATTGAACTGATTGGAACGTTGCGTTAACTGAGAAACTCTCGGTTTTGAAAAATTATTGAATGCCTGAACATCCGAAACCATATTCATACTTTTCAGGAAATCTTCTACGTTGGTAAAGCTTTCCAAAGCAATCGCCCGTTGTGCTTCTACCTGATATTGTTTTGTTCTTTCAGCATCATTTTCAGAAAAACTTGCCGTTTCGAACAGATTTAAACTGTATAAATATTCAAGATATTCTGCTGGATCTTCAGGAAGTTCCGGAACGCAAACATCAGGAAGATTTTCTCTTACGATATTTCTTTCAAACGGATTGTCATCAAGAAAAACCATAGAATCAAACCCTATATTCAGAATACTTTGAATTTTTCTGATATTATCTGCCTTGTTATCCCAATTCGCAACGAAAACTGCGATATCATCAAGCTTCAGCACCATATCAGGATGTTTTTCGAATGGCTCTTTCGCTTTATCTTCATCATTCTTGCTACAAACAGCAACAATAACTCCTCTTTTCTGTAAAGATTTTACCCAATATTGAAATTCGGTGAAAGCTTTTCCAATGCCTAAACTTCCGATCTGAATTTTTTCTAAACCATCGTCACCAATAATTCCGCCCCAAGTGGTGTTATCCAAATCCAGAATTACACATTTTTTAAATTTACCCTGAATGGAAGAAATAATGCTCATCACATGATTTGCCACAATTGGCAACGCATCCAATGAAAGAACCATTTCTGTATTCACATAAATATTGGGAGAAAACATAAAATTTCTGCCCCATTTATTTTGAAGTGAAACAAGATCGGCAATGAAAAAATTACTTTTATTGATTCCGACTTGAGCGGAAAGAAGATAATTCAATTTATTTAGTTGAAAAACAAAAGATGATTCTACTTTATTGGCAAAATTTCCAAAAACCTGATTGTCAATCCCCGGAAAATTACAATAAATTACTTTACTTTTTGTTCTACTTTGAATGGTTTCGTATAATTCTTCTACGTAGTTGATTTTTTTTTCGGCAAAACTCAATTGAGAATTATAAGACTTGTAATACTGACTTAATAGTTTATGTGAAGATTCGAAAATGATCGTATAATCTGCTTCAAACTCATAATATTCAGAAGTTGGATCTAAAATTTGTCTGGAGATCTGACCGAAATCTGCTTCGAAAACATCCAAATCAAAGCCATGATCTACCGCCGAGCCCTTCAGTGCAACATTAAGAAACTGGGTTGCTGTATCACCCAACAAGGCTAACTTTATTGTTTTTAACCCCTGTGGTTTTTTACCTATATTTTTCTTTAATTGAGTGAATGTTTTCATCATAGGTTTATGTTTAAGGCTGCAAAATACGACTTATCTCAATCATTTACAAAACCCTGGTCGTTCTTTAATTAAATCTTAATGTGAAAATAACTCTATTTTTTGTCTAAAATTTCTTCCAGCAACGGAGCCATTTTTGCAGAAAGTATCCTCGATCCTTTTTCATTTAAATGCCCTGTATCCCATCTGTTTTCATATTGATAAAATTCTGGGTATTCATCAGGATTCACAAGGCTTATCACAGGAACTTTCAATACATTTTGATATACTAAAAGTTTCTTCGCATCCGGCTCTGCAGGCCCTGGAATAAACATGATTAGCTGAATATTTTTACGCTTACATTTTTCTGCCAATTCATTGATTTTTTCAACTAAAATTTTATTTGGAACATGCTTTTCGTTATCTGCATGATATTTTTCTAATCTGGTCTTAATAACCTCTTTCAGTTTCGCTTCCTTCATTCTTGGCACCACGCTGTATTCTAATGCCGAAAACCCCTGTTTTTGATCTACTGAAATATCGTAAGCATTATTAATCGTTCTTTCGTCGTGACATTTATTAAAATGAAAAACATTCAACACAAAAGAAGCAGCAGACAAGGCAACTTGTTTATAATCATGTTCCTCTTTCTGAAATTTCATTGCAAAAAGTGTGTTCTCATAATTAAAAGCTCCGAAACTTCTTTCAGTTTTTAAGTTCTGTCTTGTAATATTTATTTTATCCTGAAGCTCCAGCACAATATATTTAGGTTTAAAAGAAGGATTTTGTAAAACATATTCCAACGTCTGAAAATTTTCAAGATTAAAACCCGCATTTGCACCTAAATTGTAGGATTTTATACCTTTTATCTTTTCATCAATCAACTTACTGTCAATTTGATCATTCACTTTTGAGCTTCCGATAAAGTATAAATTGTATTCAGGATGTTTTTTAAGATAATCTAATTTCGCATTCAAAAAAGGATATGAATAATTTGTATTCGGGCTAATAGCAAGTTTTATCAAGCCAATTACAAACATAATGGCAACAAACAGGGATAAGATGGAAAGAAACTTTTTCATTTAAAATTGAAAATAAATAAATTCATTACTTCCGAAATTGGCAAAATTCAACACTAAATATGCCACTATAATATAAATAACAGCCTGAACAAATGGTTTTTTTTCCTGAATTTTCAAGCCGTAATCATGTGTTCTGTTCATCCATTCCATTCCAAGCATAAAAATGACAAGTCCGAATAAAACCGGACGGAATTCGGTCGGAAACGAAAATAAACTTTGACTGAAAATACCTTTAATATAACCAATGGCATGAGAAACGCTTTCTGCTCTGAAGAAAATCCACGCAAAACACGTTAATGTAAATGTAAGAAGAATACTAAAAACCTCTCTGAAAGAAGGAATTATCTTCCCCATGGCAACAACTTCCAGATTATGTCTGTTCTTTTCAGCCAACAATAACGGGAGGAAAAATACGGCATTTAGTCCGCCCCAAATAATGAATGTCCAATTCGCGCCGTGCCAAAAACCACTGACTAAAAAGATGATAAAAGTATTCCGAATTTTCATCCACAAACCTCCCTTGCTCCCTCCTAGCGGAATATAAAGGTAATCTCTGAACCATGACGAAAGTGAAATATGCCATCTTCTCCAAAACTCAGCAATATCTCTTGAGAAATACGGATAAGAGAAGTTTTTTAATAATTCTATTCCAAATAATCTTGAAGTTCCCAATGCAATATCTGAATACCCTGAGAAATCTCCATAGATCTGGAAAGCGAAAAGAACGGCTCCCAACGCGAGATTACTTGCACTTTCGGTTTGATAGTTATTGAATATTTCGTTAACAATCGGAGCGCAATTATCGGCAATCACCATTTTTTTGAAAAATCCCCAAAGAATCTGCGCCATTCCGTCTTTTGCTTTTTGATAATCGAAAGAACGCTTCACCTGAATTTGAGGAAGTAAATGCGTTGCTCTCTCAATAGGCCCCGCCACCAAAAGCGGAAAATAGCTAACGAAAACGGCATAATCTACATAATTTCTTTCTGCCGGAATACGTTTTTTATACACATCAATCACATACGAAAGCCCATGAAATGTATAGAATGAAATACCAACCGGCAAAATCACTTTTAAAATCCACATATTGACTCCGAAACCGAATGCTTTTAATAATTCGGCAAAGTTTTCGATAAAGAAATTATAATATTTAAAGAAACCTAAAAATCCCAAATTGATCCCAATACTGATGACCAGCCATATTGTGGCTTCCCGTTTGGTCTTGCTATTCTCGATTTTAATGCCGGAAAAATAATCCAACCCAATGGAAAACATCAGAAGAAAAAGAAACCGCCAATCCCAACAGCCATAAAAGTAAAAACTGGCTGCCAGTAAAAGCATATTCTGAAATTTATAATTCTTATTAAATACAAACCAATAGAGAATAAAAACTATTGGCAAAAAAATAAGAAAGGCAATAGAATTAAAGAGCATAGAGGGATTTTCTTTAACGGAGATAAATATAAAGAAATTACTTTATAAATGCTCCTATATATTTTTTTTCATGTTCTATAATGGTCGCTTCAATACTATTATTTTCACAAAAATCCTGAAACGCAGAATTGTCCCCAATATCATCACTGATAAAAATGCCGCCTTTCTTCAAATGTGCATACAATTCTTCATATGCCCACATTCTTCCATTATAGCTTTTATCTGAATCATAATGCACGACATCAAACTCAGTACAATCAGCAAAAATCTTTGGTAACGATTCTTTATCGGCAAATCTAAATAATTTCCAGCTATTTTTAAAATTTTCAGGCACAATATATCCTACATATTGATCTCCGTCTTGGGCTAAGTAAGGCATATCTGAACTGAAAAGTGTTCCGTTTCGCTTTTTTAAAGATAAAAGTGCGGCTAAAGAAGACCATCCGTAGGCAACACCTGTTTCTACAACATTTTGTGCTTTTGTAAATTCACAGGCATAATATATCAGCTCTAAAGCACCAGCTCCACCCATTTTAATAGGACATTCAGTTTCTCTCTTTTTAGCTATAGTTAATATTTCATTAAAGTCAGTATCAAATTCCAACTTGTGCACATTAAAGAGTTCTGAAACCGCTTTCTGCTGAGTAACCGATCTCTCGGCTGCCCAGAGATTTGTCTTTTCTTTTCCTTTAAATGCATTGTTTCTATTAACCGTATTTTTTATGATTTTTCTCCCAAGTTCAGGGTAAAGATCGGGACGCTTTACATACGCTACAAACGTCTTGATGACTCTTGTTATTTCGCTCATTGTATTTTTTTATATTGCAAAGCTAGGCATTTTATTCAATTAAAGATCGAATAATCAATTCCTTATGGCTATTTTAATCAAATTAAAATTTATTAGTAAAATATTTCATAAATACCATATTTTTAACCAAAAAATAATAACCAATCTAAAATTACGTTACTGTTATTTTATGAATAATCATCATATTTGCAGTAATTAAAACACACTTTTATTTAATGATGACATTCTCAATTCTCATCGCAAACTATAATAATGGCAAATTTTTTAAAAATTGTTATGATTCAATTATTTCTCAAAAATATACAAATTGGGAAGTTATTATTCTCGATGATTGTTCCACAGACAATTCTCTAGAGCTCATTAATGGGCTTATAAAAGATGACAGCAGATTTAAACTATTTGAAAATGAGGTAAACTGCGGAGTTGGTATTACAAAGGCAAAACTGATAGAATTGGCCAATGGAGAAATTTGCGGTTTTGTAGATCCTGATGATGGTATTTCTCCCGATGCACTTCTTTCAAGTATTACTGTTTTTACGAAAAGTAAGGATGTAGTTCTTACCTATTCCAAATTTGTAAAATGTGATGAAAATCTTCAGCCTTTAGAAATTCCCAAGTTGGCAATGCAAGTTCCAAATGGGGATCCGTATTTTTTCAACTGCCCGGTACACATTGTACATTTTGTTTCATTCAGAAAAGATGTTTATTTACAAACAGAAAAGATGAATACAATCATGAGAATTGCCGAGGATCAAGACTTATATCTGAAAATGTATGAGAAGGGAAAGGTAAAATTCATTAATGAAAACAACTATCTTTACAGAACGCACTCCGGAGGGATTTCTCAGAATGAAAACAGGCCAAAATCCCGAGAATACTTTGCACAGGTAATTTTCAATGCGATGAAACGTAGAAAATTAACAACAATTAACGGAAAAAAAGTTCCGGAAACGTACACAAATTCAAAGGAAATTTATAACTTACTGGATTATCAAACCTCAATTTTTTACCGATTTAAAAAGAAATTGAAAATTTTAATCCAAACCGCTTTTAGCTAATAATGAAAAACGATAAAATTAAAGTCCTCTTCAGGCACCGTTCTATGGAAATGGGCGGTGTGGAAAAGGTTGTTTTAAGCATGCTGAATAATCTCAACCGCGAAAAGTTTGAGATGACGTTATGTTTAAATATGAATCAGGGAGAATTGCGAAACGAAATCCCGCCCCACATTCGAAAAGTTTATCTTACAGAAGGAAAGGAAGATTTGTCAAAAAACCCTGTAATTAAAAAAGTTCAGTTAGTTAGAAGAAGATTAAAACTGAAAGAATCTGAAACCAATCCTAAAATCGCAGATAAAATCTTAAAAGATACTTATGATGTTGAAATTGCTCCCACATATGCTGTTTTTGAAGCAGTTTTGAATTCAAGCAATAAAAACTCAAAGAAAATAGGCTGGTTTCACTCAGATGTTACCGTTCCTAAATTCAAACCATTACTTCCTGCAGTTTTAAGGCAGATTCCTCAGTTTGATTATTTTATTTTTGGATCTCAGCAGACAAAAGATATTTTTGTAAAAACATTTCCTGATGTGAAATTACCGGAAAATGAAGTGATTTTAAATGCAATTCCAATTGATGAGCTACGACAAAAAGCAAACGCATTTAAGCCTGAATTTCCCAACAAACCCGTTTTTGCATCTGTAGCAAGACTACATTCTAGAAAAGGATTTCATAAATTGATGGACGCCCATGCAAGATTATTAAAAGAGGGCTTTGATCATCATATTGTAGTTATTGGCGATGGCGAAGAAAAAGAAAACTTAAAAAAACAGGCAGAAAAGTTAGGCGTTACCAAAAGTTTTGAATTTTTAGGATCTTTACTAAATCCTTATCCTTATGTAAAAAATGCCGATTTTTATATTCTGCCCTCAGAATCTGAAGGCTGGCCATTGATTATAGCCGATACTTTGATTCTCCAAAAACCCATCATTGCCACCAATGTTGGAGGAATTCCGGAAATGATTACCCATGAAGAAAATGGCTATCTCATCAATTATGAAACGGATGAAATGTATGAAGCGATGAAAAAATTCATGACTGAACCAGAATTGATTGCTAAAATCAATAAAAATTTAGAAAACATAGATGAACAGTTCGATAATCAAAAGATTTTTGATGCTGTTGAAAATATAATTTTAAAATTGTCTCACAAATGATATTATTATACAGAATTATCCTGAAAATTCGTTCTCTGTATCAGGATCTGGTAAAAAATGCCGCTATAAAAGTTGCCATCCATCAAGGAATGAAAGTTGGCGAAAATTTATATGTTCAGGGAATTCCCAATTTTGGTTCAGAATGTTTTCTGATTGAAATGGGCGATAATGTTACCATCGCAGAAGGTGTTTCATTTATCAATCACGGCGGCGACGGAAGAGTAACCAAAAGAATTGAAAAATATAAAGACGGAAGAACATTTGGAAGAATAAAAATCGGCAACAACACATTTATTGGAAAAGGCGCCGTACTTCTACCCGGAGTTTCTATAGGAAGCAATTGTATTGTAGGTTCAATGAGCGTTGTAAGCTCTTCTGTTCCTGATAATTCAGTGTATGCTGGGGCTCCGGCAAGATTTATTTGCACCATTGAGCAATATGGAGATAAATTGTTAGCAAACAATACGGTTTATCCTTTAGAACTGGAAAAAGACCGTAAAGCATTAGAAGATTACATCAAAAAAAATCTTCCCCACACTTATAAACCTGTAAGAAAATAGATGTCGAAAAAAAAGAAAATCCTCATTCGAATAGGCTCACTTCGTCACGGCGGCGCAGAAAAAGTACTTGTGACTTTTCTGAAAAATATTTCTCCCGACAAGTATGAAGTTGATTTATTAATTAATTTATATTCAGGAATTTACATTAAAGAAGTTCCATCTTGGGTAAATGTTTTTTATTTGCTTAAAGGTGAGATGATTACCACCAACAAACCTCATGAGATTCCGGTGAAGGCTTACAGAGTTCTTTACCAAAAAATGTTTCTTTGGTTTCCGTCATTGCTTTATAAATTTGTCTTAAAGAACAAAAAATATGACGTTGAACTGGCTGCCATTCACGGGATGTATAAAGAAATACTTTCCAGTCCGCAGAAAGATTCAAAAAAAATTATTTGGGTTCAGAATGATATTTTTAATTTAAAAGATTACACTTCCGAGGTTATCCGTGAATTCTTTAAGTTTGATAAAATCTTGGTTATTTCCAACAAACTTCAGGAAGAAATGCACAAGCTTGCTAAAAATGCCAAAGAAAAAGAGTCAGTTATTAAAATTTTCAACCCGATTGATAAACAAGATACTCTTCAAAAGGCAAATGTTTCAATTGATGACTATCCTTTTAATAATGATATTCCGACATTTGTAAGCGTGGGAACTGTTTATCCTCAAAAAGGCTACGATCGACTATTAGAAGTTCACAAAAAGCTTTTAGATGAAGGTTTAAAACATCAGTTAATCATCATTGGGGACGGTTATGACCTCAACAATATTCAGGCTTTACTTGAAAAATTAGAACTTCAGGAAACGGCAAAAATGCTGGGTTTCCGAAGCAATCCTTATCCTTATTTGAAAAAGGCAGATTTCTATATTATGTCTTCACGACATGAAGGTTTTCCAACGATTATTGCCGAAGCTTTGCTGTTAAACAAGCCAATTTCAGCAACTGATATTTCAGGAATTAAGGATCTTTTACAAGACGGAAAATTAGGAATTATTACTCCAAATTCAGAAGATGGAATTTATGATGGAATGAAAAAATTTCTAATTGACAAAAGCCTTTCTGAGCATTATAAAAAAGAAATAGAACAAACAGATCTACCTTTTGTCTTGGAAAAATCTGTTAAGCATCTTCAGGAAATAATTGATGCGGTATAAATTGTAAAATACATGTCAAACCATTCTATCATACAAAAAGATTTCTACAGAGAAAGCGGAAAATGGCTTTCGGGTTTCCAGCTTTTATCAAAGTGTATTAATCCGAATCTTCATTTTATTTATGTTTTAAGAAAATCTCAAAAGCATCTAAAAACTCCGGGTTTAAATATTTTCTGGAAGTTTGTTTTGAGGCATTATCAGATCAAATATGGTTATCAGATTTATCCAGAAACAGAAATTGGCGAAGGTTTATATTTAGGGCATTGGGGCGCATTGGTGATTAACCCAAAAGCAAAAATCGGTAAAAACTGTAATATTGCGCAAGGTGTAACCATTGGCCAGCAAAACCGTGGAAAATCTCAAGGTTTTCCTACTATTGAAGACGAAGTCTGGATTGGCACTAATGCGGTTATTGTAGGTGGTATTACCATCGGAAGAAATACTTTGATTGCACCAAACTCTTATGTTAATTTTGATGTTCCGGCAGATTCTGTGGTGATGGGAAATCCTGGAAAAATTTATCCTAAAAGCAATGCTACAGAAGGTTATATTAATAATAAGATTTAAACCAATCTTAAAATAATCAACACATTCAAGCAAATAACTTAAAAATATAAATCAACTTTTAATAAGTTGATTTTTTTGTAAACAATTAAGAATATTTTATGTGTTTGAATATTGTTTTCTACCTCAGAGTTTGTAATTTTATCTTAGAATTTTAAGATGTTTAAATTATCAAAAAGGCAAAATTTACGCTTTAATGATAAAAGTAAGATTTAGTATTAATTGATATATATGATTTTAAGCATATTTTAATATTAAATATTGTTAAAAGTGATTAATCTTTCAACAAAAATTATATTTTTGCATTATTGATTTAGTCTATTGAATTTAAAAATAATTTAAACGAAATAAATAATTAAACTTTTAAATTATGTCACAATCGTACGAAAGTATTTTTGAAAACAATAGAAAATGGGTAGAATCTAAGGTTGCAGACAATCCTGAGTTTTTTCATGAATTAGCTAAAACGCAGACTCCTGATTATTTATACATAGGATGTTCAGACAGTAGAGCTACAGCAGAAGAATTGATGGGTGCAAAACCAGGCGAAGTTTTCGTAACAAGAAACATTGCCAATGTGGTAAATACTTTAGATATGAGTTCAACAGCAGTTATTCAATATGCGGTAGAACATCTGAAAGTAAAACACATTATTGTTTGCGGACATTACAACTGCGGTGGTGTAAAAGCAGCTATGACGCCTCAAGATTTAGGATTATTGAATCCTTGGCTGAGAAATATTCGTGATGTGTACAGATTGCATCAGGCAGAATTAGATTCAATTGAAGATGAAGGAAAACGTTATGACAGGCTTGTTGAGCTCAATGTTCAGGAGCAATGCATCAACGTTATAAAAATGGCCTGTGTACAGGAAAGGTATATTTTAGAAGAATATCCTGTAGTGCACGGCTGGGTTTTTGACCTTAGAACGGGTAAGATCATTGATTTGGAGATCGATTTTGAAAAAATATTGAAAGACATCCAAAAAATCTACAATCTTACAAGCTCAGATTGGGTAATGAGCAGGAAAATAAAATAATTTTCTGCTCGAAAAAAAGAGTAAAATGAAATTCTGGAGTATTATTACATTATTATTCGTCTTAAACTTCACAGCACTGCCTAGTATTGCTGCAGTTTTCGGCTGGAAAATAATACGTACGAATATCATTGTGAATGAAGAAGAACCCCATTCTCACGCAACTTCTTTTGTAGTTTATGAAAAAACACTTCCAAAAACTTTAAGCGTATTCGATTACGTAAAGTTTACGGAGCCAGACCTTACGCATAGGTCTTTTATACTGATAGATGATGACTTTCATCTATCTCCCCTACTCAGCATATTTTCTCCGCCTCCGGAAGCCTAATTTTTAAGTATAGTTAGATTTTTTATCGTATTCATTATCATTTTGATGGTATTGAATCGACGCGTGCTTTAAAAATTAAATTTCCAATCTTTTTATAATGGGTTAATCACAGCTGACCTGTTATAATCACAGCATTTTCATATCATGAAAAACACATCATTAATAGGAGGAATAAAGGAGAATTTCCCTTCAGGACTCGTTGTATTCTTAGTAGCACTTCCTCTTTGTTTAGGAATTGCATTAGCATCAGGAGCACCACCATTGTCAGGTATCATTGCCGGTATCGTGGGTGGTTTGGTAGTAGGAACTATAAGTAACTCGAATATTTCGGTTTCTGGCCCTGCTGCAGGTCTTACGGCGATTGTCTTAACGGCGATCACAGATTTAGGTGCATTCGAACTTTTTCTTTGTGCAGGAATTATTGCGGGGCTTATCCAGTTGGTTTTAGGCTTCGTTCGAGCAGGAAGTATATCCAATTACTTCCCGAATAACGTTATTGAAGGAATGCTTGCCGCCATCGGTATCATTATTATTTTAAAACAAATCCCCCATGCATTGGGATTCGATAAAGACTATGAAGGTCACGAATCTATCTTTGATAACGGCCTTAATTTCAATTATTTTACCGAACTGTTCGGAGCAGTTCATCCTGGAGCCATTATTGTAACCTTGGTTTCAGTAGGAATTCTTTTAGCTTGGGACAAAATCCCGACCCTAAGAAGGATGAAAATGCTTCCCGGAGCTCTTGTAGCTGTAGTTGCAGGTATTTTATTAAATGAAATTTTTAAACTGACAGGAAGCTCTTTAGCAATTAGCCCAAAACATTTAGTTGTTTTGCCTATTCCGCAGTCGTTTGATGATTTCAAAAATCTTGTTACGATGCCCGATTTCAACGGATTCACCAATCCTAAAGTATGGATCGTAGGGGCAACCATTGCCATTGTAGCTTCTATTGAAACCTTACTTTGTATCGAGGCATCCGACAGATTAGACAGACAAAGAAGAATAACAGATACCAACCTAGAATTAAAAGCTCAGGGAATCGGAAATCTTATCAGTTCATTTATTGGTGGGCTTCCGATGACTTCAGTTGTCGTAAGAAGCTCTGCGAATGCTAATGCAGGTGCTACTTCAAAATTATCAGCGATCATTCATGGAGTTCTCCTATTAATTTGTGTATTATCAATTCCGATGATTTTAAACCTGATTCCATTAGCAACATTGGCGGCAGTTTTGCTTTTGGTGGGATATAAATTAGCAAAACCAGCAACATTCAAACATTTCTGGCATTTAGGAAAATTCCAGTTTATTCCGTTTGTGGCGACGGTAATCGCCGTGGTTGCAACCGATTTGCTAAAAGGTGTGGGAATTGGTTTAGCCATTTCCGTTTTCTATATTCTTCAGGGAAATATGAAACGTGCTTATTATTTAAGCCGTGAAAAACTGAACGATGCAGACGGAATTAATATCAAACTGGCTGAGGAAGTTTCATTTTTGAATAAAGCAGCGATTAAAAAAACGCTAAAAAACATAAAAGCAAATTCTAACGTAACCATTGATGCGAGAGGAACATCCTATATTGCGACGGATGTATTGGAAATGATACAGGATTTTGCCAATATTCGCGCCAAAGAAGAAGACATTAATGTGGAACTATTAGGCTTCAAAACTTCATACAGAGACTATGAAAGGGATGAAGACTCTCACATTTTGGTTACTCATAAAAGAGCAATGTAAGCTCATTTCAATAATTTTTTTAACTTTAAAAAAGTAAAATTTAATAATAAACAATAAAAATATGAAAGCACATACGTCTGAAACTCAGTCAACAATTACTCCAGAGAAAGCATTAGAGTTTTTAAAGGAAGGAAACCAAAGATTCGTAAACAATTTAAAGGCAAACAGAGACCTTTTGGAGCAGGTAAACGCGACAAGAGAAGGGCAATGGCCTTTTGCTGTGGTTCTTAGCTGTATCGACAGCCGTACTTCTGCGGAACTGATCTTTGACCAAGGACTGGGAGATGTTTTCAGCATCAGAATTGCAGGAAATTTTGTTAATCAGGATATTTTAGGATCAATGGAATTCGGTTGTAATGTAGCCGGTTCTAAACTGGTTGTTGTTTTAGGACATACAAAATGTGGCGCTCTGAAAGGAGGTCTTGATGCTGCGCAAATCGAAGGTTTAGGAATGGATAATTTGAATCATTTGATTAATCATTTCGATCCTATCATTAAGGAAGTAATCGAAGAAGGTGAAGAGCGTTCGTCTAAAAACAGTTCTTTGTTGGAAAGATTAAACCAACAAAATGTAAAGAGCGCGATCGAAGATATCCGCAAGCAAAGTTCAACACTTAGAAACCTTGAAACTGAAGGTAAAATCAAAATTGTAGGGGCTAACTACGATGTTGAAACGGGTGTTGTAACTTGGTTATAATTAAGAATGTTATAGTTAGATAGATTGGAAATTAAATTTTTAAAAGTACAACTATTGGCCATCGGAATTTTTCGGTGGCCTTTTTTTGTAATTCGTTGACAGTTGATTCTTTTGGGTTGATTGTTTTTAAAACACATATTTTTAATAGAGTTTTAACTAAAAGGCAATTTCAGTACATTTTCAAAATACCTACATTTGATATTCTAAAAATTTACGATTAATCAACTTATGAAAATACAGTTCAAAATATTTCTCTTCGGAATTTTATTTTTTCTAAACGGATTTACAAAAGCTCAGGAAACATCCAAAAAAGCAATTGACACTTTATCTTATCTGAGAAAATTTGAAATGAACAAGGATAAATACATTGGTAAACGTTTCGGATTGCTAATAAAAGATATGGTTCAGATGCAGCCAAAAATGGCAAAATCTACCTTCAATGAAGATGTAAATAATCCGATGACAAGCACCAGTTTCAGGTTTTCTGAAAAAGATTTTGATAACGATAACGACCTTACTTTAATTGTAAAGTGGAGAACAGATGATATTCCCACAGGGCCAATTCAGTTTGCGGAAGAAGGAAATAATTATCGCTTCACCGTTGGGCAGAAAAATATGATGGAAAAGAAAATCATAAAAGATATTGCCGTCGTCGGCAAATAATTTGAATTCGGCATAAGAATTTGGCTGAAAGCTGGAAGATCTTAAGTTCTTCATTCTGTAATGATGACAAAAATTCAAAGAAAAAAGGGAAGATTTTGATTTTTATAACCTTACATAGCTTCCCTCTTCCAGCCCCGAGCTTCCATCCTCTATAACCTGAAAAAGTATATTATTTAATTTATCGTCGTATTTTATTTTCCATTAAAAGCAGACATTGTATTATTAATTCCAGCAAAAACGAAGGATAAAGAAGCCTTTGTAAACTTTTCAATTCTTTCGGAAAGCTTTTCAGATTCTTCTGCATTCCATGTTCCTAAAACGTAATCCACCTGTCTTCCTTCAGAAAAATCAGCAGAAATTCCGAAACGAAGTCGCGCGTAATTTTGAGTTTGCAATACTTCATAGATATTTTTCAATCCGTTATGACCTGCATCAGAACCTTTTCCTTTTAACCTCAACGTTCCGAAAGGTAATGCCAAATCATCCGTAACAATCAGCACATTTTCCAACGGAATATTTTCTTTCTGCATCCAGTATTTCACGGCATTTCCGGAAAGGTTCATGTAAGTATCAGGTTTTAAAACCAAGACTCTTCTTCCTTTGTATTTTCCGTCTGCCATCCATCCGAAATTGGTGGTATTGAATGAAACTTCTAATGTTTCCGCAATTTTATCGGCAACTTTAAATCCTATATTATGGCGTGTATTTTCGTATTCTGCACCTTTGTTTCCAAGGCCAACTATTAAATATTTCATCGAGAAATTTTTTGCAAAATTAAGGCATTAAAAATAAAAAACTCAACCTTCGGAAAGATTGAGTTTAATATTATTTAAAAATTTATTTCTTACAATGGTTTGTAGATATAATTTATTCCGAAACCAACTCTCATATACGTTTGAGGATCGTAAAGGTAATCTGTTGTTAAGAATACCGGGCTCGGAATCGGTGTCATAAGATCTGTAATAGAGATTCTTTTCGGACTGTTTGGTGACAAGATGAAACTTTCTACATCATTTGATTCTGTAGACAATAATCTTGAAATTTTATATCCGAAAGGCAATAACGTAAACGGACTGATCTGTGTATCATAAGAATAATAATCGTATCCGTATTTAGTGACAACTCCACCTCCTACAGGACCATACTCTCTTGTTACTTTAGACACATTATCTCCCTGATATTCATACTTTGTATCTGAATAGTCTGTAAAAACGAAAGGTGTACCAGACGCATCAGGGCCATTTTGCATACCAATCGATTCAAGCTTATCCGTAGTAGCGCTATATTTCAGTGTATAAAGTGATTTTGTCTTTTTATAAAGTGTTTGAGGACCAGGTGTTGTAGAAGGCGGCACAGCTGGAGTTCTTTTAAAGAAAGAACGATTTTCAGAGATTGTTACCAATTTCCCTGTTGGTCCATAAGTGAATAATTGAGAGTAAGAAATACTGTCTTTATCTAATTTATCATCACCATCAAGATCCAAGAACCCCATAAAATCAATTTTGCTGATTTTATCTCCGCTGTAGGAAATATTTGTTATAGAACTACTGTCTGTAAGTACTTTTGTAAGAAGCAACCCGTTATAATGATATTCTGCTAGTGTATCTGCATCCGTAACTTCTCTGAACAGAGCTCTAGGCCCTGTAAGACCGCTATCCGGATTTAAATCGATCAATGAATTTCCGTCTTCATCTATCATTTCTTTACAAGAATGGATAGAAGATAGACCTGCAATGAGTAAAATAAAATAGAAAAGTCGTTTCATTTCCAGGTGTTTGTTTATTTTTCCACAAATATAATTTTTTTTTGAATAAAAAGTATATTTTTATTCATATTATAACGAAAGTATTAATAGAATATTTTTGTTTTACGCTAAAAAAACAAATTCTTTATCAATATTTTAGATAAAATTTGTTCTAAAAAAAACCTGAAAGCAAAAGCCATCAGGTTTTCAAAAATTTATTTATTATTTAAAAGCTTAATAAGGCTGCATTACCGAAGTTGTAAGTACAGATTGCGACATATCAGTATTCAGATACGTATCATTTACTGATCTACCAATTCCCAATGTACCATTATTCAGGTTTCTTTTTGTGCAGGCTACTTTTACAGCATAATTATTTTTTTGAGGTACATTAGTTAACGTAGCATTCAAGTTAAAAATCTTATAAGCCCCGTCTGTACCGATCAAAACATCTGTTCTTACTGCTTTCAATTGATTATCAACAAAGATCCCACAGGCAAATCCTGTAGAAGAATTTGTGTTAGCCGTTTTCTGTGCAGTCGTCTGGAATGTGAAAAATACTTTATTTGTAGACGAGGTTACAGAGTAGGTATCCTGCGTGCCTGGAAGAACTGTCCATGCACTGGTAATTGTCATATTTTCTTCATAAGGATCTGTAGACCCATTAGCTCCGCTAAATTGTGCTCCCGTTTTATCAGATACCGTATTCATAAAAAATACCGACATACTTCCTTGCCCGTCTGCAATTTTGATACTTTTCCAATCGTTTACTGCCAATGCAGAATTGTTGTGTAAAATTGTTCCGGCGGCTCCGGGAGAACCTTTTACTGTATTAGTACCTCCTGTTCTTAATTCCTTTCTTAATCCTAAATCTCCATTAATATCCAGCATATTAACCGGAGTTCTGGTATTTATTCCCACCTGAGCAGAAATAGCCAATGAAAACAATGATAACGTTATAATAAATATTTTCTTCATGATTTAGTTTAAGATTGTATTAAATACTTGAGGAATTTCGTAAACATCAACTTTAAGAGAAGACTGTGTGATGAAATCATCGATATTGGCGGCAACGTTAATTCCAATACCTAATGTAGCCGTAGAGTTATAAGACTTTAATCTTGAACATGCCACGCTTACAGAATGTGAACCTTTGTCTAAATTCGCAGCCATACCAATCTGATTATGGGTAATAAAAGTACTGGCTGCACTACTTGCTTTAAGGTTTCTCTGTCTTAAATTCACCAATTTATCATCCACAAAAATCCCACAAGCATAATCAATAGAAATATCGGGAGAAGAATTCACAGGAAAAGTTGCCTGAACAACGGTTTCAAACTGAAAATACGTTTTGCTGTCTGAGCTGTAAACTGTAAAGTTTTGAGATAACCCGGGAATTTTTTTGAACCTGTTTAAACTCGCAAACGTAGCATCTTTCACCAATGTAGTAGATCTCGAAGCCCCGTTGTTGGATACTTCATTGCTTGTAAAAGTAACCCCGGTTCTATCTGAAAAAGAATTATTAAAGATCAAATAAAATTTATTCGGTTCATACTCCGGAATACGAAGTGTTTTCCAGATTGGCGGATATCCGGCTCCTTGAGAAACCAAAACCTGGTCATTAGCTCCTTCGGAAAGTACATTATCTACCGTATTCAAAACAGCAAGCTTTCCTCTAAGGTTTGTATCTCCGTTTACATCAAGCGTAGATTTTGGCGCTTCAGTTTTTATACCAACTTGCGCAGAAAGGGATAATCCTACAGAAATACATAGGATTGATATTATTTTTTTCATTGAAAAATTTCAGATTAGTTAGCTCTATAGGTTACGTATTCAATAACATCTACTTTGAAATTAGATTCCTGAGTAAATGCATTAGAAATATTATTCGAGTTGCTGATATTACGTCCGATAGCAAATAAATTACTTGCGTTAGACGATTCAGTCTTTCTACACGCGACCTCAATAGTTTGAGTACCTATAGGAACATTCTGTTCGGTATAGTTAAGAGTAAAAATATAATCCTGGAAACCTCCTTTATCATCGTTGTTATTCGATGTAATCTTATCAGGACGTACCGCCACCAGCTTATTATTTCTGAAAACACCACAAGTGAAAGTAACACTTTGCGCCGTAGTAGCTACCGGAGCTTTCATCTCGATTCCTGTCTGGAATTGGTAGGTAAGTCGGTTTTTGGCATTTTTAATTTCAAAAATATTTTTCAGCCCGTCAATCTTCACCCACTTTCCTTTTGTAGGATCTGTAACATCATCTCCAACGCTGTTTTTTAAAATACCGTCTGCCCCAGTACCACTGGAAAGACTTGAGATTCCTGCCTGATCTGATGATAAATAAGAATTGATCAGCTTGTATTGACCTTCTTCAATGAAGGAAACATTCAACGATCTCCAAACAGGAGGTAAACCTTCTCCTTGGGAAACCAACACTTGGCCATTTAATCCGGCGCTTCCTGCCTGATTTGAAGTACCGCCTACTTTTAGCTCTTTTCTTAAGGTAGTCTTCCCGTTAATATCGAGAGTTGCATTGGGGGTACTTATCCCAATTCCCACCTGAGCGTATGCCTGAACCGAGAACATCAGAACAGCCATACATTGATAAATAGATTTTTTCATAATAAGGGACTGCAAAGGTAAATATTTTTTACCAAAAATTCCACTTATTATGTTCTAAATCCATAGAAATAAGTTAATTAGAGCATAGTAATAATCTTATATAAAAGTAGAATTATTTCTATGTTTGGCGAATTAATTTTCCATTTTCAGTATCGATTTTAACAGATAATTCACTTCATCGACATTTATTATGCTGCCTTTTCTCATCATGAGGTGATTTCCATCTTTGCTGATTTTCTCCTTTAGCTGGGCTTCAGACGGGTTTTTTGTAAGATAATTTATGATATGTTTAAACTTGTCTGTCTGGTAAAATTTGTCTTGAGGGTTACTTGGGAAATAGCCCAGAAACACGCCGTTTTTCATCACAATTTTTTCAAAACCGATGTCGGAAGCTAGCCATTTTAGGGCAACACTTTTTAATAAATTTATTGCTTCATTTGGTAAATTTCCGAAGCGATCGATCAATTCTGACTCAAATTTTTGCAGTTCTTCCTCATTTTCGATGTCCGCAATCTTCTGATAAAGCGATAAACGCTCTTCAATATTCGAAACATAAGAGTCCGGAAGCATCAATTCTAAGTCGGTATCAATATTCACTTCTTTTACCGATTTGAATAATTTTTTACGATCTTCCTCATTATCAAATAAGCTTTCAAATTCCTCATTATCTTTCAATTCTTCAAGTGCTTCCTGCATCAGTTTTTGATAGGTTTCAAAGCCCATTTCATTGATAAACCCACTCTGTTCAGCTCCTAAAAGATCTCCCGCACCACGAATTTCCAAATCCTTCATCGCAATCTGGAAACCACTTCCCAAATCTGAAAATTGCTCAATCGCTTCCAATCGCTTTCTTGCATCCGAAGTCATCATATCATAAGGCGGCGTAATCAGGTAGCAGAAGGCTTTTCTGTTGCTACGCCCTACTCTACCTCTCATCTGGTGAAGATCTGCCATCCCGAATCTTTGAGCATCATTAATGAAAATCGTATTCGCATTCGGAACGTCTACACCACTTTCAACAATCGTTGTGGAAACCAAAACGTCATACTTCCCTTCCATGAAGTCCAGAACGTTCTTTTCCAATTGCTTACCATCCATCTGTCCGTGACCTGTAATTACTCTCGCATCAGGAACCAGCCTTTGAATTAATCCAGCAATATCTTTCAGGTTCTCAACTCTGTTGTTGATGAAATAAACCTGACCGTCACGTTGAAGTTCATAAGAAACAGCATCACGAAGAATTTCTTCGCTAAAACCAATCAATTGCGTATCAACAGGCTGTCTGTTTGGTGGTGGTGTTTTAATAACCGATAAATCTCTTGCCGCCATCAACGAAAATTGTAACGTTCTCGGAATTGGCGTTGCTGTTAATGTCAAAGTATCTACATTATTTTTTATTGTTTTAAGCTTATCTTTGACCGAAACTCCGAATTTATGCTCTTCATCAATAATTAATAAGCCTAAATCTTTAAACTTTACAGAAGCGCTCACCAATTGATGCGTTCCTATAATAATGTCTACTTTTCCGTTCTTTAAACCATCCAAGGTTTCAGATTTCTGTTTTGCCGTACGGAAACGATTAACGTAGGCAACATTTACAGGAAAATCTTTCAATCTTTCTTTGAAACTTCTGTAATGCTGAAACGCCAAAATAGTAGTCGGAACCAATACAGCTACCTGCTTTCCATCTGTTGCTGCTTTGAACGCCGCTCGAATTGCGACCTCTGTTTTACCAAAACCTACATCTCCGCAAACCAAACGATCCATAACAGTTGTGGCTTCCATATCTTTTTTCACATCAATGGTTGCTTTTTCCTGATCTGGCGTGTCTTCATAGATAAAACTCGCTTCTAATTCATTTTGCAGGTAAGAATCAGGAGTAAATGAAAATCCGACCGCCGTTTTTCTTTGCGCATATAATTTTATAAGGTCGAAAGCGATTTGCTTAACCTTAGCTTTCGTTTTCTGTTTTAATGATTTCCAAGTCGGCGATCCCAACTTACTTAGAACAATTTCTTTTCCGTCTGGCCCGTTATATTTTGAAATTTTATGAAGTGAATGAATGCTTACATATAATAAGTCTCCATTCTTATAGGTTAGTTTAAAACATTCCTGAATTTTTCCATCATTATTTACCTTCACCAATCCCATAAATTTCCCGATTCCGTGGTCGATGTGAGCAATATAATCACCCACTTTCAAAGACATTAAATCTTTTAAAGTCAACTGTTCCGATTTAGCAAACGTATTTTTCGCTTTATATCTTTGATAACGATCAAAAATCTGGTGATCGGTATACACTAATAATTTATGATCGAGATCTACGAACCCTTCGTGAAGTTCAGACTTGAAACTTTTAAAAGGAAGCTCGTGCTTTAATTCTTCAAAAATAGATTCCAATCTTTCTTTTTGTTTTTCGGTGGAAAAAGAAATCCATGTATCAAAACCTTCACTTTGACGGTCTTCCAAATCCTGAATCAGCAATTCAAAGTTTTTATGAAATGAAGGTTGTGATGTTTGGTTAATGGAGACATCCGTCAATTCAATTAACCCTTCAATCGAAACACTGCTGAAATCTATTGTTTTGAATTTCTTATAATCAAACAAGAATTCCTGATCAGAGATAAACAATTCCTGTGGCGTTCTATGGGCAATATCTTTATTTAAAGTTTCATATTTTTCCAGCGCTTTCTCATAAAATGCTTTTATTTTCTGCATTCCTACGATTCCGTTTTTGGATACCACGAAACTCTCCTCCGATAATAATTGAAGTAAAGAAACCCTACTTCCCGTTACCGAAAAATTCATATTAGAAACCAACTGAAAATCTTTTACTTTATCTATTGAAAGTTGAGATTCAATATCAAATGTTTTAATGCTTTCGACCTCATTTCCGAAAAATGTGATACGATATGGTTTTTCATTGGAATACGAAAAAACATCCACAATTCCTCCTCGTACAGAAAATTCTCCAGGCTCGGAAACGAAATCTGCCTGTTGGAAATTATAATGATTCAACAATTCATCCACAAAATCAAAGTCAAGCTGGTCGCCCACTTTAATATGATGAGAAATCGCCTTGAAATCTTCTTTTTTCAATACCTTTTCCGACAAAGCACCTGCGTAAGCAACAATTACTTTAGGAGATTTACTGGAATTTATTTTATTTAAAACCTCAGTTCTAAGTACCAAATTGGCATTCTGTGTTTTCTCAACTTGATAAGGATCCAGATGAGTTGCCGGAAAGTAAAGCACTTTTTCTTTCCCCAACAGATCCTCCATTTCTGCGTTGGCATATAAAGCATCTTCTTTGTCATCTACCAAATAGAGAACATTTTTTTTGTGCGTAAGAAAAAGCTCGGCTGCAAAAATAGAAACCGCAGATCCCGCGCCTCCTTTTACAGAGATATGATGATTGTTTTCAAGCTGAGCAAAAATTTCTTTTCCAAATTCTTTTTTCAGAAGTTCCGGAAGAAACTTTTCATTGATGGTTTTTAACTGCATAAATAATTATGGTATAAACGACAAAAGCGATTTCGGGAGTTTTCCGAAACCGTTTTTTAGTCTTTACAAAGATACAAAACTAATATTATTTAAAATATTTCTCTTTATAATGAAAAATTTTTGTATTTTTATCACACCAAATTACAAAATAGTAATAAAAAATCACCTTTAAGATTGAATTATTTGCAGTTTGTAATTATTCATATGAAATTATACTTCTAAATAATTTAATTTAAAATTCACGTAAGCTTCGAATTAATTTTCGGAGCTTTTTGTTTTAAGTAATAAAAGTACATTCTTCACATTCATTTAAATCACTATAAAAATTCATCAAATCTTAAATTTTCAATAAAACTTTTAATTAAAAGTTAAAATTCTACACCTTTTGTTTACTGGCATATTGTTTGAAAATTAAACTGTACCAACTTAACGAAATTTAATATTATGAAAAAAACAATGAAGGTCTTCGGACTATTAGTAATGGTATGCTTTATGATCACCGCAATTTCATCTTGTAGCAGAGATGACGACCCCACCAACAACGATTTTTTTGCCGGAACTTATAAAGGAAAGGTAACTTATGTTGATGGTTCAAGCAATATCTCAAAGGATAACGGAAGTGTTTTTGTAACCAAAATTGCCAGCGGAACAAAATACAACTTTGCCTTTTCAGACGGAATTCCAGATTTAAATGGAGTGGAATTTGAACAGCAAGGCGATCACACCCTAGTTATGATCGGATCGAACGGAACTTCTTATATAAGAATTGACAACAATGAATTAAAAATATTTTACACTAAAGATGGCAGAACGTGGACAGCCAACTGTACACGCTAAACCAACTAATTCATGCAATATGTTAGGGATCTGCTTCTTCTTTTCAGAGGAAGCAGATTTTTTTTTTGGATTGGTTTCGGCGGCTTCGCCGCCGAAACCAATCCAAAAAATTCCATCAAAATAATGAAAGGCAAAGGTAACTTTCACAAGCCATTTAATCTTTTTTTAAGCTGTAATAAACTTTAGTTAAGTTTCTAAAAGCTATTTTTTCAGTCCGTTTTTTGTCTACCTTTGACTCAAGAAAAACAAAACAAATATCATTATTATGAAAAAATTTTTAACAGCAATGTCTATAGCTTTAGGACTTGGACTTGCTACTGCTCAGCAAACTGCACCTGCTACTGCAGCTAAAACTCAACAAGTTGCCAAAACTACTAAAACAGCAGCAAAAGCAACGACTGCAGATGCAAAAGCAGCAAAACCGGCAACGCCAGCAAAATTAAAAAAGGATGGAACTCCTGATAAAAGATATAAAGAAAATCAAAAATTAAAAAAAGACGGAACGCCAGATAAAAGATACAAAGAAAACAAATAAACTCAACTTATAGTTGTTATTTTCATAATCAAATTTCGAAGAACCGATGACCACTCATTCATCGGTTTTTTTTGTGTCTTATCTCACAAAAATGGTTTCAGATTCTCTACTTATTTATAAATTTGAACCATGTTAAACTTCCTAAAGAAAAATGCGGCATTGGTTTGGGCAAAAAAACATGTTCAAAAAGCTGAAGAATTCAAGAAAAATGCAGAGAAAAATCAAGAAGATCTTTTATTATCTCTCGTTGCTACCGCCCAAAAAACACTTTTTGGAAGAGAACATGATTTTGAAAACATCAAAAGCGTAAAAGATTTTCAGGAGAGAGTTCACATTGGAGATTATGAAGTGTTGAAACCTTATATTGAAAGAGTAAAAAAAGGACAAGCCAATATTCTCTGGATAGAAACCCCTGAATATTTTGCTAAAACTTCAGGAACAACTTCCGGTGCTAAATATATTCCCATTTCAAAAGAAGGAATGCCTTTTCAAATTAAAGGAGCTCAAAGTGCCCTTTTTCATTATATTGCCAAGAAAAATAATGCTGATTTTGTAAAGGGAAAAATGATCTTTTTACAGGGAAGCCCCGAATTACAGGAAAACTTCGGGATAAAAGTCGGTCGACTTTCGGGAATTGTAGCGCATCACATTCCTAACTATTTACAGAAAAACAGACTTCCAAGTTTGGAAACCAATATGATGGAAGACTGGGAAGCAAAAGTTGATAAAATTGTAGAGGAAACCGAAAAGGAAAACATGACTTTGATTTCAGGAATTCCGCCTTGGCTGATTATGTATTTTGAAAAGCTGATGGAAAAACACGGCAAAAAAATCAAACAAATTTTTCCAAACCTTCAATTAATCGTTACGGGTGGCGTAAACTATGAACCTTACCGCGACAAAATGGAAGAATTATTAGGAGGAAAAGTAGATATTGTTCAGACATTTCCGGCTTCTGAAGGATTTTTTGCATTTCAGGATGATTATACAAAAGAAGGATTATTACTTTTAACCAATCATGGAATTTTCTATGAATTTATTCCGTTGGAAGAATACGGAAAACCAGATGCCAAAAGATTAACCTTAAAAGAAATTGAACTTAATAAAGATTACGCGTTAATTTTAACGACAAACTCAGGACTTTGGGCGTATTCCATTGGTGATGTAGTGAGATTTATTGATAAAAATCCGCACAGAATTTTGGTGAGTGGACGGACGAAACATTTTACCTCAGCATTTGGGGAACACGTGATTGCTTTTGAAGTGGAAGAAGCTATGAAAGCGACTTTGGAAAAACACCCTGCACAAATTACGGAGTTTCATCTTGCACCACAGGTAAATCCTAATGAAGGACTTCCTTATCATGAATGGTTCATCGAATTTGAGAAAAATCCTGAAAATTTAGATCAATTTAGAAAAGAGCTTGATGAGCAATTAAGAAAAAGAAATACGTACTATGATGATCTAATTTCAGGGAATATTTTACAACCACTTCATATTTCAACATTAAAGAAAAATGCTTTTAATGAATATGCAAAATCTCAGGGCAAATTAGGCGGACAAAATAAAACACCGAGACTTGCCAATGACAGAAAAGTTGCAGATTTATTGGAAATATATAAACTTTAAACACATTTTTTCAATTCCAGAAAGGTATATTCAAAAAAAATTATAAATTTGAAAAACTAAAAAATAATAATGAAAGCATCTGTACTTTTAAAATCATCTTTACTGACTTCTCTATTTGTAATTTCATCTTGTGCTACAACAAAATACACAGAAGACGTTTCTAAAAATAACTATTCTAATTTGGAAGCAGGAAGAATGTATACGGTAAAGATGAAAGATGGCTCGAAAAGCAAAAAAATGTTATTCCGTAATGTAGATGGTGACAACCTAATCGGTACAGCAGGAAAAAAGGACAGTACAGAGGTGATTATTCCAAAAGCTGATGTTGCTGCGGTGAGAGATAACAGAAAAGCGAGAATTACAGCGGGTGCAGCAGTAATTGGCGCAGCAGGAGTTGCCGCTATCGTACTAAGCTCATCGAGAGCAGACTAAAATAGATTTTATCTTTTAGACTTCATTTGATTTATCATTTAAAATTCAATGATATGAATAGCCCTAAGTAAATATTTAGGGCTATTTTTGCACATGATTTCTTTTACGCCGTTAAAGACATTACAAAATGTCGAATTCAGAAATCTTCTTACGGGGAGATTTTTTATCGTTTTAGCCTTCAGAATGCTTGCTACGTTATTGGGATGGTGGGTTTACCAGCTAACAAAAGACCCTTTTTCCATCGGGCTTATCGGGCTTTCAGAAGTAATTCCGGCGGTGAGCTGTGCTTTATACGCAGGCCACGTAATCGATATGAACGAAAAGAAAAGACTTCTTCTTATTTGTAATTATGCCTATATTTTCCTGATCGGTTTACTTTTGATTCCTGCATTTTTAAATGTAGAAATGCACTTCACAGGACATCAGATCACTTATTTTATTTATGGTGTAATTTTCTTTACAGGAATCGCAAGAGCGTTCATCGGGCCGATGATTCCCGTTATGATACCTAAAATCGTTAAAAAAGATAATCTTCCCAATGCGATTACTTTAAATCAGGCAACATTTTTGGTTTCTTCTGTTTGCGGACACGCGATCGGAGGATTTTTGATTGGCTATTTTGGTGTAAAATGGACTTTAGTTGTTATTATTTCATTAATTTTTATCGCTTCCCTATTCTTTTTTCAATTAAATAAACAAGAATCTGAACATAAAAAAGGACAAATAAATATCGTGGAAAGTATGCGCGAAGGAATCACCTATATTTTTAAAACGAAAGAAATTTTAGGAGCCCTTTGTTTAGACATGTTTGCCGTATTATTCGGAGGTGCTGTTGCCATGATACCTGTATATGCAACTGATATTTTGAAAGTTGGTGCAGAAGGATTCGGCCTCTTAAATGCCGCGTCCGATATTGGTTCAATGTGTATTATCACGATTTTATCATTAATTCCTTTACGCAAAAATCAGGGTAAAATTTTGTTAGGCGTGGTAACAGGATTCGGGCTTTGTATCATCGGATTCGGGCTTTCAAACTGGTACTGGCTTTCATTCATGTTCCTTGTTTTAAGCGGAATGCTGGATGGAATTTCCGTTGTTATCCGAGGTACGATTGTTCAGCTAAAAACTCCGGATCATATTCGTGGAAGGGTTCTAAGTGTGAACTCTATCTTCATCATGTCGAGCAACGAAATGGGACAATTTGAAAGCGGATTATCTGCAAAACTACTTGGTGTTGTACGTTCTGTTGTTTTCGGCGGAACAATGACCGTGCTTATCGCCCTTCTTGTAGGAAGCACAAACCCTAAACTTAGAAAAATGCAATATTAAAAGCAATAAAGCGGATTTTATTAAATATATAATAAAAACTTTAATTCAACGTTAATAATTTTTTATATTTGTATATTAAAATTCCCCTTTATGAAAAAAACTCTACTCATTTGCTTTTGCGTATTGGGTTTTAGTGTGAGTGCACAATCCTTTACCGATAAAAATCTACAACAATCTGTTTTGCAAATAAATACTGCAAAAACAGCGAGTGACTATGAGGCTCTTTTTAAGAAATTTTCAGAATCTAAAACTACTGAAAGATGGCAGGCATATTATTATGCAGCTGTATCGATGTATCTTAAAACAGAATCATCTATAAAAAAAGGAAACAACTCGTCTCTAGCAGGCTCTAATGCATTAGCAGATAAATTTGCAATGGGTGCATTAGGTACTCAGCATAGCAATGATGAAATAGAAATTCTTTTAGGTTTAATTCATCTTCAAAAAGTTGCATTGAACACTTCTACAAATGTTCAGAAAGATGTAAAAGCTGCTTCTGATTATATATCAAAATTGGAAAGCACTTCATCCAATAATCCAAGATTATCAATTCTTAAGGCCAGAATGGCTCAACAAGCTAATAATACAACGGAAGCTGAAAACTTTTACCAGAAAGCTTCAAATGAATTTAGTGTAGCCACTTCTTCAAATACCTCTCCTACTTGGGGCAGCCAATTAATTAAATCTAAAAACTAATCTCAGGATTAAGATAACTTTAAATCGATCGACATGAAAAAATATCTACTGGTCTTTCTTTTTTTTATAACCCAAATGGTTTTTGCCCAGCAAGACTGTATCACAGCTATTCCTATTTGTAGTGATGCTGATATTGCGTTGACTCCTGGAGGAACTGGTACTGTAGCAGAATCTGAGCACTCTTCAGGTTCTTGTTTATACGGTGAAAGTAACTCAATTTGGCTTACCTTTAGTATACAAACTGCAGGTACTTTAACCTTCCTTATCACACCTACAGGACCTGGCTCTAATAATATTGACTACGACTGGGCTTTATATGGACCGAATCATAATTGTGCCAATCTTACTGTACCACCATTAAGATGTTCTTATGCCGGACTTGGTTCGTCTATAACCCCTCCGCTTACAGGATTAAATATGACTGCACTAGACACTTCTGAAGATGGTGGTGGTGATGGTTTTGTAAAGTATATAGATGTATTACCAGGACAAATTTACCATTTGCTTCTAAATAACTTCTCTACTACAGTAGCTCCGTTTTCATTAACATTTGGAGGAACTGCAACTTTGCTTACTCCTTTTGATAACAACTCTTTACAGATTTATCAGCCTAATCCTTTCTTTGGAGCTGGACCAGCTAAAGACGGAAAAATAGATGTTTGTAGCCAATCTTTTACTTACGATTTTTCACAGTGGACATCTCAAATCCTTAACGGAAATCCTAATTTCGTTGTAAAATATTATAAGAGCGCGACAGATGCTATGGATGATGTAAACCCTATTACAACTCCAATTACAGCAAATGTTGCCACAACATATCATTATTCAATTTCATATGTAGATCCGAGTAGCCCATTAAGCTTCCTGAATCAATGTAGGGAATTTGGAACCATTGAATTTACCGACCGATCGTTTGTATTAACGAATGCCACTCTTACAGAATGTAGCAATAATAATTCGGGAACAGCGACATACAATCTAATGGGACCAAATATTGGGTTAACACCCAACCTTACGGTAAAATATTATCCTTCTATGCCTGATCTGAATGCAGGTACAAATGAAATCACAGTTCCGTATGCTTACGTGTCTGCTGAAGGTTCTGCTTTTGTAAAAGCTACGAACGAATATGGTTGTGTAACTATAGCAGAATTCACATTGAAATTCCACCCGATTGTTGTGGTAAATGATAATGCTATTATTAGATCTTGTTTCCTTGAAGCCAATCATTCAACAGCAATATTTAATCTTACAGCAGCTGCAGTAACAACCCAAACCGGAACTACAAAAACATATTATCCGTCTATGGCCGATGCGGTAAACGGAACAAACCCAATCCCGAATCCATCTACATACATTGCTCCAAGTGGTGTAGCATATGTAAAAGTTACAAATGCACAAGGATGTTATGCAGTAGCGAAAGTTACATTAGAAGTAATTCCGCCAGTATATTCTACTGTTTTAGCAGAAAAAGTGATCTGTATTGAAAACACAACAACGCTGGATGCAGGACCTGGATTCAACGGATACGAATGGAGCACTGGAGCAACAACACAATCGATCACGAATGTAGGAGTTGGAACCTATTGGGTAAAACTAAAAACAGGAGATTGTATTGCTTTACAAACTGTAAAAGTATATCCGGCAGAAGAACCTGTAATCACTAATATCGATATTGCTACAAATACTGTTACAGTAAATGTAATGGGAGGAACACCACCTTATAAATACTCTATCGATAATGTAAACTGGCAAGATTCAAATATATTTGAAAATGTATCAAGAGGAGATCATACAGTTTATGTGAAAGATGCCTACAATTGTAACTCTGTAGACGTTACATTCGTTCTTCCGAACTTAGTAAATGTAATTACACCAAACGGAGACGGTATTAATGATGTGATTGATTACTCTTCACTTTCAGGAAAAACAGGCTTAGTTTTAAGCATCTTCGACAGATATGGAACTAAAATACACCAAGCTGATAAGAGCAACGGCTACAAATGGGACGGAACCATTGGAGGTAAGAAAGTTTCTACAGGAACATACTGGTATTCTGTAACCTGGAGCGAAAACAACAAAAAGAATACAGCATTCAAGTTTTCAGGATGGGTAATGGTTAAAAACAGAGATTAATTAGAATCATACTAAAAACCGCTCTTCGGAGTGGTTTTTTTGCTATTCTTCAATATATTATGTTAATTAATTATTATTTTCGTTAGACTATTATAAATTCATTTAAAATGAAGAAATTATTACTGCTTTTTATTTTATTTACGTCACAGCTATTTTTTTCACAATCAGATTGTATTACGGCAATTCCGGTTTGTGGAAATTCAGATTTATCTTACAACCCGAGTAGCTCAGGAACTATTCAGGAGCAAACATCCGGAAGCTGTTTAGGTTTAGAACACTATTCTGTTTGGTATGTATTTACCGCTGCAACTACAGGTACAATAGAATTTACCATTACACCTTATACCGTCCCAAACGTAACCCGCTATGATTACGATTTTGCAGTTTACGGTCCAAATATCGATTGTACAACATGGGATTTTGGTAATGCTGTAAAATGTAATTATTCAGGAACCAATGGATCTACAGGATTAAGTTCTACAATTACAGGCGACCGATGGGAAACTCCATTAGATGTTATCGCTGGAGAAACATATTATCTACTTATTGACAACTATCTTCCCTCAAACCCTTATGGTTTTTCATTAACATGGGGAGGAACAGCACTTTTAACTTCAGCCTTTAACGATCCTGCATTAACCCCTAACCCTTTCATCCCGCCAGGTTCTCCGGCAGCAAATCCTGCTGATCCTAATGAAGTTTTACACTGTTCATTACCTGCAATGTTTGACTTAAGTTCATTATCAGCACCAATTATCAACGGAAATCCGAACTTTACAGTAAGCTATCATTTAAATCAAAATGATGCCATTTCAGGAGATGCACCTGTTACAGCTCCGATGATGGTAAATGATACAGACATCTACTATTATAGATTAAAATATGAAAACCTTGCCGATCCTACGAATGCAGCCAACGGTTGTTTCCAAGTTGGAAAATTTAAATTTAAACAAGGAAATATCGTTGCTAATGATGCTACAGTTTATGCCTGTAACAACAATAATGTAGGAACTGGAGTATTCGATCTTACTTCCGCAAACGTGTATGGAGGAACTAATACTACAAAAAAATATTATCCAACAATGGCTAACCTGACTGCAGGTACAAGCGAAATTCTAAACCCGGCCGCTTACTCTTCTACATTACCTAAAAAAGTGTATGTAAAAGTAACAACAGCGGAAGGCTGTACAGATAGTGCAGAAATTACATTAGCATTTCATCCTTTGGTAGTTTTAACAGAAGCCACTCTTGAGTCTTGTTATATTACGACAAATATTACAACAGGTTCGTTTGATTTAACTTCAGCAAATGTTTCAACACTTACCAACCCAACGAAGAATTTCTACACAACGCTGACAAACGCTAAAAACGGAACTAACCCAATTGCAAACCCTACCAACTACATTTCAACTACGGGAGAAGTTTACGTAAGAGTTTACAGCGCCAACGGATGTTATTCGATTACAAAAATTAATCTTAAAGTTTTACCACCTGTAAAATCTGCAGTATTAAAAGATCAAACAATTTGTATTGAAGATAGAACAACTTTAGATGCAGGCCCTGGATTTGACGGTTACGAATGGAGCACAGGAGCAACCACTCAAGCTATCACTAATGTTCCTGTGGGAGCTTATTGGGTAAAACTACAGACAGGAAAATGTTTCACGCTTCAAAATGTGAATGTTTATCCTTCGGAGCAACCTGTAATTTCTAGTTTGGATATTACAAACAATACGATCACCGTATTTGCAAACGGAGGTAAAGCACCTTACAAATATTCATTAGACGGAATCAACTGGCAAGATTCAAACGTATTCAGCGGACTTCCTAGAGGTGAAAATAAAATTTTCGTGAAAGATTCTTACGATTGTGAGCCTGTAGATATTCAGGTAACTGTTCCGAACTTGGTGAATGCTATTACGCCAAATGGAGATAATGTAAATGATGAAGTAGATTATACCGCTTTAGCCTACAAAAAGAATCTTGTATTTACGGTTTACGACAGATACGGAAACAAATTGTATCAGGCTGATAAATTGAGAAACTTCAAATGGGATGGAACGGCTTCCGGTAAAAAAATTCTTACGGGAACATACTGGTACACCATCACATGGAATGAAAATGATAAAAACAATACCGCCACAAAATACAGCGGATGGATATTGGTAAAAAATAAAGAATAATTTCATTTTAATATTTAACTTAGGTCACCTCAACTTTGTTGGGGTGATTTTTTTATGCACCAAAAGAAAACCCTTTACTACGAAGATTTTAAAACTTATCAACAATAAATCTTGATTAGTATTTTTTAATTCCTTTTCAAATAAACTATCTTTGCACAATGGCGCAGAAAGAAACATTATCATCTCTTACCCACGGAAACTTCGCGAAAGAGCTGTCGATTGCTGATGGAAAAATGCCTCCTAATGCAGTAGATTTTGAACGGTTGATCATTGGTACTTTTTTAATTGATAAAAAAGGGCTCGACCATTCTATTGATTTACTGACTCCTGATGTTTTTTACGACCCAAGACATCAGGTAATTTTTGCTTCTATATTAAAACTTTATGAAGGAAACCATCCTGTCGATCTTATGACGATCATTCAGGATTTGAAAAAAGAAGATAAGCTGTCTTCTGCGGGCGGAGATCATTATATTATTGATCTTACCATGGGAGTTAGTTCATCTGCTCACATCGAATATCACGTTCGCGTTATCCTTGAAAAATACATCCTAAGAAGTTTAATTAATGTTTCTGCCAATGTAATTGATTCGTCTTATAAAGAATCCACCGACGTTTTTGAGCTTTTAGATAAAGCCGAACAATCATTTTTTGAAATTACAAACGGAACGATCAAAAAAGGATTCGACACTGCCAATTCATTAGTAAAGCAGGCGATTGATACCATAAAATCTTTAAAAGATAAAGAAGGACTTTCCGGAGTACCTTCAGGATTCCGAGATGTGGATAAAGAAACGGGAGGTTGGCAAAATTCCGATTTAATTATTATTGCGGCACGTCCCGCGATGGGAAAAACGGCTTTCCTTCTTTCCATGGCGAGAAATATTGCGGTTGGTCACAAAATCCCGATGGCGCTGTTCTCTCTCGAGATGGCATCGGTACAGTTGATTACCAGAATGATCGCTTCCGAAACAAGAATTTCTTCAGAAAAATTAAGAAAAGGAACTTTGGACGATGAAGAATGGCAACGACTGTTCTCCAACGTATCCGAACTGGAAAATGCTCCTTTATATATAGACGAAACCCCTTCCCTTTCGATCTTCGACTTCCGTGCAAAATGCCGACGATTGGTAATGCAGCATGGTGTAAGAATTATAATGGTCGATTATCTTCAGCTGATGACAGCCGGAGGTGGCGGAAAAGGAGCCGGAAACCGTGAACAGGAAATTTCCATGATTTCCCGTTCATTAAAAGCCATTGCAAAAGAATTAAATGTTCCTGTAATTGCACTTTCCCAGCTTTCCCGTAGTGTGGAAACGCGTCCCGGAAAAAGACCTCAGCTTTCTGACTTGAGGGAATCTGGAGCGATTGAGCAGGATGCCGATATCGTATCATTCATCTTCCGACCGGAATATTATAAAATTACCGTTTGGGACAATGATGAAGAAGGGCAGGAAACTTCAACGGAAAATCAGGCAGAATTAATTATTGCAAAACACAGAAATGGTGCAACTGCTGATGTAAGATTATCTTTCTTAAAACATTTTGCTAAATTTGCAGATATTGAAGCAGCTTTTGATGGCGGAACTGGAGGCGGATTCCCAGGTGGTTTTGGATCTAATGAGCCGAGTGGTTTTGATAAAATTAAAACAACCATTCAACCGGGTGCTGCATTTGATTTGCCGGATAGTTCAAAACTTTCTGGTTCTTCAATGAATGATTTGGATGATGATGATGATTTTCCTTTTTAAATAATTATGAGGTTAAGATTTAGGTTGAGATTAATTTAAATTTTATCCTAATTATTATTAGCCTCACACTAAACCTCAGCCTCAACCTAATGAGAATTGATATTTACACAGACGGAGCTTGCAGCGGAAATCCCGGAAAAGGAGGATACGGAATTCTTATGCGCGTTCCTGAAAAAAATTATCAGAAAACATTTTCAAAAGGTTTCAGAAAAACAACCAACAACAGAATGGAACTTTTGGCTGTGATCACCGCTTTGGAGAAATTAAAATCTCCAGAAAACGAAATTCACGTGTATACAGATAGCAAGTATGTTTCGGATGCCATTAACCAAAACTGGATCGCCGGATGGATAAAAAGAGGCTGGAAAAACGTAAAAAATCCTGACCTTTGGAAAAGGTTTGTAGAACTGTATAATATCCATTCTCCGAAAATGCACTGGATAAAAGGTCATGCAGGGCATTTTGAAAACGAACTTTGTGATAAACTTGCCGTAGCAGCTGCTGCTTCGCCAGATCTTGAAATCGACACGTATTTCGAGAATATTGAAAATAATTCTTTATTCTAATTTTTCCATTTAATATTAATTAGAATAATCTCAAATCGCTAGTATTTAATTTTTCATCACCTTATCTTAAATTCTTTGCTAATTCGCACCGCAATTTTATTAAATTAATATTAAATATACATTTATTAAGAGGAAATTAATATCTTTACACATCTAATAAATGTGATATACTAAATGAATAAAAAACTACTGCTTTATTTTTCCCTTCTATTACTATGCTGTTCGGGCAACCTTTTTTCGCAAACGTATCAACTAGCAGGAAGTCCTATTAGTACAACGGGCTGGACGATGGTTTCGCCAACAATATTAGAACCAGGAGGTGAATTCATTCAGCTTACTCCGGATACCAATGATCAATCCGGATCTATAAGGCTGAATGATCCTATTAACCTAAAGTATTGTGACAAGTGGAGAGTAGAATTCGATTTTAGGATGGATTCTAACCAAACGGCGAACGGAGACGGTCTTGCTTTTTGGTATCTTCAAAACCCACCTGTGGCAAGTGTTTTAGGCTCGGGACTTGGTGTTTCTCAGAATGCCGTGGGACTTATTGTAGGGTTTGATACCTATAACAATACCACAACGGCTGTTATGAGTAAAGTACATGTTGCATATGGTCAAGTTACAAATACGACTGACACAAATAATGTAGAATTCTTCAATGTTGCGGGGAGTTCTTTCCACTCTCCTGATATGAATGCAACCCTGCCTTTTCAAGGTGCTACTTACAAGCATGTGGAAGTGACTGCAGATGTTGTACCCGGTACTCAAAACTGGACTATTAAAATTACTATTGACGGAACTGTGATCTGTAATCAGGTTTTTATACCTTCAGGTACTGCTGCCGCAATGACGGTTGGATATTTCGGATTTTCGGCTTCTACAGGAGGAAACAGATCAAGACATTCTATTAAAAATGTAAAAATTTATACGGATAAAGTTACAATTAACCAGCCTTCGGTATCGGCAACTTTTTGCCCAGACCCTTCTACAAATCAAGGGACGGTAAATCTTACAGCTTATCAGAACCAATTTGTAACAAATCCTTCAAATTATACATTCACGTATTTTACGCCTGGAGGAACTCAAATTGCGGCACCTACCGCTTATCAGTTTGCTGCAAACACAACAGTATCGGTTGTGGTGAAAGATAATGCGGGCGTTCTCTGTGATAATCCGGATGGAAAAATATTGCTAACATTAGCTCCGTTAAAGGCTGATGATGTAACGATTCAGGCATGTAACAACAATAATGCGGGGACAGCATCTTTTAATCTTGCTACTGCACCTGTAACCACTGTAGTAGGAGCCACGAAGAAGTTCTACAAAACAATGAACGACCTGAATGCAGGAACAAATGAAATTGTAAATACAAACGCTTACGTTTCTGCTCCCGGAAAAGTATTTGTAAAGGTAACAACACCGCAAGGATGTACTGATACCGCAGAAATTACATTGGCTTTCTACGCTGCAATTCCTATAAAAGAAGCTACTTTACAGTCTTGTTATATTGATAATAATATCACTTCAGGATCTTTTGATTTAACAAAAGCAGATGTTACTACATTAACTACAGCAACAAAAAAATACTACACTACTGTAAACAATGCAATAAACGGAACCAACGAAATCGTAATTCCTACTCCATACATTGCTACAACAGGAACAGTATATGTAAAAGTAATAGATGCAAACGGGTGTTACATGATTGCTAAAGTTAATCTTATTGTAAATCCTCCGGTATATTCATTAATTTTAAAAGACAAAACGATCTGTATTGATAGCAGAACCAATCTTGATGCAGGCCCTGGCTTTGACAGCTACGAATGGAACACAGGAGACACTACCCAAAGCATCGGTGGCGTACCAGTTGGGATATATTGGGTAAAGTTGAAAACGGGTAACTGCTATACCATTCAGACAGTAAAAGTAATTCCGGCTACAGAGCCTGTAATTTCAACAATAGACATTACCAACAATACAATTACAGTAAATGTAAACGGCGGGCTTGCTCCATACAAATACTCTTTAGATGGCACAAACTGGCAAGATTCTAACGTTTTCACAGGTCTGGCAAGAGGTGAAGTTGTGGTATATGTAAAAGATTCCTACAACTGTACGCCGGTTCACACACAAATTACTGTTCCGAATTTGGTAAACGCAATCACACCAAACGGAGATAATGTAAATGATGCAATTGACTATTCCGCATTGGCATATAAGAAAAATCTTGTCTTCACGATCTACGACAGATACGGAAACAAGCTATATACTGCCGACAAAATGAGAAACTTCACATGGGACGGAACAGCTTCCGGCAAAAAGATCCTTACAGGAACTTACTGGTACACCATCACATGGAATGAAAATAATAAAAACAGTACTCCGACCAAATATTCGGGCTGGATATTAGTAAAAAATAGAGAATAATCTTCTTTAGGTAAAATCACTCCCTCTTTTCGGGGGTGATTTTCTTTTTATCATTAAAAATAAAAACAGAACAAAATAAATTAAATCTAAGATTTTTAAATTAAATTTTAAACTAAAAACAAAATTTTAACGACTTCATTATACATACATTACAATGTAATCGATTTTCATTACATAATTATTACTAAAACTATATAAAACAACTAAAAATCAATATATTTACAACTTTAACACATTAACCAACTCGCTCACATGAAAAAAACTCTACTCAATTTTTTCTTAATTACCTTACTGAGCTTATCTGGCAAACTATTGGCACAGACCTATCAACTTGCAGGAAATCCCGTAGTGACAACCGGTTGGGATTTGGTATCCAGTGCTCAGGTAAACGGAGACTTTATTCAACTTACCCCAGATACAGGTGGCCAGTATGGAGCTATAAAACTATCAACTCCTATTAACCTTAAATACTGTGACAAATGGAAAGTAGAATTCGATTTCAGAATTGATGGTAACGGAACTACGGCATTTGGCCGTGGTGACGGATTCACTTTTTGGTATCTAAACAATCCACCCACAGGATTTACTTCCGGAGGTGGTTTAGGAATTCCAGCTAATGCCAATGGCTTAATGGTAGGATTTGACATCTTCAACAATACAACTGAAGGCCAGATGAGTAAAGTTCACGTTTTATACGGAACTAATAACACACCTACAGGAAATCCGAATATTGAATATAACAATACTGCTGGAAGTACTTTCCACTCACCAGATCTTAATCCTACACAACCTTTCGTAGGAGCAACTTACAAACACGTTGAAGTAAACGGGCAAACCAATATGATAAATCCTGACAATTGGGATATCATCATTAAAATAGATGGAACAACCATCGTTTCACAAACATTTGCTCCTTCAGGAGGTGCAATAGGTATGACTACAGGATACTTCGGATTTTCGGCTGCAACAGGTGGTGCTTCTGCAAGACACTCGATTAAAAATGCTAAAATCTTCATTGATAAAGTTCCTATTTTAAATAATACAATTACCCCATTTGTTTGCGTAAACCCTGCAACAGGAAATGGAACGGTAGATTTAACAACGTATCAGAATCAATTTGTAACAAACCCTTCAAATTATACATTCACATATTCTACTGGAGGAACTGTTATCACCAACCCTGCAGCATTCCAATATTCAGGGCCAGTGACGATTAATGTTGTGGTAAAAGACCCAACATCTACCCTTTGTGACAATGGTGACGGACAAATTGTTTTAAACCCATCGCCATTCGCCGCAGATGATGCCACATTGATTGGATGTAATAATGATAATGCCGGCGTTGCTATTTTTGATTTAACAACGGCCAATGTTTCAAGTGTTCCGGGTTCTACTTTAGAATTCTTCAATACAATGTTCGATTTAACGAACAATATCAACCCTATTCCGAATCCTACAGCGTATGCAGCGGCTCCGGGAAAAATTTATGTGAGAGTTACAACGCCGCAAGGTTGTACCGACGTTGCTGAAGTTACCTTAAATCACCATCCTGTAGTTGTGGTAAACAACAATGCTATTTTGAGATCTTGCTTCTTGGCTACCAATCCATCAATGGCAACCTTCAACCTTACAGTAGCAGCTGTAACTTCACAAACGGGTACTACAAAAACATATTATCCTTCGTTAACAGACGCGATTAACTCTACAAATGCAATTTCGAATGCACTTACTTATACTGCTCCAAATGGTGTAATTTATGTAAAAGTAACAAACGCTCAAGGATGTTATGCTATTGCAAAAGTGACATTGGAAGTGATTCCGCCAGTATATTCTACTGTGTTGGCAGATAAAACTATTTGTATTGAAGACACGACAACGTTGGATGCAGGACCTGGATTCAATGGTTATAAATGGAGCACAGGTGCAACGACTCAATCAATTACAAATGTTGGGGTAGGTATTTATTGGGTTGAATTGAAAACAGGAGACTGTATCGCTCGTCAAACCGTAAAAGTTATTCCTTCAGAACAGCCCGTAGTTACGAATATTGAGGTAAGCACTACCACTGTTACAATTAATGTAATGGGTGGAACTCCGGCTTACAAATACTCTTTAGACAATGTAAACTGGCAAGATTCTAATGTATTTAATAATGTTTCAAGAGGCGATCACACAATTTATGTGAAAGATGCTTATGATTGCGACCCAATTATTATTGCTTTTGTGGTTCCGAATTTGGTTAATGTAATCACACCAAACGGAGACGGCGTAAACGATATTATTGATTATTCTTCTCTGGCAGGAAAACAAAACTTGGTATTCAGTATTTTCGACCGTTATGGAGCAAAAATCCATCAGGGAGATAAAGCTAACGGATACAAATGGGACGGAACTGTTGGCGGAAGAAAAGTACCTACAGGAAACTATTGGTACTCTGTAACTTGGAACGAAAACAACAAACACAATACACCATACAAATATTCAGGATGGATTATTGTTAAAAACAGGGATTAAAACCAAATAACCATTCATTATACGAGAAAGAATCACTTCAATACGAGAAGTGATTCTTTTTCATTTTAAAACCACTTTATTCATATCCAATTCTTAAATTTGTAATATGAATTATTTGGAAGCTTTAAGCAGAAGATATTCTGTAAAAAAATTCAACAACGAAATCATTCCTCAGGAAACTCTTCACAACATTCTTGAGTCAGGAAAATTATCGGCAAGCTCTTTGGGGCTTCAGCCTTATAAAATTCTGGTGGCTGAAAGTGAAGAAATAAAACAAAAGCTGGTTCCGGCTTTCTATAATCCCTCACAGATTTCTACGTGCTCTCATTTAATTATTATTGTTTCTAAAAAAACAGTTGACGAGAGCTATATCAACGGATATTTCAGGCATATTTCCGATGTTCGCGAAACCCCGATTGAAAATCTTGAGCTTTTCAAAAACAGCATCAACCAACATATTAATCAGAAAACCAGTGATGAAATTTTCAACTGGGCAGAAAAACAGTCTTATATCGTTTTGGCAAATTTAATGTACGCCGCAGCGATTGAGAATATAGATACCTGCCCGATGGAAGGCTTCCGACAGGATGTGATTGAAGACGTTCTCAACATCAATCCTGAAACCGAAAAAGTAACCGTTACCCTCGCATTAGGCTACCGTTCGGAGGAAGATCATTTCCAGCACATGAAAAAAGTAAGAAAACCAAACGAAAAATTGTTTAAATTTATCTAGTTATTTAGACGATTGTACCTAAAGCAAGCATATGATAAAAGCGGATGTATTAGTAATTGGTTCCGGCATTTCGGGACTTTCTTATGCCATTAAAGTTTCTGAGCAGCTCCCCGATGCCAAAATAATCATTGTTACAAAATCTGATGAAGATGAAAGCAACACCAAATACGCACAAGGCGGTCTGGCGGTGGTTACCGATTCTAAAAATGATAATTTTGATAAGCATATTGAAGACACGATGCGTGCCGGAGATGGCGAAAACAAACGCGATGTTGTAGAAATGGTGGTGAAAGAGGCTCCTGCAAGATTCAACGAAATTGTAGAATGGGGTGCTAATTTCGACATGAAAAATGGTGAATTTGCTTTAGGAAGAGAGGGCGGTCACACCGAAAACAGAATTGTTCATCATAAAGACATTACCGGTTTCGAGATTGAAAGAGCGTTATTACAAACCGCAAAAACAAGCCCAAATATTGAAATTCTCGATCACCATTACGTAATCGATATCATTACGCAACACCATGTTCCGGGAAAAGAATTAAATGAAGGCGACATTCACTGTTATGGTGCTTATATTTTAGATGAAAAGTCTAAACAGATCAAAAAAATTACTTCAAAAATAACATTGGTAGCAACAGGAGGAGCCGGTCATGTTTACAAAAACACCACAAACCCTACGATTGCAACAGGCGACGGAATTGCTTTTGTAGCAAGAGCAAAAGGCAAGGTTTCAAATATGCAGTATTACCAGTTTCACCCAACCGCTTTATACAGCAAAATGGATGGTATGTTGTTTTTAATTTCTGAAGCCGTTCGCGGAGACGGAGCCAAATTAAGAACCAAAAGAGGTGAAAAGTTCATGCATAAATATGATGAGCGTGAAGAATTGGCTTCCAGAGACATCGTAGCAAGAGCGATTGATGCCGAAATGAAAATCACGGGAGATGAATTTGTGGGTCTTGACTGTAAAGAAATGGATCACGAAAAATTCTTAGAACATTTCCCGAATATTTATAAAAAATGTAAAGACGAAGGAATTGATCCTTTTACCCAATTGATTCCTGTAGTTCCGGCTTGTCATTATCTGATGGGCGGAATTGAAATTGATAAGGACGGACAATCCTCCATCAAAAATCTTTTTGCCGTAGGTGAATGCACTAATTCCGGGCTTCACGGAGCAAACAGACTGGCCTCCAACTCATTATTGGAAGGTTTAGTTTTCGGGCACAGTGCTGCAATGACAACCGTTGATCTTTTAAATGAAAATAACTTCAACTTTGAAGATCTTAAAGCCGTTCCGGAATGGAATGAAGAAGGAATGAAAATTATGGACGAAATGGTAATCGTTTCTTATTTAAGAAAACAGCTTCAGGAAATGATGAGCGATTTGGTAGGAATCGTGAGAAGCAACCGCCGTCTAAATATGGCTTTGCAAAAACATCAGGAAATTGCGGCTGCCGTGAATGAAATTTACCACTACTCTATTCTTTCGCCTCAACTTTCAGAACTGAGAAATTTAACAACCGTTGCTCACCTCATCATTATACAATCGATGGAAATGAAGGAAAATAAAGGAGCATTCTACAATAAAGATTTAGCCTAAAATCAAATAAAAATGAAAAGACCAGCGTACGTTACCGATAAAGTTTTAAAACAATTCATAAAAAATGCTTTGGAAGAAGATATTCAGGATGGAGATCACTCTACCCTTTCCACCATTCCGAAGGATTTGGAGCAAAGCGCCAAATTGTTGGTAAAAGAAGACTGTATTTTGGCGGGCGTGGAATTGGCTGAAATTATTTTTAACACGTTTGATAAAGATTTAAAGGTTGAAATTTTCATTAAAGATGGAACTCCTGCAAAAGTTGGAGACATCGCCATGATCGTTACAGGAAGTGCAAGATCTATCCTTTCAACGGAAAGATTAGTCTTGAACTGTATGCAGAGAATGAGTGGAATTGCTACTTTAACTCATGAATGGGATTCAAGATTAGTTGGAACAAAAACAAAATTATTAGACACTAGAAAAACGACTCCGAATTTCAGAGTTTGTGAAAAATGGGCGGTTGCTATTGGCGGTGGAACCAATCACAGATATGGTCTTTATGATATGATTATGTTAAAAGATAATCACGTTGATTATAACGGAAGCATCACCAATGCGGTGAAAATGGCGAAAGACTACGTTAAAAAAACTAAGAAAAAACTGAAGATTGAGGTTGAAACAAGAAACCTTGAAGAAGTTCAGGAAGCCATTAAAGCAAAAGTTGACAGAATCATGCTGGATAATATGGATGTGAAAACGATGAAGCAGGCAGTTGAGATGATCAACGGTTCTTGTGAGTCTGAAGCATCCGGCGGAATTACCAGAGATATGTTAAAAGAAATTGCGACAACGGGTGTTAATTTCATCTCTGTAGGCGCTCTAACGCACTCTGCAAAAAATATTGATTTGAGTCTCAAGGCGGTGAAATAGCGTTGAATTTTTAACAAAAATACCCCATTATTGTTAAAAATTCAATAATATGATTTTTTTCATACAAAATATCAATTATTATTCAATGCATTATAAATCAAGCAATTAAACCTTATTGAGATTGATTAAAAATTAACATACAGTTAATATTAGTTAAAATTTATTTCCCGAATTTTGCATAAAATTTAAATCTAACTATTACTAACGATTATGAAATTAATCAACAAATCGATTCTAACTGCGGTAATTACATTATCAACAGCTAGTGTCTATTACGCTCAACAAGTTCAGGATACTGTTTCTAAATCCAAAGACATTGAAGAGGTAATCCTAAGAGGTGTAACCGATATCGCAAAAGATAGAAAGACACCAGTTGCAGTATCTACTATTAAAGCTGCACAGATCCTAGAAAGACAAGGAAATCAAGAGCTTGTTGAATTGCTAAATACAACCCCTTCTGTATATGCTACGAAAGGTGGTGGTGGTTTCGGAGACTCACAGATTGTTATGCGTGGTTTCGAATCGAGAAACATTGCAGTAATGGTAAACGGTATGCCTGTAAACGATATGGAGGGCGGTACTGTTTATTTCTCAAACTGGACTGGTTTATCTGACGTAACAAGTTTCATGCAGGTACAGAGAGGTCTTGGTTCTTCTAAATTGGCAATTGCTTCTGTAGGAGGTACGATGAACTTCATTACAAGATCAGCCGATATGAAGAAAGGTGGTATCGTGAGATTAGGAGTTGGTAACAATGATTATTTAAAAACTTCATTCGCTTATAATACAGGTAAGTCTGATAAAGGTTGGTCTTCTTCATTCTTAATGAGCAGACAGTCTGGTTCTACTTACATTCAAAATACAGATTACGAAGCATACGCATATTACTTCGCATTAGGTTGGGAGGCTAACAAAAAGCATAACTTCCAATTTACAATCACTGGTGCGCCACAATGGCACGATCAAAGATCTTACGCTCCAATGATTTCTGATTATATCAGATACAACCCTGATAATGACGGAAGCCCGGATAGAACTTATAACAGTGACTGGGGTTATTACACAAACGCGGAAGGTAGAAGAGTAGCTTTATCTAACAGATCTAACTATTATAACAAACCAGTTATCATGTTAAACTGGGATTATAATATCAACGAGAAATCTAAGTTAAGTACTGTAGCTTACATGTCTAATGGTAGAGGTGGTGGTACTGCTGATCTTGGTAGAGTAAATAATAGAGGCCTATCTGCTCTTGTTAATAATCAACCATACTTCAGAGATGCGCAGGGACTTTACAACTATGATAAAGTTTTCGCTGAAAATGCTGCTGTAAATCCAAACACTGCGGGAAATGGGGCAACACTTATTCGTAGAGCAAGTATCAATTCTCATAACTGGTACGGTGTATTGATGAATTTCCAACATAAAATCAATGATAACTGGAACTTCTCAATTGGTACAGATGACAGATATTACTATGGATATCACTATCAGGTAATTTCAGATTTATATGGTGCTTCAGGGTATAAAGACAATGCAAACAAAAATATTGCACCAAACGTAGTATCAGCAACTTCTGATTATAAAAAATTAAGTTGGAATCCTTTTGGAGGAAGCCAAGTTCCATTAAATGAAAGAATTGGATTCAGTAATGATGGAGAAGTGCTTTGGTACAGTGGTTTCGGTCAGGTTGAATATACAAAAGATAATTTATCAGCTTTCATTCAAGGGTCAGTTTCTAATCAAGGTTATCAGAGAATTGACGAGTTTATTCAAGATGGCGTTACAGTACAAAGAAATCAAACTGTAAATAGAAAAACAGGATTTAAAAATCTTTTCGGTTACAACATCAAAGGGGGTGCTAACTATAACATCAACGAAAATCACAATGTATTTGCAAATGTGGGTTACTATAGCAAACAACCATTCATGAATACAGTGTATCCAAGCAACCAGCAAGTTGTTAACCCTCAATTGACAAATGAGAAAATTTTCTCTGCTGAAGTTGGGTATGGTTTCAGGTCTGCAAACTTTACCGCAAACGTTAACATTTACAGAACTCAGTGGAAAGATAGAGCATTAAGAAGAACAATTACAGTTCCTGATGTAACAGATGCTTACGCTGAAATGAATGGTATTACAGAGATTCACCAAGGGGTTGAAGTTGATGCAACTTACAGACTAAACAAATTCTTAGAATTTAACGGTATGTTCTCTTGGGGAGATTACTATTATAAAGGTAATGCAGTCGGTACTACATTCGACGGTAATAACAATCCTCTAACTGTAGCGGGTGATTCTAACACAACTACTCTTTATCTTGATAAAGTAAAAGTTGGAGGAACAAGTAACAACAGTATCCCTCAGATGACCGCTTCATTAGGAGCTACTGTTAAGCCGGTAAAAGACTTGAGCATCTACGCTGGATGGAGATTTGTAGGCAAACTTTATTCTACTATTGATATTGCAACTTTCTCAAATATTGCTAATCAAGACAGAGGTGTATTGAAATTGCCTGATTACAACTTAACAGATATCGGTGTATCATATAAAATAAGATTGAGAGACGCTAATCAATATTTCACTATCGGTGCTAACGTTTACAACTTGTTTGATACAACATACATTCAAGATGGTGCGACAAACATCTTTGGAACCGATAAAATTACAACTACAGGAGATCCTGATGCTGGTAAAACTTATCAGGAAGCAGGAAGAATGTACAATGGTGTAGCAAGTGCAAACAGAGTATTCTTCGGATTCGGAAGAACATGGGCTGCTAACCTATCATTCAACTTCTAATTAATTAAAATATTAGATTTTATAAATATCAATCCCGACTTTTCGCCGGGATTTTTGCTATATTTGTGGCAGAAAAAACAGAAAAAAACTAAATATGGATTTTTACAAAATTTTGCTTAGTGCTCACAAAGGATTTGGGTATTTAGAACTACTTTTAACATCATTATTTGTGATTGCACTTTTAGTGACAATGTTTGGATTTAGCGGAAAAGTGAATAAGTTTTTAAAGAAAATTACGCTATTCACAATGATCTTTTTCCACGTTCAATTTTTAATCGGGATTATTATGTTGGTAATCAACTTCACAAACGGATTAAATATGGGCGAAGTAATGAAAAACTCTGCACTGAGATTTCAATATGTAGAACATCCATTTTCAATGTTAATCGCGGCTGTTTTAATGACCATCGTTAACAAAAAAGTAAAAGTAAACCCTACAATCTCTTTAGGAATTGTCATTATGGGTCTTATCGCGGTTGGCTTATTCGCATTCGCATTCCCTTGGACAAGAGTTTTCGGAGCATAAATAGTAGGATCGCACTTTGTCAAAGTTTAGAATCTTTGACAAAGTTTATATATTAACTTAATAAATTTTTAATTAAATCAATGAAAGTAGCTGTAGTAGGTTCAACAGGAATGGTTGGACAAGTTATGCTGAAAGTTCTTGAAGAAAGGAACTTCCCTATCTCCGAATTAATTCCGGTAGCATCGGAAAGATCTATTGGTAAGAAGGTGAAGTATAAACAGGAAGAATTTACGATTGTAAGCATGCAAGACGCTATAGCTGCCAAACCGGATATTGCGATCTTCTCTGCAGGCGGTGGTACTTCTCTTGAATTTGCCCCTCTTTTCGCAGAAGCAGGAACAACGGTGATCGATAATTCTTCAGCTTGGAGAATGGATCCTGACAAGAAATTGGTCGTTCCTGAAGTCAATGCAGATGTATTGACGAAAGAAGATAAAATCATCGCAAATCCGAACTGTTCTACTATTCAGTTAGTAATGGTTTTAGGACCTTTGAACAAAAAATATGATTTAAAAAGAGTAATCGTTTCAACGTATCAGTCGGTAACAGGAACTGGTAAAGCTGCTGTAGACCAATTAAACGGAGAAATCAGCGGAGACGATTCTATTGCAAAAGTATATCCTTATCAGATCTTCAAAAATGCATTGCCACATTGCGATGTATTTTCAGACGATGATTATACGAAAGAAGAGATTAAATTAATGAAAGAGCCTAAGAAAATTTTAGGTGACGATACATTTAATTTAACAGCAACTGCAGTGCGAGTTCCTGTTCAGGGAGGTCACTCGGAAAGTGTAAACATCGAGTTTGAAAACGAATTTGATTTGGATGAAGTAAGAAAAATTTTATCTGAAACTCCTGGAGTTGTGGTAATGGATAACGTGAAAAACAACGAATATCCGATGCCGCTTTATTCTGAAGGGAAAGATGAAGTTTTCGTCGGAAGGATAAGACGAGATCTATCGCAACCAAAGACACTGAATCTCTGGATTGTGGCAGACAATCTGCGAAAAGGAGCCGCAACCAACGCGGTACAGATCGCAGAATACATTGTAGCAAACAACTTAGTGTAAACTAACAAAATAAAAAAGAGTCTCAAAATTGAGATTCTTTTTTTTATCAAACCTATGAACAAACAGAAGAATAAAAATAAAGATAAAATAGGCTTTCAAAAACTAATCGCCGTTTTTGGAGTCATTCTTTTTATCGGAAAAATTATAGCCTGGAAACTAACGAATTCCGATTCCGTTTTTTCTGATGCTATGGAAAGTATTGTGAATGTGATCAGCGCATTTATGGGGCTTTATTCTTTACATCTTGCAGCGAAACCCAAAGACGAAGATCATCCTTACGGTCACGGAAAGGTAGAATTTGTAACCTCAGGAATTGAAGGCGCATTAATTGCCATTGCCGGCATCATGATTATCTATGAAGGAATCAACAGTTTGATTGTGGGAAAGGTTCTGGATAAGCTAGATTGGGGAATTGCCATCATTGCTGTAACAGCTATTGTTAATTATCTTTTGGGTTACATTTCAGTTAAAAAAGGAGAAGCAGAAAATTCTCTGGTTCTAATTTCTTCAGGAAAACATTTACAATCGGATACAATTACCACCCTTGGCGTTGTAATCAGTTTGATTGTTGTTTATTTCACTAAAATTTATTGGATTGATTCTGTTGTAGCTTTAATTTTTGGAGGATATATCATATTTGTAGGCTACAAGATCGTTCGTAAATCGTTAAGCGGTATTATGGATGAGCAGGATCCAGATCTTTTAAATCAAATCATCAACGTATTGGAAGAAAACCGCCGCACAGAATGGATTGATGTTCACAACATGAAAATCCAGCAATTCGGGGCCAATCTTCACATTGATGCACACATTACTTTACCTTGGTATTACAGCCTTCGTGACGCGCACAATGAAATGGAAAAGATGATCATTCTTTTAGCGAAAAACACCAAAAGAAGTGTAGAATTTAATTTTCATATGGATGATTGCAAGCCGATTTCGTGCGCCGTTTGTCAGATTAAAGATTGTCCGGTTCGTGAAAAAGCCTTTGTAAAAAGAGTAAAATGGACGCCGGAAAATGTGACGAGTGTGGATAAACACACAATAGATTAAATTTAGTTTAAACTAAAATATCTTTCGATTTTAACTAAAGCCAATTTCTGTTGATGAAAATATTCGTGGTATTTGTGCTTGAGAGATTTGTGCTATTCGTATTTAGATAAATCTTTGCCTGTTTCAACCTGTTTTCTATAATAAAACATCGGCACAATCAACAACAAGATTAAAGGCTGAATCACAAACCTTCTCATATAAAATGAGAATAAATAACCAATTTCAAATCGGTCATAAATACAATACAGATAAATTGGGAAAGTAATCAGGAAAATGATCGAAATAAGAATCGCTCCTTGAATCGTCCATTGCTTATTTTTAAATAAAAAATGAATGATAATACAGGAAAAAAATAGGTTTAAAATAAATCTGAAAAGGTATCCAAGAATTAATTTTCCCCATTCGAAAGCAGGAAAATCAAGATGCTTATTCGCCTCATGAAAATAATTAAGAAAGGGATCATAGAAGATTTTACTTTCAAGCGCTCTTACGCTTACAAGTCCTACAAGTCCGATTATTACTAAAAACCAACTAAGAATTTTCATTTTTCAGTGCAAAAAATTTAATCCAGATCAACCAAAGCAAAACTACCGTTCCGTAAATTATCGCCGGAAAAAGATAATCGTGAGACATTTTTCCGTATTGGCTAAAGTCCCTCACAACTATATTTAAGCCTACAATCCTAAGCACATTCATTACATAAAGTATAATAAGCCCAATAAAAGCAAAAATAAAAGTTTTAGCTCCTTTGTAAAACGCAAAGACAAAAGCCAGAAACAAAATCATGACCGAAACTGCGTTACAGCCTTCTACCATTCGTGTCGCATAGCTTTGTTTTACGTAAAACCAAACCTGCTCCCCTTTCACATCATCATACAACAGAGTTGGATAGCCCACCCTATTCTGTACGCTCATCACCTGGTTGGCGATTAACCTTGAAAAAGGATCCAATCCCTGATTCTGAAAGGTATTCAGATAAAACTGATAGCCGAAAAGCAACACCAGATAAATGATGATGAACCTCAGTAAAATACCTAAAACGGGCTTAAAGTCCTTTAGCATAATGCAAATATAAAAATTCGCCCGTAAATTACTATATTTGTTTCTTACTATGATTTCCGAATACGCAAAACGATTTTTTGAAAATTATATAGGTAAAGCATCTTCTGAATTTACTATTTTGGCTCAAAGCGGCTCCGCGAGGGTAAATTTTTTGGCTAAATGTGAAAACGAAAAGTATATTATCACGTATAATGAAAATATTCACGAGAACGAAAGTTTTTTGTATTACTCTAAAATTTTCTCAGATTTAAATCTTAACTCGCCTAAAATTTTAGCTATTTCCGAAGATCGGAAAATATATGTTCAGGAATTTTTGGGAAGTAATACCTTATCAGAAGTGATTGCAAGAGAAGGTTTAACAGACAATGTAAAATCTTTGGTAAAACAGACTTTACAGAAACTTTATACGCTTCAAATTCAGACAGAAAATAAAATCGATTTCACTAAAACTTTCGAATATGAAAGTTATGATGAGCTTCCGGTAATGCACGATTTATATTACTTTAAAAATTTTGTAGCCGACGTTTTGGAACTGGAATATCATAAATCTACTCTTTTAAAAGAATTCAAAAACATCGTCAACCTCATCGAAAATTTGAATCCGAAAGGAATTATGATTCGAGATTTTCAGGCGAGAAATATTATGGTAAATGATAAGAATGAAGTTTCATTTATCGATTATCAGTCGGCAATGAAAGGGCCACTGATGTATGATGTGATCTCGTTTTTATTTCAGGCTAAAGCTAATTTTCCTGAAGATTTTAAAAATGAAATGCTGAATTTTTATATTCATCAGTTTGAAAGTAAAGAAATTCAACTTCAACTAAAAGATTCGGTGAAACCAATTCAATTGATGAGATTTTTACAGGTTTTGGGCGCTTATGGCTTTAGAGGACTGATTCAGAGGAAGCAACATTTCATTACAAGTATCGAAAAAGGAATTGAAAACATCACAGAGTTTACGCAAACCTGGGAAAATATGAAAGATTATCCTGAACTGGAAAAAGTGATTGGACAATTGAGTTTAGAAAAAACGAAGTTGAAAATTGAAGAAATTTTAAACCATTAAGTTTTATATTTAAGAAGTTAAGTTTAATTAAGTTTTTATGACGAAAAAAGAAATTACACAACTATCTTATGAGATTACTGGTTTTGCTATAAAAGTTCACAAAACGCTCGGACCAGGTTTACTTGAAAGCATTTACGAAGAGTGTTTAAAAATTGAGCTTATTAAAAATGGATATGATGTAAAACAACAACTTTATACAACCATCAATTATGAAGGAGTTGATATTGAAACTAAATTAATTGTTGATTTACTTGTAAATGATATGGTAATTGTAGAGCTAAAAGCGATTGAAGAAATTTTACCAATTCACGAAGCCCAATTATTGACTTATATGAAAGTTTTAAAGAAACCTCAAGGTCTACTAATTAATTTCTTCACAGATAATATAACAAAGTCTTTAAAACCTTTTATTAATGAGTATTTTAAAGGACTTCCAAACTAAATTTTTGATTTATCAAAAATCTTAATTAAACTTAACTTCTTAAATAGACCTTAACGGTTCATAAAAATAATTAGAAATATAAAGAAAATGCTACACATCGACATACACAGTTTTTCGTACAAGAAAGGAGGAATTCCAAAAGATGAATCCGGAAACGGAGGCGGTTTTACATTTGATTGCCGCGGAATTTTAAACCCCGGAAGAATTGAAGAATACAAAATTCAAACAGGAAATGATATTGGCGTTCAGGAATATCTTGAAACAAAAACTGAAATGCCGAAATTTTTAGATTTAATAAAAAACATCGTTTCTATTAACATCGATAATTATCTGGAAAGAGGTTTTGAAAACCTTCAGATCAATTTCGGATGTACAGGCGGGCAACACAGATCGGTATATTCGGCCATTAAAATCGCTCATTTTATTGAAGAAAAATATGGTGAAAAAGTTGAAATCAGCCTTCATCATGATGAACAGCACCAACTTAATCATAAGTAATGAGTAATGTGCAATAGGTAATATTTTAACTTCGTTGATATTTTATTATTTATTGTTTTTAAATTAAACACAATCATTTATTACTCATTACCAATTACTCATTACCCATAAAATTATGAAGGCTTTAATTTTCGCAGCAGGAAAAGGAACAAGACTCAAACCTTTTACAGATCATCATCCGAAAGCATTAGCAAAGGTGAACGGAGTTCCGCTTTTGGAAAGAAATATCAACTATCTTAAAGGTTTTGGAATTAATGATTTTGTGATCAATATCCATCATTTTGGAAATCAAATTGTTGATTTTTTAAAGCAAAACAACAACTTTAACTGTAAAATAGAAATCTCCGACGAAAGCGAAGAATTGCTGGAAACTGGAGGCGGCTTGATTTTTGCTAGAAAGTTTCTTGATCTTGGGGAAGATTTTCTGATCATGAATGCAGATATCTTAACGAATATAGATATCAATGCTTTTGTAGAGTATCACAAAAAGATAAAAGATTTTGCTACATTAGCCGTTTCTGATAGAGAAAGTTCAAGAAAACTGCTCTTTAATGATGAGATGGTATTGAGAGGTTGGCTGAATGTACAAAGCGGTGAGCAAAGGCTTGCAGAGTTTAACAAAGGCTTTAAAGCACTTGCTTTTAGTGGCGTTCACTGCATCAACCCTTCGATCTTTGATAAAATAAAAAGAACAGGCAAATTTTCTGTTATGGAAGAATATCTGGATTTGATGTTAACAGAACATATTCATGGTTTTGTGCACGACAGCATCCTTATCGATGTTGGAAGACCAGAATCTGTGATAGAAGCCGAAAAATATTTTAAATAAAAACTTATGATGGAAATTGATGGAAGAGATGAAAGTTTGGTAAATCCGGAATTGGATGTAAATGAAACAAAACTTCATAATAGTTTAAGACAAAAAACCTGGGACGAAACCATTACCAAAGACAGCTGGATGGTTTTCAAAGTGATGGCTGAATTTGTAGACGGCTACGAAAAGCTGGCTAAAATTGGACCTTGCGTTTCTATTTTTGGTTCAGCAAGACTTAAACCTGAAAGTAAATATTACGAAATGGCGGTTGAGATTGCCGAAAAAATCACCAAAATTGGTTTCGGAATCATCACTGGCGGTGGTCCCGGAATTATGGAAGCCGGAAATAAAGGTGCTTTCAATGCTCAAGGAAAATCGATCGGATTGAATATTGATCTTCCTTTTGAGCAGCATTTTAATCCTTATATCAACAAATCATATTCGATGAATTTTGATTACTTCTTCGTGAGAAAAGTAATGTTTGTGAAATATTCTCAAGGGTTTGTAGTAATGCCCGGCGGTTTCGGAACTTTGGATGAACTTACGGAGGCTTTAACTTTAATTCAGACCAATAAAATTGGAAAATTCCCGATTGTTTTGGTAGGTTCGGAATTCTGGAGCGGATTATTAGGTTGGTTTAAAGAAACTTTACTGAAAGAAGGAATGATACACGAAGATGATCTTGATCTTTATCGTGTGGTAGATACCGCAGACGAAGCTGTAGCGCACATTAAGGCATTTTACGATAAGTACTCTGTGAATGTAAACTTCTAATTGGCATATTATTTGTGACTTAAACATAACAAAGATGATTGTAAATCTATTAATTAAGATGAAAAAACTTTTATATATATCAGGAATTTTAACATGTTTTATGTTAATGAGTTTTATGTATGTAGACTTTTTCTCTTCAATGACAAAGGTGGATTATATTGATGGAAGCAAGACATTGAAGTTTACCACAAAGATGAATACTGGTCATATTTCAGATGCCATTAAAATAAATCCCAACACCGCAGGTTTTGAAGCAGAGGTAAAAAAATACGTAAATAATAATTTTGATGTGTACGTGAACGGCTCTCCTAAATCGATTACTTTTACGGGTAGCCAAGTGAGCGGAGAAACTGTTTGGGTGTATTTTGAAACGGGCGGCGTTTCGGATATCAGCACTTTGAAGATAAAAAATACGATACTTTTAAGCGCTTTTCCTAAGCAGATTAATCTTGTGAATATTGCTTACAAAGGAAATCAGAAAACAATGAATTTCCAACGAGGAAAAGAGGTAAATGAAGTTTCTTTTTAATAAAGATTTAATTTAGATAATAACATCCCTGTTTCAGTTTTGAGATAGGGATTTTTTATTTCATTAAAATAAACTGTATTTAAGGGTAATTTTTCTATTAATAATGGTTGAAAGGAATAATTTACCCATAAAACTCACCGTAATTTGATATTTTATTTTATTTTTGCTGCATTGATATTTTTCAATTGTACCGTTTAGACGCCTTTTAGGCTTTAGTTATTCATTCTGAATAATTATGGCTGATTATTACCTAAAAACTGAATAAACGAAACAATAAAACAATGAATCTATCAATGAAAAATTTACTAAAGTATCTTTTACTATTATCAACCATTTCTTTTTCTGTAGCTTGTAGTTCAGATAGGGATGAATTCGAATCGAGCGAAGTAATAAGCGTCTTTTATAAAAATGCAGATGAATTTGCCGCAACTTATGACCCTTCCGGAACTGTAAATGCTACACTTAGAAGTCAGGCATTTGATCTTTACAGAACAGCAAGATGGGCTGAACTGGAAGCTTTATTTAAAGACAATAACCTAAATGGAGGCTGGCCACCGGCAAACGGAGGATACAATATTGTAGATGATATTACCTTCACTGCCGGGCAAAAATATGACAGATACAGCGGTGCTGTCGGCACTTACAACGGCGCTGGAGTTCCTACGCTTGGAGGAAGCTTTACGAGCCCAATTATCAACGGTTATACGTATACTTTTACGCAAAGAGCCTTAAACCAAACTGAAGATAAATATGATTTTTATTATGAAATTGAGGTATTGAATAATTTATTAAATTTCAAAGGTCAAACGGCAGATATTATTCCTTGGTTTGGGCAAGCTGGTAAAGGAAAACAAACAATGTGGAAAATTCCTATCGACATCAACACAGGTTACCAAAAAACATGGAATAAACTGGCTGAAGAAGGCTATATTAAAGTAACCATCAAGAAAAGCCCAAGCGGAAAGTATAATAATGTCGTTGGGACTGTTATTCAGCAATAATATATCATGTATTCAATTTCAAAAAAAATAAATATTTTAAAACAGGTTTCTGTTGCGAAAAGTAATTTCAGCAATGAAGAAATTTCAAATTCTGCAATTACTACATTCACTTGTTGCAATTGCGGTCATGAAAACACAATTACGATAACGCCTTATGAATCCGGATTTCCTATTTTTCAAATTTATAATGAAGGTAAAGTTTTATCTAAAGATGAATTATTGAAAAATAAAATGGTAACCGAAACATCAAAAAATCTTCTTCATTATGGAGAATTAACGGTATATAACTTACCTACTTTATACTTCGGAACTGATTGTAATTCTTGTAATGCAAGATATATAGGGATTTTCAGCTATGGCGAAAAGCAACCCGGATTAACAATGCTTACCATTTCAGGTATTTGGAAGTATGAATAATTGAATATTTAAGTTTGTTAGATATAATTCTTTAGTCAAACCACAGCCTTTTTGGTTGTGGTTTTTATTTATTCAAATTTCAATAATTTGCAACTACAAAATATAGATTTTTTTCTTCATTCATCCCATTTACTTTTTCACCAAATAAAAAAGACGAACCGTTTAGTTCGCCTTTAAGTAAAATATTTTAAACTCGATTACTGAGCTTTAATTTTGAAATCATCAATCTCCCATGTTGCAGCCGCAGAAGTTGTAGAAGTATATTTAAATGCTATTCTTACGTTTTTACCTAAGAAGGCAGATAAATCTACGTTTCCAGAACTTACCCAGTCTCCAAATGCATTTGTATTGGTATCCAGAACTGGTGATAGTTGCGTCCAAGTAGTTGTAGAAGGGGTTCCTGTATAGTTATCCGTAGCATATACTTGTAGCGCATTTCCAGCGTATCTTACGTCAGTTGTAAAAGATACAGCAGCCTTCGTTTTACCTACTAAGCTTACCGCTTTAGAAATCAACCAGTCTTCGTTTGCATTGTTTGTTCCTACGTAACCATTCATCATGGCATAGTAATTAGAGCCGTTTCCTTGGTTAGAAGTATTCCAAACCTGAGCTCCAAGAACGTTTACTACCGTCCAATCCGAAGTGAATCCACCCGCAGCAAATCCGTCGCTGTAGATTGTAGGAATTGGAGTATAAACTGATCCGTCACATCTTGGATTGTCCAAATCAACATTAGCTAATCTTGTGATCCAAAGCTGATAAGTACCATTGAATACACTTAAGATAGCATAAACATCACCTTTACCACCTTCAATTTCTGTTGAAGCAGGTTTCATTGGCGTTGCACTTGTACCGAAATCTGCCAAACCACTTGTTCTTAAAGTAATTTTGTTTCCTGAACAATCTTCCAGCGTTCTGTTCGTAGTTCCCGTACCATCTGAATATGTTTTACCTAAATCACCATCAATAAACTGAAGGTCTTTAAGCTTAATCCATCTACCAACATCAGCATTTGTAAGTTGAGAAATCGTTCTTTCTGTAGGTACAACTGTTCTTGTAGGTATTTTTGAATCAAAGAAATATTTATAAATATCAACTTCTTCTATCTGTCCGAATTGAGTACCATTATTAAATAAATTCCCTAATTGTATCTCACCACTTACATTTCTTACATAAAGATTTTTAAGTTTAATATAAACATCTTTTCCTAATCTGAAACGGTTATCAAGATATAAATCAAGCTTGTTGATGTTTACTCTTAATCCTCCCGTTGCATCTTCAATATAAACATACTTGTACAGGTTTCCTGTTTCATCATTTGCTACAACCTGAGCTTTAACGTAGAAATCTCCTGTAATCTGAGTCCAGTTTCCGCCTGTATACATTTGCTTAATATCAGCAACTGTTTTAGCTGTTAAACCTGTCTCACTAAATTCACACGGGTTAGAAGCAATTCCATCAATACGAGGGAATTTAGTCATTTCTAAATCTTCAACCTTATTGATATACATTTGGTAAGTGGTATTAAACTTACTGTAAATACCTACAAATTTACCATTTCCTGCAGGCAAGATTTGGTTTGCGAAAGAAGCATAACCACTGTTTCTTACGATTCTTGTTGCAGTAGTAGTTCCGTCATTAATACGTCTGTCTACTGTAACCCCATTTGGAGCATAGTTTGAACATAATACTCTGCTATCAAACTCAGCATTATTAACCTGGATAAGACACCCGATATATTGATCATTTGCTGCAACCATCTGAGCTAAAGTCATTACTTTAGGTACAATTTTCTCTCTTACAGTACAAGATCTGAAAACTTTGGATGGAACAACTTTTTCAGGAATTCTCAAAACTGAAGTTGTACTTGTAGGATCTTTTACACCTAATTGCACCACTCCACCGTAAGTTCCTAGTGAAAGACCTGCTAATTTTACATAAATTTTAGATCCTTGAGGATACTGAGTGTAAGTACTCACCATATCTACACTGATTACAAAACCTTGTGTAGGATTTGTAGGGCTGTCCTGAATATAGATTGTTTTATAAATATTCCCCGTTTCATCAGTTGAAGAAACATACCCTTCTACAACATCTGTAGAGTTATCAGGGAAAGTATAAACTGTGCTTACATATTTGGCTCTAAGTTCTGTCAATGTCATTGTCTTTGCAAGATCAGCACACTGATAGTTCTCAAGATTAGGATCATTATATTTATCATCATGTACACATCCTGTAATGAATAGAGAAGTCATCACAATGAAAATATATTTTAATATTGAATTATATTTTTTCATAGTAGTTGTTTTAGAATCTTAGATAAACGTTTGTAAAGAATGTTCTTCCTCTATCATACCAAAGTTTTGGCCCGAAATATGGTGTCCCTCTCTGAGAATCTGCAAGAGCATCCTCAAAGTTTACGTTTCTACCCTGCTCGAATCCTCCGGTTACATAATTTCTGTTATTCAAAATGTTATTTACAGAAACACTGATTCCCATTCTGTATTTTCCAAATTGGAAAGATTTACCAGCATTGGCATTCAACATAAACTGATCATCAAATTTCTTTTGAGCAGTAATTTGCTGAATAAGCTCAGGAGTAACTCCAGGATAAGGATCGTTAGTTAATGGGTTAGTATACATATACGGAGTCTTGTTCAAAGCTGAAAGATCTAAATACTGATCCATCAAATAGTTTGCAGAAGCTCCTACCCACCAGTATTTAGGTGAATTATATTTTAAACCAAAAGAGAATGCCTTTTGAGGAGTACCTGCAACTTTATAATCTTTGATATTTGCTTTACCCCAAGTATCAGTTCCTCTAAAACCGTTAAGGTCATCAAAAGTAGCAACATTAGGATTGTTGGTATATTTATATTCTCCAACACTTGCAACCCCGGTAGCGTTTAAAGTAGGTGTAATTTTAACATCGAAACCTAATTCTGCCCCAATATATCTTTTGTTAACACCACTCATTGCTTCGTTTACCAAAGTACTGAATGAGTTTCCTAAAGTTCCGTCATTTACGTCAGCATAATATCTTGAAATTTCAGTCGCATTGCTGATGGTAGTATAATAACCAGATAATCTTAGTTTTAAGATTTGGCCTCTCATGATATAACTCAAGTCATTTGAGTTAATCATTTGATTTTTAACACCTGGAGTTACATAATCAACCATTCTTGGGTTAATGAAGATCTCGTTAAGTGTAGGTGCTAAACTGAAAAAAGTACCGTTATAAACGATGAAGTTTTTACCGTCGATTTTATATGTAATTTTCGCTTTAATACCCGCATCTAAAGCATCGTATACAGAACTTTTACCTTTAGAATTATCTCTGAATCTTGCAATTCCGCTTCTGAAATTACCTTCTCTGTAAGCTTCTGAGTATGAAGAGAAAATTGAAGCTACAAAGTTCCATTTAGCAAAATCAACTTCAGAAGAAACATTTAATGCATAATGATTTCTAGTTAACTCATAAGAATACTGAGTTCTGTCTCCTTCTCTTACTTCTACATTACTATTATCTGCATCATATCTTACATCATTATTGAAAGCATTAAGATTATAAGCAAAATCAGCTCCTAACAAATCTTTCACTCTTCTAAAATTGTCAGACTTTAAATTCTGATAATTAAAGTTGATGTTTAATTTCCAGTTATCTTTCAATCTTGTATCAAAGTGAGATGCCCAGTTGAAAGTTTTATCTCTATTTACATCTTCTACAACACTATAAACAGCACCTCTTGCATTACCATTCATATCAGTTTTGTTGATATAGTTGGCATTGTATAAAGATGCCCAGTCGATTTGAGATCTTTGTTTGAATTCATCTACAGTATAAATTCCGTAGCTAGGTAGTTTTCTGTAATATGTTGGGTTTGGATCTGGTGCGTGGAACCAATCAAGTCTGCTTCTTGCATCGCTACCGATTTGGTAAGAAACAGTGTTCGTCCAGTTAGAGCTTTTACCGATTTTCAAATAATCAGTTAACATAAACATCGGTTCGAAAACCTTTCTGATTCTTGAATTTCTCTTCTCACCATCTTGCCATCCCCAATATGAGTTGTAATCTTTACCCATGATGTCATAAACTTCCTGAGTATTCGGAGAGTTGGATGCTCTGTATGTTGGTGAACCAAATGCCGTTAAGTTGATCGAGTGTCTATCACTAAATTTCTTTTCAATAGATCCGAAATATGCAAAAGCATCCTGATAAACCCCATCAATAATTGCATTATCCCCCCATCTTCTACTTGCAGAGAATGTAAATGCCCAACCATTCTTAGTCATCCCGGTAGAAGCAGTGGCCATTATTCTATGAAGATAACTTCTGTTTGTAAAAGAGTATGCTAATGATACTTGCTTTCTGTAAGAAGAAGCTCTTGTATTGTAATAAACTACCCCACCTAAATTACCGAAAGTATATTCTGAAGGCGTAATATTGTCTACGTTTTCGTAAGGATATCTTGTAACATCGTTAAGACCTCCCCAGTTACTAAAATCTATTCTACCGTCATCATTTTTAGACATAGAAACACCATTAAATACCACATCCTCAAATCTGTTGTCTACCCCTCTTGGTCTGAACCAGTAAGCACCTAGTTCAAAAGCGGAAACATTTTGGAAAGCATCTCTTCCTGAGCTTAAAAGTCCTACCGTAGGCTGCATTGCAGAACCTCCGTCTTCAGTGTCATTTGCAGAATCATCGATTACAACAACTCCTGCATCTGTTCCTAAACTGTAATTAAGTGTAATAACACCTAAGTCTTTTCTCTTCTCATCAGCAGTTACATCAAACTCTAAAATTTTAGATTCAAAATTTGGTTTTGCAACGGTAATAAGATAATGGCCAGGCTTTAAATCCACAAACTGGAAGTATCCAATTTTGTCCACAGTCACATCGTCTGTAGACTGCGCCAGATCTACTTCTGCTCTCTCCAATGGCTTACCTTCAGCATCTTTAACATACGCAAAAACAGTAGTTTGAGCGAAGTAATAAGACGCAGGAAGTAATGTAAACAAAGAGATTAAGGATAGTTTTTTAATCATAGTAAACTTGTTTTTAACTCCTTTTTTATTTAAGGGGCAACAAATTTAGGACTATTTTCATTAATCCAAACATTTTTAGCCTTTTATTCTATTAATTTTTCTTAACGCACCATCATTATGCTAAAAAAATCCCTTTTTTCTAATTAATCACAAAAACGTATATTAAAATTTTTTAACCTTGAATATTATATAAAATTAGTACTTTTACACCCCTTAATTTTTTGAATACTAAGAATATGAAGAAATATTTAATCGCTGTTGCTGTTTTTTGCTCCACATTTGCATTCTCGCAACAGAAACAAGTAAAGAGAGCTGCCGTAGGTTTCCTGAACGTAGAAAACCTTTGGGACACAGTGCCTTCAGCTGATTATATTGATGGAACATTATCTGTTTCAAACCCTGCTTTTCACAGAAGTGTACCTGTAGATTCTTTGAAATATCTTGAAACAACTGAAGATTACAAAGGCGAGTGGAACGATGAGCTTTTAATGGGTAAAAAAGTAATTCGCAAGCAAATTTTAGCGGATGAATTTACAGAAAACAGCCCAAAAAGATGGGGAGCTAAATTTTATAATCAAAAATTAGAAAACGAAGCGAAAGTAATTTCTGAACTGGGAAGACAATATACCAATGACAACCCGGCAATCTGCGGATTGATTGAGGTTGAAAACAGACAGGTTATTGAAGATTTAATTAAACAACCTGCTTTGGCAAAAAGCAATTACGGAATTGTTCACTTTAATTCTTACGATGCCAGAGGTATTGATGTGGCGATTATTTATCAGAAAGCAAGATTTACTGTTTTAAATTCATATAAAAAAGAAATTAAGATCTTCAACGAAGACGGAAGAAGAGAATACACAAGAGATATCGTAGTTGCGATTGGTTTATTGGATGGTGAAAAAGTAGCCGTTTTGATGAATCACTGGCCATCAAGAAGAGGTGGCGAAGCAATTTCTCAGGCAAAAAGAAACACCGCAGCTACCGTTTTGAAAACTGAAATGGAAAAGATAACCGCTGAAAATCCTGGAGTTAAAATATTCTCAATGGGAGATTACAATGATGATCCGGTAAGCCCGAGTTTGAAAAAACATTTAAATGCAGTGGGTGATCCAAGTGAATTGTCTGATAAATATCCTTATTATAACTTAATGTATAAATTATACAAAGCAGGTGTTGCTTCTTTGGCATACAGAGATGCACCAAATTTATTTGATCAGATCATTGTTTCAAAGAATTTATACTCTCCAGAAAAACTGACTCCAACTTATAGTATTTACAAGGCCGAAATTTACGCTCCATCTTATTTAGTAAATAAAGAAGGACAATGGAAAGGCTATCCTTTACGTTCTTGGGACGGTGACAGGTTCACCGGTGGTTATAGCGATCACTTTCCGGCAGTTTCAATTGTCCAGAAAGAATATGTTAAGAAATAAAATTAAAGCACTCATTTTGAGTGCTTTTTTTGTGTAAATTTAGGATATGAAAAATCTTCTTCTCATTATTTTTATTGCTCTTATCCCTTTTAGTTGTGTCGCGCAAAACAAATCTAAAAGCGATAAAGAAAAGTCAGAAATTAAACCCTCAAAAAATGAGGATGGAGAATGGGATATCACTGTAATTGACACTCAGTTTGATTATTTCCTGAATGCCATTGCCAAACCCATGAATCAATATTCAGAATCTTATTTGAAAACAAAAAATACAATGTTGGTAACGGAGTGGAATTCTTATTATTTCTCAGGAAAATACAGAAATGTCATCGAATCATCGATTGATTATGATCCCAAAGAAAATTACGGAATTAAGTTTGAATATAAGCTCTATCAAGTTTTCGCGTATGTCAATTGGAAATATGGCTTAAAAATGAACGGCTTAACCGGAAGTGACAGCGTAAGATATTAAAAGTAAAAAGGTTCAGAGTAATTCTGAACCTTTTCTTTTTTATGATAGCTAAAAATTATTTGTTGAATAATTCTTCTACTTTATCCCAGTTTACCACAGAGAAAAACGCTGCCACATAGTCAGGTCTTCTGTTTTGGTAGTTTAAATAATAAGCGTGCTCCCAAACGTCAAGTCCTAAAACCGGAGTACCTTTCACGTCTGCAACAGGCATCAACGGATTGTCTTGGTTTGGAGTAGAAGTTATAGAAACAGAACCGTCAGCATTTTTTACCAACCAAGCCCATCCAGAACCGAATCTTGTTTTTGCAGCATCAGAAAAATCAGTTTTGAATTTTTCAAGACCACCGTAAGCTTCGATAGCAGCTTTTACGTTTCCTACAGGCTCATTGCTTCCCCCAGGAGTTAAAATTTCCCAGAATAAAGAGTGGTTGAAGTGCCCTCCTCCATTGTTTCTTACCGCTGGCTTATCAGTTCCAGTCTGGTTGATTTCTTCTATTGTTTTTCCTTCTAGGTCAGTTCCTTTAATTGCATTATTTAAATTGTCGATATATGCCTGGTGGTGCTTAGTATGGTGAATTTCCATAGTTTTAGCATCAATAGTTGGCTCTAATGCGTCGTAAGCATATCCTAGTTTTGGTAATTCAAATGACATAATTTTATTTTTAATGTTATTACCCAAATTTAACCATTATTTAAACTATTTTCAAACAATGGGGATTACTTTAATAAATCTTTAACATTGATATATTGATTTAGAATGAATTAAATTTTTAAGTAATGAAGTTGGAGGCTGGAGGATGGAAGTTTATCGAGGTCGAATTAATGTTGAATTGAAAATTTTTTCCACAAAAAAACAAACATGGTCATTAAAAACTTCCCGCCTCCAACATCCATCCTCCCGCCTAAAAAAATCAAAAAGCACGAACATTGCTGCCCGTGCTTTTCATTTAACAAAATTAAATTAATTATTTATTCATAGACATCAGGAATTCTTCGTTATTAAGAGTTCCTTTGATGTTTTTACTCACAAATTCCATCGCTTCAATAGGATTCATCTCAGAAAGATATTTTCTTAAAATCCACATTCTCTGAGAAGTAACTTCATCAAGAAGTAAATCATCTCTACGAGTACTTGAAGCTACCAGATCAATTGCCGGATAAATTCGTCTGTTGGCAATTTTTCTGTCTAATTGAAGTTCCATGTTACCCGTTCCTTTGAATTCTTCAAAAATCACCTCGTCCATTTTAGAACCTGTATCAATAAGAGCCGTTGCTATAATCGTTAAAGATCCGCCCCCTTCAATTTTTCTAGCCGCCCCGAAGAATCTTTTTGGTTTGTGAAGTGCATTGGCATCAACACCACCTGATAACACTTTTCCGGATGCCGGCGTTACTGTATTGTAAGCTCTTGCTAATCTGGTAATTGAATCTAAAAGAATCACTACATCATGACCGCATTCTACCATTCTTTGAGCTTTCGCTAAAACAAGGTTTGCTACTTTTACGTGCTTATCTGCCGCTTCATCAAATGTAGATGCAATAACTTCTGCATTTACACTTCTTTCCATATCGGTAACCTCTTCCGGACGTTCGTCGATCAAAAGTACCATCATGTAAACTTCAGGATGATTGGCTGCGATAGAATTCGCAATATCTTTCAACAACATTGTTTTACCCGTTTTTGGCTGGGCAACAATCATTGCTCGTTGTCCTTTCCCAATTGGCGCAATCAAATCCACAATTCTTGTAGCCATTGTAGATCCTTTTCCTGCCAGGTTGAATTTTTCTTCAGGGAAAAGTGGCGTTAAATATTCAAAAGCCACACGATCTTTAATGAAAGCAAGATCACGGCCATTTACTTCTGTTGGTTTTAATAAAGAGAAATATTTTTCACCTTCCTTCGGAAGTCTTACAATTCCTCTTACTGTATCTCCTGTTTTCAGACCAAAATTTCTGATCTGTGCCGTAGAAACATACACATCATCTGGCGAAGAAATATAGCTAAAATCTGAAGAACGTAAAAATCCGTAGTTATCCGGTAAAATTTCCAATACCCCTTCAATACTTACCATTCCGTCGAAACTGAACTCTTTTTTCTGTTCATGATGTTCCTCCGCTCTTTCAGAATGTTGTTGCTGTTGCTGTCTATTCTGATTTTGGTTTTGATTCGGATTCTGGTTCTGATTTCTATTTTGATTTCCGTTGTTATGCGGATTGTTGTGTTGTCCTTTTTGAGGTCTTGCCTGATTTCTTTGTTGAGGGTTGTTAGGCTTTTCTTCTGCGGGAGCAGCTTCTTCGGAATCTGTGTTTTTTGGAGCTTCTGTTTTCTCCTGAGGAGCTTCTGTGTTACCCGCATTCGTAGTAGGCGAAACTCTTTTTCTTTTTTGCTTAGGCTGTGCTGCTGCAGTTTGCGCTTCCGAAGTAGCTGTAGATTCAGCTTGTACTTCTTCCGCTTTTGGCTCTTCAGAAACAACTTCTTTTACTTCTGCCTCAGGTTTTTCCTCAACCTTTGGTTTGGTTTCTGCCGGAGCTTTTGTTTCTGCTTTCGGTTTAGCTGCCGTTTTCTTCGGAGCAGCTTTTTTAGCAGGAGCCTTCGCAGGTTTTTCCGCTACTATTTCCTCAGTATTCGTACTGGTTTCTGTGGTGTTGAAATAATCTTTTGCCACTTTGGGATTTGAGGCCTGAAAGTCAAGAATTGCAAAGATTTTGTCATTTTCATTGCTGTTCCTTGCAACTTTAACGCCCAAATCTTTTAAGATTTTAGTCAACTCCGTTACGGATTTTGACCTTAACGTTTCAATGTTAAACATATTTAATGTAAAAAATGTAATTAATTGTGAATAAGAAAAGTAAGTCCGGTGACTGTTGTTTTCAAGTGCATTCGTATAATGCAAATCTACACTTATTTTTGAATTGTGCAAAATTTATATTACTTTTGCCAAGTATTTAATATTCAATGCTACAAAGAATACAGACTATATGGACTTTTTTAGCAGTTTTGGCTGCGGTGTTCCTGTTCGTGACAGGGCAAGATGTTATCATTTCCGATAGCATTCCTGTGTTAAATATAGGTTGTGTGGTACTTGTTTTGGTTGGATTGCTGAGTGTTTTCAGCTTCAACAACAGAAAAAGACAAATTTTGCTGAACAATATCAGCATCATTATAAACGCTTTGTTGATTGGTGTATTGATTTACTGGTTACTAAAATTATCCGGAGGAGTGCAAATTCCTGAGAAGGGTATTGAGCCAATTTTCCCATTGATCGCGATTATTTGTTTGTTTATCGCAAACATCTACATCAAGAAAGATGAGAGGCTCGTAAAATCTGTAGACAGACTTCGATAACCTTACAACGATTTTTTGAGTGAGAACAGCTTCTTTTTAGGAGCTGTTTTTTTATTTTTTAGCTTGAAAAGCTTTGTCAAAGTTTAAAACTTTGACAAAGCTCTGACGTTAAAATCTCAGAAAGATGCAAAAAGTAAAAATTAAAGTGCAACATTTCTGTTTTAACTGCGACATATTATTTATTAAATTTGATCTAAAATGAAAAAACTTACTTACCTCACCTTTTCACTTTTCTCGATATTCACTTTTTCTCAGGAAGTTTCAAAAGAAAGAGTTCAAACCGTGCTTTCAACACTGGCTTCGGATGAAATGAAAGGTCGCGAAATAGGAACTCAGGAAAATGAAAATGCCGCCAATTATATTGCTAAACTTTTTAAAGAAAATAATTTAGAATACTGTACCGGAAATTCTTATTTAGTTCCGTTCGATTATAAAGGAAAAACGGCGTACAACGTTTGTGGAGTTAAAAAAGGTAAAACGGATAAATATCTAGGCTTTTCAGGGCATTTCGATCATATTGGTGTTAGCAAAAAAGAAGGAACCGACACTATTTACAACGGCGCAGATGACGATGCCAGCGGAATTACAACTTTTGTAGGCATTGCAGATTATTTTAAAAATAAAAAGCCTGATTTCTCAATGGTTTTTATGGCATTTAATGGTGAAGAGAAAGGCATGCTGGGTTCAAAAGCTATTTCTACAGATAAAAATTTAGATAAAATTTATAATAACATGACTGCTCTTTTCAATTTTGAAATGGTAGCCACAGAATCTGAGTTTGGTAAAAATGCAGTTTTCATGACGGGAGATGAATTTTCAGATCTTGCAGAACTCTTCAACAAAAATGCGGTAAACGGATTAAAAATATATCCAGATCCGTACGCAAAAGAGCAATTATTTTACAGATCAGATAATGTAAGTTTCGTGAAAAAGAAGATCATTGCCCATTCTATTTCTACGGCAGATATGAGCAAAATAACCCATTATCACCAACTTAACGATGATGTAAATGTGGTGGATTTTGATAATCTTACAACCCTTATTAATAATTTCGCAAAGACTTTTGAAAAGCTTAATACAAAGAACTTTGCCCCGAAATATAATGATACAGTAAAGTTTTAATAAAATTTTAATGACAACCAAAGACCTTCACCTGCGAAGGTCTTTTATTTTATTCATAAGGTAAATATTACAATTCCCCTCCTATTTTGATCTAAAACTGTAACAAAAGCAAAAGAATATTCACCTATTATATAAAGTAAAACGTTACACAAAACGTCTTATCATTTAAATTACGTAATTTTGCTATCCAATTTTTTCATTGAATGAATCAATATATAAAAATATTAAAGTTCGCCAGGCCTCATCAAAAATACATTTACGGAAGTTTGTTCTTCAACATCATGTATTCTGTATTTCAAATTGCGTCTTTGGGAACTATTCTTCCGGTTTTGGGAATGCTTTTCGGAACCATTGAAGCTAAAAAATACAAAACGGCTCCGGTTTATTCAGGAGAGATTCTGGATTTCTTTTCTTATGCAAAAGAGTATGCCAACTATTATGTTCAAAGCATGGTTACGCAATATGGTGCATTGAATGTTTTGGCTTGGCTTTGTATCATCACTGCTTTTATGTTCTTATTAAGAAACCTTTTCAGATATTTGGGATCTTTTTTACTCATCAATTATCGTGTAGGTGTTACCAAAGACCTTCGTGGAGCGATGTACAGAAAAATTCTTTCTCTACCCGTTTCATTTTTTACAGAAAGCCGAAAAGGAGATTTAATGTCCCGTATGTCAAATGATGTAGGTGAAGTGGAAGGAAATATTTTAGGAAGTTTGGTTGAATTAATCAATGCTCCTTTTATGTTGATCAGTACTTTGGTCACTTTATTTTTCTTGAGTACAGAAATGACACTTTTCTCCCTTTTAGTTTTACCTGTAATGGGAACCATGATCGCTTTGATTGGAAAAAGTCTGAAAAAAGATTCTCACGAAGCGCAAAACGAGATGGGAAATATTTTTTCTATTGTGGATGAAACTTTAAAATCGACAAAAGTTATTAAGATTTTCAGTGCCGAAAAAATAATGGACAACCGTTTTATGAAGTCGATGCAAAAATGGATCGACAGTTCCATCAGATTAGGCAGAAAAAAGGAATTAGCCTCTCCCATGAGCGAATTTTTGGGTTCGGTTACCTTCTTAATTATTGCTTGGTACGGAGGAAAACAAATCATTGTAGAACAGAGCATTTCGCCAGCCGATTTCCTTGTTTTCTTAGGAATTTTCTTCCAAATTTTACCTCCAGTAAAAAGTTTATCACAATCAATCTCTAACGTTCAGAAAGGAGAAGCTTCGCTGGAAAGAGTGTTGGATATTTTAGATGCTGATGTGAAAATTGATGAAGTTGCCAATCCGGTTTCTATTTCAACATTAGATCACTCCATTGAATTTAATAATATTGGTTTTTACTATGATAAAGACCACACAATTCTTAAAAACTTTAGCTTAAGCATTCCGAAAGGTAAAACAGTGGCTCTTGTAGGGCAAAGTGGTAGTGGTAAAACAACTATTGCCAACCTTTTAGCAAGATTTTATGATGTTTCGGAAGGTGAAATCCTTATCGATAAAACCAACATCAAAAATTTAAAACTAAAGGAATATCGCCAATTGTTGGGAATGGTTACTCAGGAATCGGTATTATTCAATGATACGGTTTACAATAATATTTTGATGGGTAAACCAGATGCGACGAGAGAAGAAGTAATTGCTGCGGCAAAAATTGCCAATGCCGATGCATTCATCACGGCGCTTCCTCAAGGTTATGATTCGAATATCGGGGATGATGGAGGAAAACTTTCCGGAGGTCAAAAACAGAGGGTTTCTATCGCAAGAGCGGTATTGAAAAACCCACCAATCATGATTTTGGATGAAGCAACCTCTGCTTTAGACACAGAATCTGAAAGATTTGTTCAGGATGCGTTGGAAAAAATGATGGAAAACAGAACTTCCCTAGTGATTGCTCACCGTCTTTCAACCATTCAAAAAGCCGATTGGATTGTAGTAATGGAAAAAGGAGATATCGTAGAACAGGGAACTCATCACGAGCTAATCGCCAAAAAAGGAATGTATCACAAGCTGGTTGATCTTCAGAATTTTGATTAAAATGATTTTAAATTAAATTTTAAAATGAACCCAATACAAGAGTATTTCTACAGAATCGAAGAGCCTGATAGAAGTACTCTTCTTTTTTTACGCAAAAAGATCCTGGAATCTGATACGGAACATATTACCGAAACATTGAGTTTTGGATTACCTTTTTTCAAGTATAAAAAGAAAATGCTTTGCTATCTCTATTACAGCAAAAAGCATAAACAACATTATATCAGTTTTTACCACGGCGATCGGCTAGATCACCCTTTACTACTTCAGGAAGGCAGAAAGAAGTTTAAAATCCTTTTAATTGATATGCAAGAGGATTTGCCAATAGAATTGGTTTTAGACCTTATAAAAGAGGTTAAAACGTTTATTAAATAATCAACTTCATCATTTCTTAGGTGATTACAAACAATCTTGTTTTGCTTCACAGAAGTACTCCGAAGATCTCCCGCAACTTGTTTGAAACAAAATACGAACTCCGGAGATGACAAACAACCTTGTTTTTAACATTTGGAGAAAGTATTTTATTACAAACGTGGTTGTTTTAAATGATCGGAGAACTTATTTTGTTACAACCATTCTTATCTTAATTGACTTTCTTTTTAATTAAATTAAAATATACTTTAAACAAAGGCTTTATTCAACAAAATCAATAATTAACCTTTTGTATCAATTATAACTGCATAAAAAAAGAGCAAACTTAGTTTACTCTTTTCCTGAAATATTTAAAATATTTTTAATTCTCTTTTAATTTCGCGATCACATCCAGACCACCTTTGGTAATGTCTCCGATCTTACAGATAATTTCTGTGTCTAAAGGCAAAAATACGTCCATTCTCGAACCGAATTTAATAAAACCGAACTCGTGTCCCGCTTTTGCTTTATCACCTTCATTACAATAGAAAACAATTCTTCTCGCCACGTATCCTGCAATCTGTCTGAAAACCACTTTATGATTGGTTAAACTCTGAACAGCAACCGTTGTTCTTTCGTTTTCAGTAGACGATTTTTCGTGCCAAGCAACCAAATATTTTCCTGGGTGGTACTTTTTGTAAATTACCTCTCCGGAAACGGGATATCTACAAATATGCACGTTTAATGGCGACATAAAGATAGAAACCTGAATGGCTTTTCCTTTGATGAATTCATCTTCGTCTACCTCTTTTATCATGACCACTTTTCCGTCTACAGGTGCAATCACGTTTTCTCTGTGCTCCAGAATATCACGATTCGGAACTCGGAAGAACCAAAATACCAAACTGTAAACCACCAACAACGGCATGATGATCAGCAACGACCACATTTTAAGGAAATAAATAGCTAAAGCACCCAATATTACAAAAAGGATGGTGGCTACGGTAATCGTACCTTTCGATTCTTTATGCAGTTTCATTAAATAAATTTTTCTAAAATAAAGTACAAATATACGACAGGCGCGCAGATTAAAAAACTATCCAGCCTATCTAATACGCCGCCATGCCCAGGAATGATGTTTCCGCTGTCTTTTACGGCGAAATTTCTTTTCAGTTGGCTTTCCACCAAATCTCCTAATGGTGCAAAAGCTGCTACCAAGAAACCAACAACCATCCAGTTTCCGCGAAGATCCTGCTGATATTTTTCAATGAAATAAGATAATATTAAAGTTAACACCACTCCACCGATATACCCTTCCCAAGTTTTTTTAGGTGAAATTTTCGGAGCCATTTTATGCTTTCCAAAAAACTTTCCTACCAAATAAGCAAAGGTATCGCTGCTCCAGATCAATATAAAGAGGAACAGCACTTCTAAGGTGAAAGTATCTTCATATGTAGAATACTTCGGCAATCCCAATGCAAAACTAAAAGGAAGTGCCACATAAATAACAGTGAATATTAATTTTCCGCTATCGAAGTATAATTCGTTTGGATATTTAAATAAAGTAACTGCTGCGATTAAAATTAAAAGCAAAGCCAGAATTTCACTCAGTCTAAAATCAAAGAAAAAATCGTGATGGAAATATCTTTTTGAAAAGATATAAAATATAAAGCCGATCAACGGGAAAACAACCCATTTTTCGTAGCCGTTTCCGAATTTCATAATCTTTACACACTCCCAAGAACCGACAGCCATTAAAAGTGTTATTAAACCATAAAACAAATATTGCTGTTTAACAAGATCCGGAGAAATACTGTTGATGAGTTGTGCTCCCAACGGAGTAGTACAAAGAATGATAAATGCAACGTAGATAAGTCCGGAAAGGGTTCTTTGAATAAGATTTTTGTCCAAAATTTAAAATTTAGAAAGTTGATGCTTAATCTTCAAGCAACAATAAAAATAGTTTTGTATTACCTGTGGATACGGTATCCATCTTCGACTGGCTTCCGCTGATGGAAGTAAGATTCTTAATATTTCCGTTTCGCTTTATTTTGCTCATGGCATCGTTCAGATTGCTCACGATTTGCGAAACATTAGCGATAATGATAATTTTTTCTGGCAGTCTTGAAGAATGATAATGTAGAATATTATTATGCGAAAGCATGATTCTACCATCATAAGCGATAAGGTATTCACACGAGATGAACGCCGCATCATTTGACGACTGCAATTCTGAAGTGTAAGAAGTCTTCACAACATTCAAAAAGTTCTGAAGATCCTTATCCCAACAGAAGAGATTTCTCATTCCTTCTATTTTGATGATCTGGTTTAAAGTCTGTAGAGCTTCCGCCTCATCCGCACAATAATTAAAAAATCCTCCCGAATGCGTAAATAATTGCGCAAACTTATAGTCGAGATCCGCATTTTTCAGCGAGTCCCCTAGCTTTTCCAGGCTCTGTTTATCCTCTTCCTCAGGCTGGTTGGTCAGTTTGCTTACAATCCTCTTGAATAAATTCAACTTAATTTATTTTTAGTCAACTTTATACAAAAATAAAGAATTAATTACAATACAGTCCAAAAATCTCCCTTTAAATATGAAAAAACCTGACAATTTAGCTATTGTCAGGTTTTATATGGTTTAATTTCTTTATAAAAATTACTGTTGAGTTGGGCTTTCAGGCGCCTGAATTTCGCTATCCTCTACTTTATCTTTTATAATAATTTCTTCTGTTGGTTCCTTTGTATCAGGAATAGTATTGGTAACCGGTTTCTCTGTTAATTCAGGATCCCAAGCTCTTTTTCCAAATATTTCTTCCAAATCTTCACGGAAAATAACTTCTTTTTCTAAAAGTTTATTCGCCAAGGCATCAAGCTTATCTTTATTCTCAGTTAAAATCTGAATTGCTCTGTCATACTGATCGCTTACAAATTGTTTGATCTCAGCATCAATAAGCTCAGCCGTTTTTTCAGAATATGGTTTTGAGAAAGAATAATCTGCCTGACCAGAGCTGTCATAGTAAGAAACATGTCCTACTTTTTCGCTCAATCCGTAGATCGTAACCATTGAATTTGCCTGTTTGAAAGCTCTTTCAAGGTCATTCTGTGCTCCTGTAGAATAGTTACCTAATGCTACCTGCTCTGCCGCTCTACCTCCTAAAAGAGAACACATTTCGTCTAATAACTGTTCTGTTGTAGTGATTTGTCTTTCCTCAGGTAAGTACCATGCAGCTCCTAGAGAACGACCTCTTGGTACGATAGTTACCTTCAATAGCGGAGAAGCATGCTCTGTAAGCCAAGAAACTGTTGCGTGTCCTGCCTCGTGGTATGCAATTCTTTTCTTTTCAGAAGGTTTGATAGCTTTATTTTTCTTCTCAAGACCACCGATGATTCTGTCTACAGCATCAAGGAAATCTTGTTTCACTACAAATTCATGACTGTTTCTAGCTGCAATAAGTGCCGCTTCGTTACATAGATTAGCAATATCTGCACCACTGAAACCAGGAGTTTGTTTTGCAAGGAAATCTCTGTCTACGCTGTCATCAAGCTTGATTTTCTTTAAGTGAACATCAAGAATCTGTCTTCTTTCGTGTAATTCCGGAAGGTCTACATAAATGGAACGGTCAAAACGTCCTGCTCTCATCAAAGCTTTATCTAAGATATCTGCTCTGTTGGTTGCTGCCATTACAATTACGTTGGTATCTGTTCCGAAACCATCCATTTCTGTAAGAAGCTGGTTCAATGTATTTTCTCTTTCGTCGTTTCCGCCAGAGAAATTGTTTTTACCTCTTGCACGTCCAATTGCATCAATCTCATCAATAAAGATAATTGCAGGAGATTTAGCTTTAGCCTGAGCAAAAAGATCTCTAACTCTTGAAGCACCTACCCCAACAAACATTTCTACGAAATCTGAACCTGAAAGTGAGAAGAATGGAACTTTAGCTTCACCCGCTACCGCTTTCGCCAATAACGTTTTACCTGTTCCTGGAGGCCCTACCAAAAGTACACCTTTAGGAATTTTACCTCCCAGTTTTGTATATTTTTCTGAGTTTTTCAAGAAATCTACCACTTCCTGAACCTCTTCTTTAGCACCTTCCAAACCTGCAACATCCTTAAATGTTACCTGAATTCTTTCTTTTTCGTCGAAAAGTTTAGCCTTAGATTTTCCGATAGAGAAGATTTGTCCGCCAGGACCTCCTCCACCGCCCATCTTTCTGAAAAGAAGGAAATAGAAAATTCCTAAAATTGCAATCCAGATGAATGCTGAAACCAAAATATCCATGAAAGGGCTTTTCCCCGCACCATAATCTTTGGTTGTTTTAATAACAGGATTCGTTGCCTTTATCTGATCAAATTTTTGAAGGAAAAGCTGAAGATCTCCGTATTTTACAGTGTAATCTGCTTTTGGAGTTACGGCAAATGCTGAAAACGGATCATTTTCTTTGGCTTTTTTGTTCACCATTTCCGTTTTAGCAGCTTGAGTTAAAAAAACATCAGCCTTTTCAGTGTCTTTATATATTAAAATGTTCTGAACTTTCCCGGCTTGCATGACTTTGAAAAACTCGTCCTCGTCTATAGATTTTGCACTGCTATCACCGAAAAAATTCGGGATAAAAAATAGCAAAAGAGCTATGATCGCAATCGGAAAAAACCAGTTAAATCCTTTATTGTTCATTGATACTTTTTATAATTATACATTTTCTATTCTTGTGATTTCTGCATCTCCCCAAAGTTCTTCAATATCATAATATTCACGAGTTTCTTTTTGGAAAATATGCACCACCACAGAAACGTAATCTACCAGAACCCACATAGAATTCTCAGTTCCTTCTACGTGCCAAGGTCTGTCTTTAAGATCGTTTCTTACTTTTTTCTCAACGTTACCTGCTAATGCAGACACCTGAGTGTTTGAGTTTCCGCTACAAATTACGAATGTTTCCGCTACAGAATTTTCAATTTTTGAAAGATCAAAAATCATAATATCTTCCCCTTTTACATCTTGGATTGCCTCAACAATTTTATCTATTAGCGCTTGCTTTTCTGCTGTTTTGTTCATTAAAATATCTATAATCTGCAAATTTATTGTTTTTTCTTTACTTTAGCCTTATTTTTAACCCTTTAAAAGTCTTAAAGTTTTCTTAAATGCCCCATTTATTCTATTTAAAAGAGTGTTCTTCTACTAATGACGAAATATCTAAGTTTTTACTTTATGAAAATTCAGATTTTATCGGTTTACATACTTTCAACCAAACAAAAGGTCGCGGACAATATGGAAATACCTGGTCTTTCAATGCTGAAAAAAATTTAGCGTATACGTTAGCGGCAAAAATCGAGAATTTTACGTGCTCTGATTTTATGTTCAATTATTATACCGCAATTGTGATAAGGGATTTCCTTGCCAATTTGACTGATAATGACGTGAAAATAAAGTGGCCAAATGATATTATCCTTAAAAATAAAAAAATCGTCGGAATTTTAATAGAAAAGAAAAAAATAAATCAAAATAATTATTTCATCATTGGAGCAGGCTTTAATATTCTTCAGGAAAAATTTGAGGAAGTTTCTAACGCTGGTTCGCTTTTAACCCAAACAGGAATCGAATTTGACTTAAATGAAACCACTGAAAAGCTTCAGAATTATTTGGTTGAAAAACTACAAAATATTCCCTCTGATGAAGAAATCATGAAACTTTTTAATCAACATTTATTCAGAAAAGATCAGGTTTCCGTCTTTGAATTAGACAAAAAGCGACAAAATGGCATCATAAAACATGCTGACGAAAAAGGAGAACTTTGGATTGATTTGGAAAATGATGGTTTACAGTCTTTTTATCACAAAGAAATAAAACTTCTTTACTGATTGGCTCTCTTCAAATATAAAACAAGCGCAATCGGGAAGAAAATCATATTGGGCAACCACATCGCCGTTAATGGAGTTAAACTTTTATTCTCGGAAACAACTTTTAATGCTTCAAAAGAAAATACAAAAACGAAAGCCAAAGAAATACCTACCGCAAGGTTAATCCCCAGCCCGCCACGCTTCTTCTGAGATGCTAATGAAAGGGCTAAAAACGTAAGAATAACAATTGAAACAGGCATTGAAGTTCTTTGATGAAGCTCGTTCAGGTAAGAATTCAGGTTACCGTTTCCTTTATTTTTTTCGCGTTCGATGAATTTTATAAGTTCAGGAGTCGTTTTATTTTGTCCCAACAATTCATTCGGAAATAATTCTTCCGGCGCGTGACCATAACTTTTTCTTAACTCATAGTTATTCGCCAGCTTTTGAGAATCATCTTTATTGATCGTTTTTTCCGTGTAATTATTTAAAATAAATTGTTTTTTAGCCTGATCCCAAGAAACCTCCGATGCTTTTAATTCATAAAGCAATCTTCTGTCTTTATCAAACTTTTGGAAAACGAAACCCGTTCCTCTTCGCTCTTTTTTATTCCATGAGTTTACGAAAATATATTCCGTTTTACTTAACTGAGCAGAAGCCGGCGCGGTTCCTAAAATTTTCTCTTTATTGGTTGAGTTATAGGTATATGCTTCGAGTGCGTTTTTTTTGATATTCGCCCACGGCAAAACCATATGATTGACAGTAAGAGAAATCAGTGCAATAAAAACCGAAGTAATTAAGTAAGGTCTCGCAAACCTGTGAAAACTTGCTCCGGAACTGATAATCGCGACAATCTCCGTATTATTTGCCATTCTGGAGGTAAAATAAATCACCGAAATAAAAACCAAAATCGAAAGGAAAGTTACAATAAGATTCAAAATCCAGAACGGATAAAAATGAATCAAAAAGTACATTAAATCCATTTTTGGATCTAATGCTTTTGCATTTTCAATTCTCGGAATTTTTTGCTGAACATCAATCACCAAAACAACAATAGACAGCAATATCAGCATGAAACTGAACGTTCCAAGATACTTTTTAATGATATATTTGTCTACAATCTTTAGCATTGCTGCGTTTTTTTCTTAATTATTACAATAGGATCTGCATCCTATTCTGATGTAAGTCGTCCCTTCGGGACTCCCCAGAACTCTTTATATTTTTAAAGCCTTTGTCTAAGCACAGGAACCACAGAATTTTTCCATTCGTAGAAATCTCCTGCTAAAATATGTTCTCTTGCAACTTTCACCAAATCTAAATAAAAAGCCAGATTATGAATAGAAGCTATTTGTTTCGCCAGATATTCTTTAGAAACAAATAAATGTCTCAAATAAGCTTTCGAATACTCTCTGTCTACGAAACTTGTACCAAATTCGTCGAGCGGCGAAAAATCTTTTTTCCACTTTTCGTTTTTCATGTTCATCACGCCTTGCCAAGTGAAAAGCATTGCATTTCTTGCGTTTCTTGTTGGCATTACACAATCCATCATATCGATTCCCAACCCGATAGATTCCAAAATATTCCACGGTGTTCCTACCCCCATTAAATATCTTGGTTTTTCTTTTGGTAAAATATCGGTTACTTCGTCGGTAATTCTGTACATTTCTTCTTCAGGTTCCCCTACGGAAAGTCCACCAATGGCATTTCCTTCAGCTCCCGCTTCGGAAATAACTTCTGCAGAAATTTTTCTTAAATCTGAATATGTGGAGCCCTGAACAATAGGAAAAAGTCTTTGTTTGTGACCGTAAATTTCAGGATTATTTTCCGTCCATTCGATACATCTTTTCAACCAACGATGCGTAAGTTCCATCGAAGATTTGGCCTGATTGTATTCGCAAGGATAAGGCGTACATTCGTCAAAAGCCATGAAAATATCAGCTCCGATCTGTCTTTGGATTTCCATAGATTTTTCCGGAGAGAACATGTGATAACTTCCGTCGATATGAGATTTGAATCTCGCTCCTTCTTCGGTCATTTTTCGGCTGCTTGCCAATGAAAACACCTGAAAACCTCCTGAATCCGTAAGAATAGGAAGATCCCAATTCATAAATTTATGCAAACCTCCCGCGTCCTGCATGGTTTCCATACCCGGACGAAGGTAAAGGTGATACGTATTACCCAAAATAATCTGGGCTTTTATGTCTTCTTTTAATTCTCTTTGGTGAACTGTTTTTACACTCGCTACAGTTCCTACAGGCATAAAAATAGGCGTTTGAATTTTACCGTGATCTGTGGTAATTTCTCCTGCTCTTGCCTTTCCCTCAGAGGTTTTTTCTATCGTAAAAAACTTTTGCATCATAACTAATTTTCCAAATTCGGTGGATTTACTCCGTTATTCTTGGTTTTATCCTGAATATATTTTTCCGCTTTTGGATCTTTTTTTAATAATAATTTTTGTGCTTCTTCCGTAATTCCTTTCATTTTCTGCTTCAGCACGTAATATTTAAAACTTTCTGTAAAATCTGCCGGTTTTACATTGTATGTTTTCAAAACATATCTCGTTCCGGCTTCCATATTGGTATTCTGAAAATTAATGCTCGCCTGATCGTTGATCGACAAATCTGCCAATATTTCTGCCATTGTATCTTCCTGAACCAGATTTTTAGGCTTATCAATATAATCTGTACATGAAAATACAAACATCAAAACAAAAAGTAAGATCAGTTTTTTCATAATTTATTGATTATTGATTTCCATTTTAAATTCAACACGCCAAACACGGCTTCATGAATAATGCCTCCGTTCATTTTGCTTTCGCCCAAAATTCTGTTGGTAAAGATAATAGGAACTTCTGTAATCTTGAAACCTTTCTTAAAAGCTCGGAATTTCATCTCAATCTGAAAACCATATCCTTTTAATTTCACATTATCCAAGCCTATTTCTTCCAAAACTTTTCTTGAAAAACAGACGAAACCTGCCGTTGTATCATGAATTGGTAATCCCAAAACAAATCTCACATATTTTGAAGCGAAATAGGAAAGTAAAACCCTTCCCATCGGCCAATTCACAACATTTACCCCTTTTGAATAACGTGAACCAATGGCCATATCTGCATTCAGACACGCGTCAAATAATTTCGGCAAATCGTTGGGATTGTGTGAGAAATCGGCATCCATCTCGAAAATATAATCGTATTCGTTTTCAAGAGCCCATTTAAACCCATGAATGTATGCCTTTCCCAAACCATCTTTTATATGCCTGATCGACAGGTGTAAATGATGAGGGAATCTTTTTTGTAAATCTCTCACAACTTCTGCGGTGCCATCCGGAGAAGTATCATCCACAACCAAAACATGAAAGTTTTCTTCCAACGCAAAAACCGCGGAAATAATATTTTCAATATTTTCCTTTTCGTTATAAGTTGGGATAATGACCAGTTTTTTCATTTCAGTTTGCAAAGATAGTTTATTTAACCTTTTTATTTTATACAAAATATTCTATAATTTTGCAAAAAAATTCCTTTGCCGCTATCACAAAACTTCACAAATCATGTAAGAATACCTGAGAACAACGATTGGGTAATCTTTATATTGCTTGGATGCATCTTTTTATTCATTTTTATGATGAATATTGTAGAGCGAGATGCCAACCTGAAAGATTTTCTGCTTCAAAAATATTTTGACGCCAGTAATAATCTTCCCAGTTGGATTATCACTTCGTGTGTAACAGCACTCACCTTGTCTGTTTTAATTTCGCAATACATTCCTGTAGTTCCGAAATTTGTAGCAGATATTCATCCTTTTGGCTACGAGCTGAATAAATTTGGATTTACTTTAACTGCCGTCGTACTTTTTTATTTATTAAAATGCGGTTTAGGCTTTTTATTTTACCAAAGTATTGGCGACGGAAAAAAATGGAGTATTTTTTACTTTACCTCTACAAAATTTTATTTCATCCTGTCTTTTTTGTTGATAATATTATGTGTAGCCCACTATTATTTCCCGATAGACAGAAATGAAATGTTTTTATATTATTTATACTTTACTGCTTTTGTGTTTATTTTTAAGATTTTTTTCTATTTATTTCACAAGAACAAGATCTTACCCGAAAAATGGTATTATAAATTTTTGTATATTTGCACCCTCCAAATTGCACCTCTTATGTTGCTTTGGAAATTATTATTTTTTTAATAAAAGTCAATGATGAGAATAAAGTCTATATTGGTATCACAACCATCGCCTAGCGAGTCGTCTCCATACCTGGAAATAGCGAAGAAGGAAAAAATAAAGATTGATTTCCGTCCTTTCATCCACGTCGAAGGAGTTGACAACAAAGAATTGAGAACACAGAAGATTGATCTTACGCAGTACACAGGTATTATCTTTACCAGTAAAAATGCGATAGACCATTACTTTAGATTAGCAGAAGAATTGCGCTTTGCAGTTCCGGATACTATGAGGTATATCTGCCAGTCGGAAGCGATTGCTAATTATCTTCAGAAGCATATTGTTTACAGAAAAAGAAAGATCAGCTTTGGGGAGAAGAACTTCGCAGATCTGGCTCCACTTTTCAAAAAATTCCCTTCTGAGAAGTACCTTTTACCATCTTCAGACGTGTTGAGTCCGGATATCATAAGAACGTTAGACGCAGCAAATATCGACTGGACAAGAGCGATCATGTACAGAACGGTTTGTAGTGATTTAACAGACATTACTATTAAAGATTACGATATGTTGATCTTCTTCAGTCCACAAGGAATTAAATCTCTACAACAGAATTTCCCGGATTTTACACAGGGAGAAACTAAGATCGGCGTCTTTGGAGCAACCACTTCGGCAGCAGCGGAAGAAGCAGGATTGAAGGTAGATTTAATGGCTCCTACAAAGGAAACTCCGTCTATGACTATGGCTCTTGAAAAATATATTAAAGCTTTACACAAGTAAAATTTAATACGAAAACATATAATAACCGTCTTTTCAACAAAGGAAAGATGGTTTTTTTTTAATTAAATTTGAACAAAATTTAATATTGGCTAAAATGTTCTTAAATTCCGACCAGATTATGTAAAGACATTTTAAAAATATAAAAAGAATCAAAATATTCGAATGAAAGCTCCACAGGCAAAAAAAATAGAAAAAATACTCGAAATACACGGAGATAAAAGAACTGACAATTATTTCTGGCTGAATGAAAGAGAAAACCCTGAAGTAACAAAATATCTAGAAGAAGAAAATGCATACGCAGATTTCGTAATGAAAGATACAGAACAGCTTCAGGAAGATCTTTTCGAGGAAATGAAGGCACGATACAAAAAAGATGATGAATCTCTACCCTATTTCTTTAATGAATATTGGTATATCGTACGCTATGAAGAAGGAAAAGAATACCCTATTTTTTGCAGAAAATATCAAAGTCTGGATAACGAAGAGGAAATTATTCTCGATGTAAATATGTTAGCAGAAGGACACGAATATTTCGAAGTGGGAAGCGTAGCTGTTTCGCCAAACAATCAACTGACTTCATTTTCAACAGATAATGTAAGTCGCAGAATTTACACCATTAATTTTAAGGATTTAAAAACAGGCGAAATTCTTGCTGATAAAATCGAAAACACCACAGGAAAAGCAGTTTGGGCTAATGATAACGAACACATTTTTTACATTAGAAAAGATGAAAGTTTAAGAGCTTTTCAGGTTTACAGACATCAATTGGGAACAGATTCTTCGGAAGATGTTTTAATCTTCCATGAAAAAGACGATACTTTTGATGTAAATGTTTTCAAGACCAAATCGTTAGAATATATTTTCCTTGCAAGTTCGAGTACGATTTCAGACGAGCACAGATTTATCCCTTCAGACAATGTTTTTGCAGAATGGACGATCATTCAGCCAAGAATTGATGATCTGGAATATTCTGTAGAACATTACGAAGATGAGTTTTACATCATCACCAATGCAGACGACGCATTCAATTTTAAAATCGTAAAAGCTAAAATTGATAACTGCAGAATGGAAAATTGGGTAGATGTAATCCCTCATCGCCCGGAAGTTTTGCTGGAAGGTTTCGAGATTTTTAAAAATTATTTGGTTCTTGAAGAAAGAGAAGAAGGCTTGCTTCAGATTAAAATTATTGACGAAAAAACTCAGGAATCTCACTATTTACCTTTTTCAGATCCAACGTATACTGCTTATATTGGGTTAAACCTTGAGTTTGATACGGAAGTTTTACGCTATGGCTATACTTCTTTAACACAGCCAAGCTCTACTTACGAATATAATATGAAAGAAAAAACCACAAAGCTTTTGAAACAACAGGAAGTTTTGGGCGGAAAGTTTTTTGCTGAAAATTATATTTCGGAAAGAATTTGGGCAGACTCAAGAGATGGTGAAGCGAAAGTTCCGATTTCTTTGGTGTATCATAAAGACACAAAAAAATCTGCCGATACTCCTCTACTTTTATATGGTTACGGAAGTTACGGGCATACGGTTGATGCGAGCTTTTCTAATGTGAGACTGTCAATTTTAGATAGAGGATTTATTTATGCAATTGCTCACATTCGAGGTGGTGAATATTTAGGAAGAGAATGGTATGAAGACGGAAAAATGTTGTTTAAGAAAAATACATTCTTCGATTTTATTGATGCCGGAAAATATTTAATTAAAGAAAATTATACTTCTTCAAAACATTTATACGCAATGGGCGGAAGCGCCGGAGGATTGTTGGTTGGAGCGGTGATGAATTACGAGCCTACTTTATTTAATGGGATTGTAGCACAAGTTCCTTTCGTGGATGTAGTTTCAACAATGTTGGATGAAACTATTCCTTTAACAACCGGAGAATACGACGAATGGGGAAATCCGAATGACGAAGAATATTATCATTATATGAAAGAATATTCGCCTTACGATAATGTAGAAGCGAAAGAGTATCCGAATACCTTAATTACAACGGGATTACACGATTCTCAGGTTCAATATTGGGAACCCGCAAAATGGACAGCGAAATTGAGAGAATTGAAAACAGATGATAATATTTTGATTTTCAAAACCGATATGAGTGCAGGACATGGCGGAGCAAGCGGAAGATTTGAATCTCTGAAGGAAGATGCGCTGGAATACGCATTTTTATTAAAATTAGAAGATAGAAAAGATGATTAACGAAGCAGAATACTGGCAAAAAGTACAACAATTTTTCATCGAAAACTTTGATACTGAAAAAGATGCACCGATTGAAACGTATTTGTTTTTAATCGGGCTTCAGGAATTGGGAAGCGGCCAGCAAAAATATACGAAAGACGATAAAGTAAACCTCCTTCATATCGCAGTTTGTAGATTGCTGGAGCCTTTTGGATATTATAAATTTTCACATTATGACAATGATGGATATCCACATTGGGAAGAGCTTGAACCACTCCCGGAATTAAAACCGAATGAACAGCAAATTTTAATGAAAAAAGCGATCATTCAGTATTTTCAGGATGAAGAATTGATTGGAGAATAAATAATTTAAAAATGGAAAGTAAAAACATTACTTTCCATTTTTTTATGTTTTTTA
>NZ_JALNUD010000011.1:0-203480 GCF_026540445.1 Chryseobacterium sp. GM_Chr_2
AAGGAAGGGCGATTGGCTCGTATTCCATCAATCATTTGGGAGGGCGAACTCAGGTTTTCTCTAAATTGGATTTCTCAGGAGCCGTTCAGCAATCAATCACGAAGCATAAAAGACTGGATACTGATACCGATAAAGTAATTACTGAAAACTTTACCTATGACCATCAAAACAGATTATTAACGCATACCCATCAGGTAGATAGTAATCCTGTTGAATATTTAGCTCAAAATGATTATAATGAGCTTTCCCAACTTCGAAACAAAAAAGTGGGTGGAACCAATGCTGGTTCACCGCTTCAAAGTATTGATTATGCATACAATATTCATGGGTGGATGACGAAAGTTAATGATCCCCTGAACCTAAACGGCAAACTGTTTGGATATGAAATAAAGTACAATAATCCTATATACAACAGTTTTGGTAGCGCAAGGTATAACGGAAATATTGCAGAAGTTGAATGGAAAAATGCTTCTGAAGATGTACTGAAGAGATACACCTACTCTTATGACGGGCTCAACAGACTGAAAGATGCCATCTACACAGAGCCTTTCTCAACCATCCCGTTTAATTATAATTTTAATGAGCATCTAACGTACGATGTAAACGGAAACATTGCTACGCTTAAAAGGAATGCTATACCCTTTTCAGGGACTACTTCTCTCCAGGTAGATGATCTGGTATATCAATACACCGGAAACCGGTTAGATAGAATTATTGAAAATTCTCTTAATGATACTGGCTATGAAGGTGGGAATAATATCATAGATTATGATCTGAACGGGAACATGATAAATATGAAAGATAAAGGAATTCAGTCCATCGCTTACAATAGTTTAAGTTTACCAAATTCTTTTTACATTGAACAAAATGCGTTTGGATTAATAAATTTTATAAATATCAGTCACCTGTATAGTGCAAACGGTCAAAAACTAAGAAAATATTATTCTACCAGGCCACCTAGAGGTTTAACAACTACTAATATAACAGATTATCTTGATGGTTTTCAATATAAATATAGAGAGGGTGGTGGAATATGTATAACTTGTAGAACGAGCACCGCCTACGAAGAACAGGCTTATAAAGATAAACTTATTCCTTCCTTTCCGGATATAGAACCCATTTGGATACTAGACTTCGTGGCAACATCAGAAGGTTTTTATAGTTTTGCCGAAAACCGTTATATTTACCAATATAAAGATCACTTAGGCAATGCCAGAGTTAGTTTTGCAAAAGATACAGGACAAGATATTCAAACAATAGACACTAATAATTATTATCCTTTTGGGCTAAATCATATTGGAGGTACAAGTTCCTCTACTTTTGGTAGTTTTTATTCTTATAAGTATAACGGAAAAGAGCTTCAGGAGACTGGTATGTATGATTATGGGGCGAGATTTTACATGCCGGATATTGGAAGATGGGGTGTGGTGGATCCGCTGGCGGAAGTAAATAGAGCCTGGTCACCATATAGGTATGCGTTTAATAATCCTTTAAGATTTATTGATCCCGATGGAAGATCAGAAAGCGATTGGATTAGAAAAGACGGGAAATGGCAATTTAATGCGTCCGTTACAACAGTGGAACAGGCACAAAAAATATCAGGTGTAGATGGGTTTGCTAAAAATGGGACAGTTTTGGCTGATGCCAAAATTGGGGCTAATGGAGAAGCTGGCTATGTGAGATTAAGTGAAGGTGGTAAGGCTAGTTATGAACCAATGTATGGGGCAATAAATGCTTTTCAAAGTGCTATGCCAATGTTTGCAGGAGGTACGTGGACAACTTGGCCAGCAGAAGACTTTCCATCATTTACAACAAGTCTTATGAGTAGAGATTTCGATGCAGGTAGTTGGAGTAAAAAGTTACCAGATGATAAAGTATTGAATGTTAACTTCGATGATTTTGTTTCACCAAGTACTTTTCCAGAGAAAGTAGGAGGAGGACTATTATACGCTTTTGCTCAGGCAATGAGTAGAGTTGGTGATCTCACTTCCATGCTCTATGGAACTGCAGAAAAAGGTATGCAAAAAGAGGAGCTGCAAAATTCGATGGGGGTTAAAGTTACATCTTTAGATTCGATTAAGCAGACAGGTTTTACATATCAAAAAGATACTACTATTTTTTATGGAAATCGACCTGGGGATTTTGATAAAGCTTATAAACCTGTTCAAGATACATCTTATAATAGAGATATTAGAAATTTTAATAGTAGAGTTCCTAGCCAATATAGAATAAATAATAAAAGATGATAAACAAAGTAATTATTTTTTTTTTAATATGTATTTTTTTTAATAGCTGTAAGCAAAAAAAAGAGGTAGTAATAAAAGATGATATATATAATTTATTTAATTTGAATCATTACAAAATTTATACTCAAAAAAAGATTAATGATTCCATTTATCAGTATGAAGGGAAAAATGATCGCTTTCTAATAAAAGGACGATATAACTATATTAAGAAATATAAAACTGGATGGTGGTATTCTTATGATAGACAAATTGATGAAAAGTATGTTGATATTGAATTTTATAAAGATTTACATAATTCCAAAGAATCATTCAATCAAATTCTTTTGTATAAAAAAAATAAAATAGATACAATGAAAAGTAAATTTTATACTAAAGAATATATTAATAAAAAAATTCTTATATATAATTTTTACTGCCCTATAAGTTCAGACGATGTATATTCTGCACAAATTAACATAGGTATAATCTCTAATGAAAAACCATTGCTTTATCCTACTATTTTTAATTGTAAAAGAATAAAAAATGGGAGATATATTTATTCTCTTGATATTTCAAAGTATCAAGAGGGTAAAACATTTAATATGATAGGGTCTTTTTCAGAATATTCTAAAAAAGAAAATGCCTTGGGAATTAATCAAATCATATTGGATGATACATTAAATGTTAATTGAAAAATAGCCTAGCGTGGGGAATGTAATTTAAAATAAAGTAATCAAGTTCGATAACTTTAGAAAATCCTCAGCTGGCGCGAGCGTCTCGCTCGTGACTTCAAATAAAAAAACCAGGCTGTCTTTTTATAGACAGCCTGATTTATATAAATATCTCAAAATGAAACAACCTACTTCTTCATAAAATACTCAAAATAAATACAGCTACCCATCAGCCCTTTTGCGGTTTCGGTATCCGAGTACTGATTCTTTAAAATAGCAAAATACGTTTTGTATTTTTCATGTTTGGTGGTGGTCATTTGCAGATCGTGAGCGGCATTTTTCTCAGACCATTTAGGATCAGAATAATCAATATTAGCTGGGTTTTTTGCTTCATACTGATAATACTTTCCTTGCTCGGCGCTGGCCATTTGGAAAAGGATTCTTGCTTTTTCCTCTTTATTGTTGGAGGTATTAAGTGCCTTTTGATAATAATTAATTGACAGATCAAAATTATCGGGTTCAATATACGTAGTATCCAAAAAGTTTTTATAATAATATTGGTACGGATTTTTTCGGTCAGTTCGCCAGAAATCATACTTTCCACCATTGCTATTGTCGACATCCATCACGAAAACCTGTCTGAAATATCCTAAAACAGAAGTGTTATACAAAACATTTCCGATGAGCTGATTGGCTTTGGCCGACTTTTCATCCTTCCCGTTTCCGATTTGTTTAAGTTGAACAAGAGCATTTGCAAGTTCCAGTTTATTCATATTGGGTTTAATGAAAGGGAAGAGGCTGTAATCTTCTGCTTTCATACTTTGGTCTTGCGGACTTTCAAAACTTTCCCAAGTATTATGACCGAAAATCAGATTTGAAATATTATGGAATCCGTCATAATTTTTGCCGTCATAGACGAGTTTTTCATAATTTCCGGTTAGTGGATTATAGCGCTCATAGTTTTCTCGTGGAATTCCCGCGAAGGTCTGCGCTTTTTCATAATACGATTTCGCTTTGGCAAAGTCGGCTGTTCGCATCGCCCTGTCACCATAAATCACACTGAAAAATGCATCCACATTCCCCACATTATCCATATTTTTAGAAATGATCTGTTGCTCAAACTGGGTCTTATTCGGTTTTCTGTAAAATTCTTCCACACTTTTAACCAAGCTGGAGTTCGGATTGTACTGAAGATACGACAGCTTATTATTCATCAGGTAAGATTTTCCATCTTCACCTTGTAAGAAATAACGGTTAGCCAAAACATCCTTTAAGAAATCTGCGGTTGACGGTGCAGTTCCATATTCATCATACTGATTCGTGCTGTCTTTTTTTACCGATTTTTCCACAAAATATTCGGCATAATCTTTCATGAGATGATCTTCATATTTTGCATCAATTTTAGGCTGAGAAACAATATCATTTAGAACTTTCATTCTTTTAATTTCCTCAAGATATTCCGGATTGGTGGTTTTAATATCTTCTAAAATCTCGGTGCTCGCTTTATAGTCTTTTTTCAAAAACATCAGGTAAGCATCGGCGATCTGCCAATATTCATCCTTCGATTTTTCTTTGGTTTTAGAAGCAAATTTTTGCAGATCATCCAGAAAGTCTTTCTGCAGATCATTTTCAGACCCGTAATATGAATCTTTTTTAGAATAAACCGGAATTCTGTTCGGGTTATCCAGCAATTCATCATCACTTTGATCGGCTTTATTTCCTGTTTCACCTTTCGATTTTGAACCTCCGAAAAGATTTTTAAAGAATCTCACAATTTTCTGCCAAAAAGATAATTCTTCTTTTTTAGGTTCTGTATTTTCAGTATTTGTTTTATCTGAATTGTTTTGTGTGGAATTTTTAACTGCAGTTCCATTTTCAGCTGAAGCATAATAGTAGGTCGGAAGATAACTTCTTTCAATTTCATTAATGCTTCTTGCCGCCATTACTTTCAGGATTTCCGAATCAGGGTTAATGTCGTACATTTTTTCCATCAAAGGAATCGGATTGGTAAAATCCTGATAGCCTAAAAGAAAATATGCCATATTTTTTTCGTCGTTCGTATTCGCTCTTTTTAAAATATTATTAAATGAAGCGGTATCAGACAGCTGCATCGATACAAACGCAGACTCTTTACGGCTTTTACTGTCTTTAAAAACCTGAAAAAAGTTCCAGTTGGCTTCGCTATTCATATCCATCCCGCGTTGTGCGCCGGCAAGCTGATCGAGTGCCATAATATAAGGTGCACCTTTCAGTTTAATGGGAGCAACATACGTTTTAAAAGCCTGAGCCGCGGCATCGTAATTTCGGGTGTAATGATTAAAACGCACGAGCTGGAAACCGTAACGTTGCTTAATTTCCGGATTTTTGGCAGCGTTATAAAGTGATGTTAATGCAGCAATCGTTTTATTGTAATCAAGGTTCGTAGCGTTTACATCTTTTTGATTTTCGCGGTAATAAAATGAATCCGAACTTTCAATATAATTGATTTTCATATAAGGCTCCAGATATTTAGCCTCAATCAGATAATCAATTCCTTCTGTATATTTTGTGTAGAAACCCGTTCCCAGTTTTTTAAGCAGTTGGTTGTTTGGATTTCCTTTTTTTAATTCATTTAAATCATTCATGCTCATTTTATTCACCAAAAACAAGGTTTCGGAGTAGCTGAGCTGATTGTTAAAGTATTTTCTCCATGCTTCAATATTCTCATCCGGGATTTGAGCCAGAAGCGAAGGGCTGTAATCGGTATAAAATCTTGTGGAATAGCTGTGTAAAAACGGCAAATAAGATTTATCTTTTATAATGGTCTGCGTGAAAAGATTGAAATAATCATAATCAGGATCAGCCCATGCACAGGCATCAGATTTTGTGTAAAAAAGTGAGAGTACGGCAAATGAAAGTAGGTACTTTTTCATATTAGCTGTGGTGTTTTTAATTTAGAAATTAAAATTTTGGTTGATAACAAATTTACTATCTAATTGATAATAAATGATATTGTATTGCGGGATTTTTTTATCAAGGAAATGAATAACGTCTAAAAGCTGCTGATCGGAAATTTCTTCAATCTTAATTTTAAAACCTTTATTCAGGAAATTCCCAAAATAAAATCCGTCTTTTTGAATCTCAATTTCGTTCTCTGATATTTTTCTGAAGTCCGGATTGTTCAGGTCTTTTTGAGATAGCGCATTAATCAATCTGTGTTTTCCCAGGTGATTTGTCACAATTCCCCATGAATAAATAGGAAGGGCTACTTCAATTTTTTTAATTGGGTACTCTTCAAGTTTCGAAAGATAGCTTTTCAGAATATTAACATCCAGAATTGAATTTTTATCTGAATTTTCCAACGGCGAAGAAGTAGAATAGCACATCAAAAAAACTTTTGCAACAGGCGGAATTCCTGTTTGTGCCTTATCTTTTACCTGATGTAGCCGAAGCGTACAGGTAATCTCTTTTCCCGAAATTCTTTTTAATTCTTTTAAAAAAGTGAAATAATCATCCCGAGTTCCGGCTGTCCAATCACAATCAATCTGAATTTCATTATTTATTTTTAAATGATATTCAGATGTTTTTTTCTGAATCAATTGATGAACTTTTTCCGCCAAAAATGGAATGTCGTCTTTTTTAATATAAAGAAAAGTACGGTTGGTAATAAAAACCGTGGGCGCGATTTGCTTATTGGTTTCAAAACTTTTATCTTTTGTAATGACCCCAACGGGTTGAAACTTTCCATCTATTTTATCAACATCAAAAAAACGCGTGTATAAAACGGGATCGCTGGCTTTTTGCAGAGCATCTTTTTCGGTTTTGTCTAAAGCCAGTTTCGTTTTCCAGTAATAAAATGTATAGGGGGGATTGTCTTTTTTTCCACACGAAATAAAAGATAAGAGGATTAGAAAAAGAAATGGTCTTATATACCTCATGGTTTAAAAAGTTCGCTTTCACAAGAACATTTTGTGTCAGGATCTGTGCTTTCTGCTACTGAGCAGCAGTCTGAAGTTTTTTGAATATTCCCGTTTTTATCGGTTAAATAAATTTTATCTTTTTCAAGCTTAAGATTAAAAGTTTCGTTGAACTTCTTAAAATGCACGGTCATTACTTTAGGATTGTATTTTCCTACGTTAATGTCTTCTGCAGTTTCGGTTCCGTCCGCCTGATTCACCTGAACATATCCGAAATGTACATCTCCGTTTTTCTTGATGTCTACATAATACGCCGGAGTTCCGCTTCCGCTGAAGCCTTCTACAATATCATAAAATCTTTTCCCGACAAAAGGTACTTTCGACTGTGCAAAAGATAGGAAGCCGATGCATAGAATCAATAAACAAAAAAGCTTTTTCATAATTAAAATTTTTTTCAAAATTAAAAATATCCAAGCAAAAATTGAACCGTAAAATCACGGTGATTAATGAGTTTTTGCGATTTAATGAAAAATTTAAACTTAATTTTAATTTGGGAAGAATTTTTGTTTGTGGGTTAATCGCAAAGTCGCAAAGATGTTTTTAAATAATGAATGTTTTTAAGGCACAAAGATTTTATCGTTGATGAAATTGAATTCTGCCGATAAAAAGCAAAAACGTTTAAATTAATTTTTGATAAATATCATCCCTAATAACGAAGTTCAACTTAATTTTTCTCAACTTCTTAACCCTATCTTAATGGTTTAAAATATTAGAATTATTTTACATTCTAAGGATTTTCATATGGAAAAAGTATTCATGTAATTTGTGTTTAAAAAAAGAACCATCCCAAAGTTGGAATGGCTCTTTCATATAGTTTTAAAATTTTAGTTTAAGCTTATATGTAATAAGGCAGCAAGACCAGCACCAATAACAGGTCCCAAAATAGGAATCCATGCATAGCTCCAGTCGCTGCTTCCTTTGATAGGTAAAATGGAGTGGATGATTCTCGGTCCCAAGTCACGGGCAGGATTGATGGCATAACCAGTGGTTCCGCCTAAAGACAATCCGATTGCCCAAACCAATAGAGTTACCGGCAATGCGCCAACGGTTCCCAACCCAATTTTGGCTTCCGAAGCATCGTTTACATAAATGCTGGCATCCACAAAATTGAAGATCACAAATACCAAAACGAAGGTTCCGATAATTTCACTTATTAAATTTGATAAAGGTTTTCGGATAGCTGGTCCCGTGCTGAAACAAGCGAGTTTAGCACCTTCATCTTCAGTGATTTCAAAATGATCTTTATTAAAAAGCCATACAAGAAAAGCGCCTAACATTGCCCCGATCATTTCTCCGGCAATATACGTTGGAACGAGATCCCACGAAAATTTTCCTGCGAAGGCTAATCCTAAGGTTACTGCGGGATTCAAATGGGCACCGCTCACCGGACCTGCAACGGTTACTCCGACAAAAACAGCTAATGCCCAAGCGGTCGTAATCACGATCCAGCCCGAATTATTTCCTTTCGTACCTTTTAAAACTACATTGGCCACCACGCCGTTTCCTAATAAGATCATCAGCATGGTTCCGATAAGTTCTGCTATAAATGGAGTCATATCTTAGTTTTTATAAGGTGAAATTAATCTTCGATCCAGCTTTGAGAACGTTGCACGGCTTTATTCCATGTCGTTACCATTTTCTCCACTTTTTCCTGCTCGAGCTGCGGATGAAAATCTTTATCAACAATCCATTGCGATTGAATTTCATCAATACTTTTCCAGTAACCAACCGCCAATCCGGCAAGATAAGCGGCACCTAAAGCGGTTGTTTCTAATGTTTTTGGTCTGGTAATTTTAAAACCAAATAAATCCGATTGAATCTGCATCAATAGATCACTCGCCGAAGCACCGCCATCTACTCTCAATTCCAAACTTTCTCTTCCAGAATCAGCTTCCATTGCTTTCACAATATCATATACCTGAAAAGCAATACCTTCTAAAGTAGCCCTTGCAATATGTCCGTTGGTTGTTCCGCGGGTAACGCCGACAATAGTTCCACGGGCATACTGATCCCAGTAAGGCGCTCCCAATCCCGTTAAGGCAGGAACGAAATACACGCCGCCATTATCTTCGACAGTTTTAGCTAAAGTATTGATCTCTTCTGCAGAGTTGATAAGTTTCAACCCATCTCTCAACCACTGAATTGCTGCACCGCCGACGAAAACACTTCCTTCCAAGGCATAATTCACTTCACCATTAATTTTCCAAGCAACAGTTGTTAGCAGATTGTTTTTTGATAAAACGGCTTCAGTTCCGGTATTCATTAAAAGGAAACATCCGGTTCCGTAAGTGTTTTTTACCATTCCTGGTTTTGTACACATTTGCCCGAATAAAGCGGCTTGCTGATCTCCCGCAATTCCCGCAATGGGAATTTTGGTTGAAAATAGAGTAGTAGCCGTTTCACCATACACTTCGCTGCTTTGCTTTACGGCGGGCAATATATTTTTAGGAATATTAAATAATTTCAGAAGGTCTTCATCCCATTCTAAAGTATGAATATTTAAAAGCATCGTTCTGCTTGCATTCGAAACATCGGTGATGAACATTTTTCCACGGGTAAGTTTCCAGATCAGCCAGGTATCGACAGTTCCGAAACATAGTTTTCCGGCTTCAGCCTTTTCTCGTGCTCCTTCTACATTATCTAAAATCCATTTTAGTTTTGTGGCAGAAAAATAAGCATCCAAAACAAGGCCTGTCTTTTCTTTGATGATTTCTGTATGTCCCTGTTCTTTTAATTCGTCGCAATATTTAGACGTTCTTCTGTCTTGCCAAACGATCGCATTATAAATAGGTTCGCCCGTTTCTCTGTCCCAAACGACAGTTGTTTCTCGTTGATTCGTAATTCCGATTGCGGCGACTTCCAAACCTGAAATTCCGGCTTTGGCGATAATTTCTGCGGCCACGGAAATTTGCGATGACCAGATTTCGTTCGGATCATGTTCTACCCAACCTGGCGTCGGGAAGATTTGTTCAAAACTCTTTTGGGAAATGTATTTAATTTCCCCTTTGTGATTAAATAGGATTGCTCTGGACGAAGTGGTTCCCTGATCTAAAGCAAGAATTAATTTTTCGCTCATGTTGTGTCTATTTATTAAGGTTGATTGTTTTTGGAGAATAAGGTGTCAGCAAATATCCTTTTGCCAATTCTATAAATTCATTCGTTTGTTCGTAAATCCATTCTTGGGAATGCCCATTTTCTCTTGCGATAATTGTAGCGATTTTTTCGGCACTATCGATGGCAGCTCTCGCGTCTAAAAATAATAATCTTACGCGTCTTGCCAAAATATCTTCAACGGTTTCTGCCATTTCATTTCGTACTGCCCAAACCGCTTCCGCTATTGTGAAAGGATGTTCTGGATGTATTTTTTCTGCAAATTCAGAATTGCTTTGCTGTAATTTTTTAATTTCAAGAATATCCGAACCGTATACATATAAATGATTAGTTCTGTCTACAGTCTCAGGCTTCACATTTCCATGGATTGAAAGGTTTTCGGTTTTTGAAGTGGTAATTCCTAGTTTGTGAACTTTCATCGCTTCATCAACGGTATCTTCGGCCATTTTTCGGTAGGTTGTCCATTTTCCGCCAATGATGGAAATCAATCCGGTTTCAGAAGTAATCACTTTATGACTTCGGGAAACTTCTTTGGTGCTTTTTGAGCCGTCTTTAGGAGCGGCTAGCGGTCGAAGTCCTGCGAAAACTGATTTTACATCTTCGCGGGTTGGTTTTTTAGCTAAATATTGTCTTGCTGTATTTAAAACAAATTTAATTTCATCTTCCAACGCTCTCGGTTCAAAACTTTCGTTTTCCAAAAGCGTGTCGGTGGTTCCAACTAAAGCTCTGTCATGCCAAGGAACGACAAATAGAACTCTTCCGTCCGATGTTTTAGGGATCATGATCGCGTCATCACTTTTTAAGAAAGATTTATCTAAAACCAAATGAATTCCCTGACTTGGAACAACAAGTTTTCCATGTTTTGGGTTATTCATATTTAATATGTCGTTGGTGAAAACTCCGGTTGCGTTGATGACCACTTTCGCTTTAATTTCAAATTGCTGCTTGGTGAATTGATCTTCAGCAATTACGCCTGTGGTCTTTCCTGAATCGTTTTTAATTAAATTAATGACCTTGACATAGTTAACAGCAGTTCCGCCTTTTTCAATAATTGTTTGAGTTAAGTTGATTGCTAATCGGGCATCATCAAATTGTCCGTCCTGATAAACAACACCGCTCGCCAGATCTTTTTGTTCAATAGTCGGAAGTTTTTCAACTGTTTTTGCTTTGCTGATGTATTTCGTTTTACCTAAACTTAATTTCCCTGCAAGAAAATCATAGATCGAAAGTCCTATTTTATAGTAGATTCCGCCCCACCAAGTATAATTCGGAATGATAAAAGACTGATTTTTTACCACATGAGCTGCGTTCTTAGCCAACAAGCCTCTTTCTTTCAAAGCTTCTTTAACTAAACCAATATCGCCCTGCGCCAAATATCTTACACCGCCGTGTACGAGCTTTGTACTTCGGCTGGAAGTGGCTTTAGCAAAATCATGAGATTCGAGTAATAACGTTTTAAACCCTCTGCTGGTAGCATCTAATGCCGAACCTAAACCACTTGCTCCACCGCCAATGACGATAAAGTCCCATTCTTTTACGGTGGTGAGTTTGCTGAGTTCTTCGTTTCGTTTCATAATATTTCGTTATGTTTCGTTTTCAAATGTAAAAATTAAAAATGAAACTAAAAAGAAATTAAATGAAATTTTTAATATAAAAAAAAATAGTAATTTTGGTGAAATTAATTTCACATGGAAAAATTACTGACAAGACATAATGATATTTTAAAGGAAATAGAAGAGAAAGATCACGTTCTTGTTCAGGATTTGTGTGAAAAATTCAATGTTTCTTCGGTTACGATCCGAAAAGATCTGAACTATCTTGAAAGTTTAGGTTTGCTTTTCCGAAATCACGGTGGTGCGAGTAAGCATGTTCGTTATGCGTACGAAAAAAATGTGGATGAAAAGGAAAGCATAAATGTGGAAGCCAAGCAGCGAATTGCAAAAGCGGCTTTATCTTTAATTCAGGAAAACGACTGTATTATTTTGGCTTCCGGAACAACGATGCATTATTTGGCGAGAATGCTGGTAAACTTCGGGCCGTTGACAGTGCTTACTTCTTCTTTACGCGTGGCGATCGAACTTTGTAATAATCCTAACATTAATATTATACAGTTAGGAGGAGAGGTGAGGAAAAGCTCAACTTCTATTGTAGGTTCTATTTCTGAAGGTATTTTGAAGCAGTTTTCTTGTAATAAATTATTTCTTGGTGTAGACGGAATTGATATGGATTTTGGGATCAGTACGTCGAATGCAGCAGAGGCTCATTTAAATCAATTGATGATTGAATGTTCTGACAAAGTTGTTATTCTTGCCGATTCTTCAAAACTCAATAAAAAAGGCTTCGGAAAAATTGCTTCTTTAGATAAAATAGATTACTTGATTACGGATCAGGATATTTTAGAAGAAGACAAAAATAATCTTGAAGAAATTGGAGTGAGTGTAATTATTAAGTAAAAATCAACTCATTTTTAAATTATCTGTAATTCAAAAATATTTTACCTGAAATTTCGCCCGAATTTTTCCAAAATTATCTAAATGATTAAAAATCAAAATATTTTGCTTGAAATATTTGTCAGTTAGAAAATTATTCATACATTTGCACACTCATTTTAGGGGCGTAGTATGCCTATATCAAAAGTAGAAATTACTTCAGACTTCCGAAAAATGACGATAAATAAAGGATAAATTTTATTATAACATAAACAATGTCAGGTATTATTGGTAAAAAAATCGGTATGACGTCTTTGTTTGACGAAGCAGGGAAAAATATTCCTTGTACAGTTATTCAAGCAGGTCCATGTGCGATTTTACAGGTCAGAACCTTAGAAGTTGACGGTTATTCTGCCGTTCAATTAGGTTTCGATGACAAGAGTGAGAAGAACGTTGGTAAAGCGTTAGCTGGTCATTTCAAAAAGGCTGGTTCTGCTCCTAAAGCTAAATTAGTTGAATTCCACGACGGATTCACAGATGCTAAAGTAGGAGAGGAAGTAAAAGTTGATCTATTCATCGAAGGTGAATATGTAGATGTAACAGGAACTTCTAAAGGTAAAGGTTTCCAAGGTGTTGTTAAAAGACACGGATTTGGAGGTGTAATGCAGGCAACTCATGGTCAGCACAACAGACTTAGAGCTCCAGGTTCTATCGGTGCTGGATCTGACCCTTCAAGAGTATTCAAAGGGATGAGAATGGCTGGAAGAATGGGAGGTGAGCAGGTAACTGTGCAAAACCTTCAAGTATTAAAAGTGGATCAAGAACAAAATCTTTTAGTAGTAAAAGGTGCTGTTCCGGGAGCTAAAAATTCTTATGTAATTATCAGAAAATGGAACTAGTAGTATTAAATACATCAGGAAAAGAGACCGGAAGAAAAGTAACTCTAGACGAAACAGTATTCGGAATTGAGCCAAATCAGCACGCGGTTTACTTAGAAGTTAAACAGTACCTTGCTGCACAAAGACAAGGAACTCATAAATCAAAAGAAAGAAGCGAAATTACTGCTTCTACTAAAAAGCTTAAGAAGCAAAAAGGATCTGGATCTGCTAGATATGGTGATATTAAATCTCCAACTTTCAGAGGTGGAGGTAGAGTATTCGGGCCAAAACCTAGAGACTACAGATTCAAATTGAACAAAGCTCTTAAGAGATTAGCTAAAAAATCTGTTCTTTCTCAGAAATTGAGAGATAACAGCATTAAAGTATTAGAGGCTTTCAATTTCGAAACTCCTAAAACTAAAGAGTTTATCAATATCAATAACGCTTTAGGATTCGAAGGTAAAAAATCTCTTTACATCTTAGATGAAGCAAACAAAAATGTTTATTTGTCTTCAAGAAACCTACCTAAGACTAAAGTTGTTGCTTACAACGAAATTAGCTCTTATGACCTAATCAACGCAGGTGAGATCGTATTCTTAGAAGGTGCTATCGAGAAATTCCAAGAAAATTTAAAGAAATAAGTCATGTCTATTATTATTAAACCAGTTATCTCAGAAAAGGCTAATTACCTTACAGATTTAAGAGGTTCTTATTCTTTCTTAGTTGATACTAAGGCGAATAAAATCCAGATTAAAAAAGCTGTTGAAGCAGCTTACGGTGTAAAAGTAGCAGACGTTAACACAATGATTTATGCTCCGAAGGTTTCTTCAAAGTACACTAAAAAAGGTCTTCAAGTAGGAAAGACAAACAAATTGAAAAAAGCGGTAATTAAACTTGCTGAAGGTGAGGTTATCGATATTTTTGCTGTAAATTAATTATTAATTATAAATAATAGTAATGTCTGTTAGAAAATTAAAACCTATCACCCCGGGACAGAGATTCAGAATTGTAAACAATTTTGAGGAAATTACTACCAACAAACCAGAGAAATCTCTAACAGTTGGTATTAAAAAGTCAGGTGGACGTAACCAAACAGGTAAAATGACCATGCGTTACACCGGAGGTGGACACAAAAAGAAATACAGAATTATTGACTTCAAAAGAAACAAAGCAAACGTTGAAGCAACTGTAAAATCTGTAGAATACGATCCAAACAGAACTGCATTTATCGCTTTATTAGAGTACGCAGACGGAGAGAAGAGATATATCATCGCTCCAAACGGTATCAAAGTAGATCAGAAAGTAATTTCTGGTGAAAGCGTAGAACCAAATGTAGGGAACGCAATGAAGTTGAAAAACATTCCATTAGGTACTGTAATTTCTTGTGTTGAAATGAAGCCTGGTCAAGGTGCAATTTTGGCAAGAAGTGCTGGTTCTTCAGCTCAATTAACTTCAAGAGACGGAAAATATGCAATCATTAAATTGCCTTCAGGAGAATCTAGAATGATCCTTACTGAATGTTATGCAATGATTGGATCAGTTTCTAACTCTGACCACCAGTTAACTGTATCAGGTAAGGCTGGTAGAAGCAGATGGTTAGGTAGAAGACCAAGAACAAGAGCGGTAGTAATGAACCCAGTAGATCACCCAATGGGAGGTGGTGAAGGACGTTCTTCAGGAGGTCACCCAAGATCTAGAAACGGTAAGCCGTCTAAAGGTTACAAAACTAGAAAGAAAAACAAAGTGTCTAACCGTTACATCGTATCTAAAAGAAAATAATTATGGCAAGATCACTTAAAAAAGGACCGTTCATTCATCATACTTTAGATAAGAAGGTTCAGGCAAATATAGAGTCTGGTAAGAAGACAGTTATCAAAACTTGGTCTAGAGCATCTATGATCTCTCCGGACTTCGTAGGACAAACTATTGCTGTACACAACGGGAAATCTTTTATCCCTGTTTATGTTACAGAAAACATGGTTGGTCACAAGTTAGGCGAATTTTCTCCAACAAGATCTTTCAGAGGTCATGGTGGTAACAAAAACAAAGGAAGCAGATAATCATGGGATCTAGAAAACAAGATAGTTCAATCGCAAGAAAAGAAGCTAACAAAGACGTTGTTAAAGCTTCATTAAATAACTGCCCATCATCTCCGAGAAAAATGAGATTAGTTGCTGATATCATTAGAGGAGAGCAGGTAGATAAAGCTCTTTATATCCTAAAATATTCTAAAAAAGAAGCATCTAACAAGTTAGAGAAATTACTTCTTTCTGCTATGGCAAACTGGCAGACTAAAAACGAAGGAGCGGATATCGAAGAAGCAAACCTTATCGTTAAAGAAATCTTCGTGGATAGCGCAAGACAATTGAAGAGACTAAGACCAGCTCCGCAAGGTAGAGGGTATAGAATCAGAAAAAGATCTAACCACGTTACATTAATCTTAGGTAATAAAGAAAACTAAATCAAGGTATGGGACAGAAGACAAATCCAATTGGTAACAGATTAGGTATCATCAGAGGATGGGATTCTAACTGGTTTGGTGGAAACGATTATGGAGACAGAATCGCTGAAGACTACAAAATCAGAAGATACCTTGAGGCTAGATTATCTAAAGGTGGGATTTCAAGAATTTATATTGAAAGAACATTAAAATTAGTAACAGTTACAATTACTACTGCTAGACCGGGACTTATCATCGGTAAAGGAGGTCAGGAAGTTGATAAACTGAAAGAAGAGTTGAAAAAATTGACTAAAAAGGATATTCAAATCAACATCTTCGAAATCAAAAGACCTGAGCTTGATGCAGTATTAGTTGCTGATAGCATTGCTAAGCAAATCGAAAACAGAATCTCTTACAGAAGAGCTGTGAAGATGGCGATGGCAGGTACAATGAGAATGGGTGCAGAAGGTATCAAAGTTCAGATCTCTGGTAGATTGAACGGTGCTGAAATGGCAAGATCAGAATCTTTCAAAGACGGAAGAATTCCTTTGTCTACTTTCAGAGCAGATATCGATTACCACATCGGTGAAGCACTTACTCAGTACGGAAAATTAGGTGTAAAAGTTTGGATCATGAAAGGTGAAGTTTACGGTAAAAGAGAACTTTCTCCACTAGTGGGACAACAGAAAAAAGGAGGTCAGTCAGACAGAGGAAACAGAGGAGGAGACAGAGACAATAGAAGACCTAGAAAAAACAACAACAATAACAATAATAATTAAAATTTTAGATTAGAAATTTTGAATTTTAAATTACCGTTACTTTTTTAAAATAAAAAAAATCTAAAATCTAAAATCTAAAATCTAAAATTTAGAAATTATGTTACAACCAAAAAGAACCAAATTCCGTAGAGTTCATAAGATGAAAATGAAGGGGAATGCCCAAAGAGGTAGTCAACTTGCTTATGGAACTTTCGGGATTAAGGCGACAGAAGGTGCTTGGATCACTGCAAGACAAATTGAAGCTGCTCGTATCGCTGCGACAAGATATATGAAGAGAGAAGGTCAACTATGGATCAAAATCTTCCCAGATAAGCCAATTACTAAAAAACCTGCGGAAGTACGTATGGGTAAAGGTAAAGGTGCTGTGGAATATTGGGTAGCTGTAGTAAAGCCAGGTAAAATTATGTTCGAAATCGGTGGTGTACCTTACGATATCGCTAAGGAAGCATTAAGACTTGCGGCACAAAAATTACCAGTAGTTACTAAATTCATCGTTGCTAACGATTTCGTTAAACCTCTTTAATCTTTGAATACAATGAAAAAAGCTGATATTAAAAATTTAAGCGCGGGTGATATTCAAGCTCAATTAACTGAAGCAAAAGCTCAATATTCTAAATTGAAATTGGCTCATGCAATCAGCCCAATTGAAAACCCGATCCAAATCAGAGATTTGAGAAAAACAATCGCTAGACTAAATACTGAGTTAACTAACAAACAATAATTTCATTTTACAATGGATAGAAATTTAAGAAAAGAAAGAATCGGAGTGGTTTCCAGTAATAAAATGGAAAAAACTATTGTTGTTAGCGAAACTACAAGAGTAAAGCACCCGATGTACGGTAAATTCGTTTTGAAAACGAAAAAATATACTGCACATGACGAGAACAACGAGTGCAACGAAGGAGATACAGTTTTAATTTCTGAAACTAGACCTTTGAGCAAGAGCAAGAGATGGAGATTAGTAAGAATCATTGAAAAAGCTAAGTAATAATGTTACAAACAGAATCAAGATTAAAAGTTGCTGATAACACAGGTGCTAAAGAAGTACTAGTTATTAGAGTTCTGGGAGGAACCAGAAGAAGATATGCTTCAGTTGGTGATAAAATCGTTGTTACTATCAAGGATTCTACACCATCAGGAAACGCTAAAAAAGGTCAGGTATCTAAAGCTGTAGTAGTAAGAACTAAAAAAGCAGTGAGAAGAAAAGATGGTTCATACATCAAATTCGAAGACAATGCTTGTGTATTACTAAACGCAGCGGGAGAAATGAGAGGAACACGTGTTTTCGGACCAGTTGCTCGTGAGTTGAGAGACAAAGAATATATGAAAATCATTTCATTAGCTCCTGAAGTACTTTAATATTTAAAATTTTAAAAAAAATGTCAAAGTTAAAAATAAAAAGAGGAGATAACGTAATCGTAACTACAGGTAAGAAAGGTCTTAAAGGTAGTACTGGTGAAGTTATTGAAGTGATCAAAAAAGAAGGAAGAGACCCTAGAGTTATCGTTGCAGGACTTAACATCGTTAAAAAACACGTTAAGCCTTCAGCTTCTAACCCTCAAGGAGGAATCACTGAGAAGGAAGCTTCTATTCATATCTCAAACGTAGCTTTAGTTGGTAAAGACGGAAAAGCTATCAAAGTAGGTTACAAAATCGAAGGAGATAAGAAAGTAAGAATCAACAAAAAAACGGGTGAAACTTTATAATTTTAAATAACACATGGAATATATAGCAAGACCCAAAAAAGCATATAAAGAAACGATTGTTCCTGCAATGATGGAAGAATTCGGATACAAATCAGTAATGCAGGTACCAAAGCTTGAGAAAATTATCTTATCTCAAGGTTTAGGAGATGCTACTGCTGATAAAAAAATCATCGATTATGCTGTAGAAGAACTTACAAACATCACTGGCCAAAAGGCTGTGGGTACTATCTCTAAGAAAGACGAAGCTGCTTTCAAATTGAGAAAAGGTATGCCTGTAGGTGCTAGAGTTACTTTAAGAGCTGATAAAATGTATGAGTTCTTAGATAGACTTACTGCTTCCGCTTTACCACGTATTAGAGATTTTTCTGGTATTAAGGCTGATGGTTTCGATGGTAGAGGTAATTATAACTTAGGTATTACTGAGCAAATTATCTTCCCTGAGATCGTGATTGACAAAGTGAAAAAAATCCAAGGGATGGACATCACTTTCGTTACAACTGCGAAAACAGATAAAGAAGCTAAAGCATTATTAACTCACTTCGGTTTACCATTTAAAAAGAACTAAGAAATGGCTAAAGAATCAATGAAAGCGCGTGAGCGCAAAAGAGAAGCACTAGTTGCTAAATACGCTGACAAAAGAAAAGCTTTAAAAGAAGCTGGTGATTATGAAGGTCTTCAGAAATTACCTAAAAATGCTTCTCCTGTAAGATTACACAACAGATGTAAACTAACAGGTAGACCAAGAGGATACATGAGAACGTTTGGTATTTCCAGAGTAACTTTCAGAGAAATGGCAAACAACGGTCTTATCCCGGGTGTTAAAAAAGCGAGTTGGTAATTTAATTACTAATTAAAAAATTCGGGACAATTAAGTTGTTCAGAAACTAAAGATAAAAAATATCAGACCGAAGATTTCTGAAGTCTGATATTTTATTCTTCAAGTCTTTACAAAACTGATTGTTCTTTAACCAATAATTTATAAAAGAAAAATGGTAACAGATCCAATTTCAGATTTCCTAACTAGAGTAAGGAACGCACAAAGCGCAGGCCACAAAGTGGTGGAAATTCCTGCATCGAAAATCAAAAAGGAGATTACTAAGATCTTATTTGATCAAGGGTATATCTTAAACTACAAGTTTGAAGATAGCGCTGTTCAAGGTACGATCAAAATCGCTTTGAAGTACGATAAGCAAACTAACAAACCGGCTATCAAGTCTATCCAAAGAGCTTCTAGACCAGGTTTGAGACAGTACAAAGGTTCAGCTGAGCTTCCAAGAGTACTAAACGGTTTGGGTATTTCTATCATCTCTACTTCTAAAGGAGTAATGACTGACAAGAAAGCTAGAGAAGAAAAAGTAGGTGGTGAAGTAATCTGCTATGTTTATTAATTTTTAATCAAAGGAAAATGTCAAGAATTGGTAAAGCAATTATAACAGTTCCAGCAGGAGTTACAATCACTGAAAACAACGGTGTGGTAACTGTAAAAGGTCCTAAAGGAGAACTTTCTCAGGAGCTTACAGCAGGAATTACTATTGAACAAAAAGATGGAGAACTGAACGTAAACAGACCATCTGATGCTAAACAACACAAAGCGCTTCACGGTTTATACAGAGCGTTAATCAACAACATGATTGTTGGTGTTAATACAGGTTTCGAAAAGAAACTAGAACTAGTAGGGGTAGGATACAGAGCTTCTCACTCAGGACAAAAACTTGAGTTGGCTTTAGGATTCTCTCACGGTATTGTACTAGAACTTCCAGGTGAAGTAAAAGTTGATACATTGACTGAAAAAGGTAAAAACCCAATTATTACTTTAACGTCTCACGATAACCAACTTCTAGGGATGGTAGCTGCAAAGATCAGATCTTTCAGAAAGCCTGAACCATACAAAGGAAAAGGTGTAAGATTCGTAGGAGAAATTGTTAGACGTAAAGCTGGTAAATCTGCTTAATAAATTATAAGTATTATGGCATTAAGTAAAGTAGAAAAAAGAATAAGAATCAAAAGAAGAGTAAGAGGAAAAATCTCTGGATCTTCTGAATTGCCAAGATTATCTGTATACAAAAGTAATAAGGAAATTTACGCTCAGTTAATCGACGATATCAGTGGAAAAACTTTAGCTTCTGCTTCTTCTAGAGAGAAAGGAGTAGACGCAAACGGAACTAAAACTGAAGTTTCTGCTGCTGTAGGTAAAGCTATCGCTGCTAAAGCTATCGCTGCAGGAATCGAAACTATTGTTTTTGATAGAAACGGATTCGTATATCACGGAAGAGTTAAGGCTCTAGCTGATGGTGCGAGAGAAGGAGGACTTAAATTCTAATCATTTAAATTTCGGAAAATATGTTAGGACTAGATAATATAGAAAGAGTAAAACCGGGAGGATTAGAACTTAAAGATCGTCTCGTAGCTGTTAACAGAGTAACAAAAGTAACAAAAGGGGGTAGAGCTTTCGGATTTTCTGCTATTGTTGTAGTAGGTAACGAAGAAGGTATCATCGGTTTCGGATTAGGAAAATCTAAAGAGGTTGCTTCTGCAATTGCTAAAGCAGTTGAAGATGCTAAGAAAAACCTTGTGAAAGTTCCTGTAATGAACCACACTATTCCTCACCAAACTACTGCTAGATACGGTGGTGCAGATATCTTCTTGAGACCTGCTTCTCACGGTACAGGGCTTATCGCCGGTGGTGCGGTAAGAGCGGTATTGGAGTCTGCTGGTATTCACGATATCCTTTCAAAATCTAAAGGATCTTCTAACCCTCACAACGTGGTGAAAGCTACTTTCAAAGCGTTATTAGACATCAGAAGACCTGAAGAAATTGCTAGAATGAGAGGAGTTTCACTAAGTAAAGTGTTTAACGGTTAATATATATACAATGGCAACAATCAAAGTAAAGCAAGTAAGAAGCGCTATTGGAAGAACAAAAACCCAAAAGAGAACGCTTGAAGCATTAGGATTAAAGAAACTTCACCAAGTTGTAGAACACGAAGCTACTCCTTCTATCTTAGGAATGATAGCTGCAGTTAGTCATTTACTTGAAGTTCAAAAATAATTTTTAAAATAATTTTAAAATGAATTTAAACAACATAAAACCAGCTGCAGGATCTACTTTCAATTCAAAAAGAATTGGTAGAGGTCAGGGTACTGGAAAAGGTGGTACTTCTACGAAAGGTCACAAAGGACAAAAAGCAAGAGCTGGTTATTCTCAGAAAATCGGTTTTGAAGGAGGTCAGATGCCTTTACAAAGAAGATTACCGAAATTCGGATTCAAAAACGTAAACAGAAAAGAGTTTAGAGGAATTAACCTTGATACAATTCAAACTTTAATCGAGAATAAATCTATCACTGGAGATATTACAAGAGAAGTTCTAATTGAAAACGGTTTAATTACTAAAAACGAATTAGTGAAAATTATGGGTAGAGGAGAATTGAAATCTGCGGTTTCAATCTCTGCTGACAAATTCACTAAATCTGCTGAAGAGCTTATTGCTAAAGCAGGTGGAAAAGCAATTACCTTATAATAGTAACTAATGAAAGAATTTATACAAACACTTAAAAATATTTGGAGTCTTAAAGAACTTAGAGATAAAATTCTCTTTACTTTAGGTATTATCCTTGTGTATAGATTCGCATCTTATATCTCACTTCCCGCAATTAACCTTGCAGAGGTGGGAGATCTCTTAGAGCATTATAAAAATCAAGGCGGTAACAAGCAAGGAGCAGGTCTCCTTGGCTTGCTTTCGTCGTTTACGGGGGGAGCTTTCAGCCACGCTTCCGTAATGGCGTTGGGTATCATGCCTTATATTTCTGCTTCTATTATTGTTCAGTTGATGGGGATGGCTATCCCTTATCTTCAGAAGCTTCAGAAAGATGGAGAGTCAGGTAGAAATACATTGAACCAAATTACAAGATGGTTAACTATCGGAGTTTGTTTAGTACAGGCACCTTCTTATTTAACTTCTATTACTCAATTATTCTTACCATATGCTCAATTCCAGTCTGCATACTATGTAGAGCCAAATTCTATTATGTTCTGGTTACCAAGTATTGTTATTTTGGTGGCAGGATCAGTATTCGCAATGTGGTTAGGTGAAAAAATCACCGACAAAGGTATCGGGAACGGTATCTCTATCCTTATTATGGTGGGGATTCTTTCAAGATTGCCAGAAGCATTCGTTCAGGAAATGGCCGTGCAGAACGGAAAAGGAGGAATGGGATCAATCATGATCCTTATTGAAGTGATATTCTGGATGTTGGTGGTTCTTTTAGCAGTAATCTTATCGGTTGCCGTTAGAAAAATTCCTATTCAGTATGTAAGCAGAGCTCAAGCAAGAGGAGGTGTAAACAGAAATCTTATGCAAGGAGCAAGACAATGGATTCCGTTGAAAGTTAATGCTGCAGGTGTAATGCCGATTATCTTTGCTCAGGCATTGATGTTCGTTCCTGGTTTATTAACAAAGTTCGATGAGTCTAATACTTTTCTTGCAGGTTTCAAGAATGTTTTTAGCTGGCAATACAATGTATTGTTTGCGCTACTAATTATTATCTTCTCGTTTTTCTATACTGCGATTACAATTCCGGTAAACCAAATGGCTGATGACTTGAAGAGAAACGGAGGTTTAGTACCGAAAGTAAGACCAGGGAAAGAAACCGCTGATTATTTAGATGATATTTTATCAAAAATTACCTTGCCTGGTGCAATATTTTTATCTATCTTTGCAATCCTTCCGGCAATTGTGCATGGAACCTTTGTTCAGACAGATGCGTTCGCCCTATTTTTCGGGGGAACATCACTATTGATTATGGTGGGTGTTATTTTAGATACCGTTCAACAGATTAATACATATCTGCTGAACCATCATTATGATGGCTTAATGCAGTCTAAATTATCAAGAACGACTGGATATTAATTTATGGCGAAACAAAAACATATTGAACAAGACGGCGTTATAACGGAAGCACTTTCGAACGCTCAGTTCCGTGTAGAACTAGAAAATGGGCATATTCTTATCGCTCATATTTCTGGTAAAATGCGAATGCATTATATTAAACTTTTACCCGGAGATAAGGTAAAATTAGAAATGTCTCCTTACGATTTAACGAAAGGGAGAATTACATTTAGATATTAAAAACAATCTGCCAAATGGAGCACTCGTTCCATTTGGCTATTGTTAAAAAATAAATACTATCAAAATGAAAGTAAGAGCATCAATTAAAAAAAGAAGTGCTGATTGCAAAATCGTACGCAGAAAAGGTGTACTGTTCGTAATCAACAAGAAGAACCCAAAATTTAAACAAAGACAAGGCTAAAATTAAATTATGGCGAGAATTTCAGGTATTGATTTACCAAAAAACAAAAGAGGAGTTATCGGTTTAACTTATATTTATGGTGTTGGAAGAAGTACTTCTTCTGAAATCCTTAAGGCTGCCGGTATCAGCGAAGACAAAAAAGTCAACGAATGGAATGACGATGAATTGGCTGCAATCAGAACGTATATCTCAGAAAACGTAAAAGTAGAAGGAGAATTAAGATCTGAAGTGCAATTGAACATCAAGAGATTGATGGACATAGGATGCCAACGAGGAATACGTCACAGACTTGGATTACCTTTAAGAGGCCAGAGAACGAAAAACAACTCTAGAACTAGAAAAGGAAAGAGAAAAACTGTTGCTAACAAGAAAAAAGCTAGTAAATAATCGTTAGGAATTATGGCAAAACAAACTAAAGTAGTTAAGAAAAGAAAAGTAAAAGTTGAAGCTATTGGTGAAGCTCATATTCAGGCTTCTTTCAATAACATCATCATTTCTTTAACAAATAAAAACGGAGAGGTTATCTCTTGGGCTTCTGCCGGTAAAATGGGTTTCAGAGGTTCTAAAAAGAATACTCCATTTGCTGCTCAGATGGCAGCTGAAAATTGCTCTGCTGTAGCTCACGAAGCTGGTTTAAGAAGAGTAAAGGTGTTTGTGAAAGGTCCTGGGGCAGGTAGAGAATCTGCTATCAGATCTATCCACAATTCAGGAATTGAAGTTTCAGAAATCGTTGACGTGACGCCTATGCCACACAACGGATGTAGACCACCAAAAAGAAGAAGAGTTTAATTTTTAGAATTTACCCATTATGGCAAGATATATTGGACCTAAAACTAAGATTGCTAGAAAGTTTGGTGCTGCAATCTACGGAGATGATAAAAACTTCGAAAAAAGAAAGAACCAACCGCCAGGACAACACGGTCCTAACAAAAGAAGAGGTGCTAAAAAATCTGAATACGCAGTTCAGTTGGCTGAAAAACAAAAAGCTAAATATACTTACGGTATTTTAGAAAGACAGTTTGCTAACTTATTCGATAAAGCACACAGAAGTAAAGGTGTAACTGGTGAAGTTCTATTGCAACTTTGCGAGTCTAGATTAGATAACGTTGTTTACAGATTAGGTTTTTCTAAAACTAGATCTGGGGCTAGACAATTGGTTTCTCACAGACACATCACTGTGAACGGAGAAATTCTTAACATCCCTTCGTATTTGGTAAAAGCTGGTGATGTAATCGCTGTAAGAGAAAAATCTAAGTCTCTTGAAGTTGTTACTAATGCATTGGCTTCTAAAGCAAATTATGAGTGGTTACAATTCAACGATGAGAAGAAAGAGGGTACCTTCATTTCTGCTCCTGAGAGAATCCAAATCCCGGAAGACATCAAGGAGAACCTTATCGTCGAACTTTACTCTAAATAATTTTTTAATCAAATTTTTGCTCAACCCAATAATATGGCAATTTTACAATTCATAAAACCCGATAAGGTAATTTTACTTAACTCTGATGATTTTAGAGGTCAGTTCGAATTCAGACCACTAGAACCAGGTTTCGGGCTTACAATCGGTAATGCTTTGAGAAGAGTGTTGCTTTCTTCTCTGGAAGGATACGCTATTTCATCTATCAAAATAGAAGGTGTAGAGCACGAATTTTCAACTATTCCAGGAGTAATCGAAGATGTTACCGAAATTATTCTTAACCTTAAGCAGGTAAGATTAAAAGCTACGGCAGAAAACCAATCTAACGAGCAGGTTGTTGCTAAAGTTTCGGGACAAACGGTTATTACTGCTGGTGATTTAGGTAAATCTATCAACGGATTTGAGGTTCTAAACCCTGATTTAGTGATTTGTAACCTAAACAGTGATGTAACTTTCGAAATTACTTTCAACATTGAAAAAGGTAGAGGATATGTTCCTTCAGAACAAAATAAGTCGAACAATGCACCAGTAGGTACTATTGCTATCGACTCTATTTTCACGCCGATCAAGAAAGTTCAATACAGCATTGAAAATTATCGTGTAGAGCAAAAAACAGACTACGAAAAACTTGTATTAGATATAGAGACTGATGGTTCTATCAGCCCTCAAAACGCTTTAACTGAAGCTTCTAAGATATTAATTTATCACTTCATGTTGTTCTCTGATGAGAGAATCACTCTTGAAACGGAAGCGGTGAAAGCATCTATCCAATATGACGAGGAAACTCTTCATACAAGACAACTACTTAAGTCTAAATTAGCAGATATGGATCTTTCTGTAAGAGCCCTTAACTGTCTTAAAGCTGCTGAAGTAGAAACTCTTGGAGAATTGGTTTCTTACAGTAAGTCTGATTTGATGAAATTCAGAAATTTTGGTAAAAAATCTTTGACAGAACTAGAAGAATTAGTGCATTCAAAAGGTCTTAACTTCGGTTTCGACGTTGCAAAATATAAATTAGACGCTGATAATTAATTAATAATGAGACACGGTAAAAAATTCAATCACTTAGGAAGAACAGCTTCTCACAGAAGCGCTATGCTTTCTAATATGGCTTGTTCTCTAATTGAGCATAAAAGAATCAACACTACTGTAGCTAAAGCTAAGGCTTTGAGAGTATATGTTGAGCCTCTATTAACAAAAGCAAAAGAAGATACTACACACAATAGAAGAATTGTTTTTTCATATCTTCAAAACAAAGAGGCAGTTACTGAATTATTCAGAACTGTAGCTCCTAAAATCGCTGAGAGAAACGGTGGTTATACAAGAATCATCAAAACAGGTTTCAGACCAGGTGATGCTGCTGATACTGCTCTTATCGAATTGGTAGACTTCAACGAGCTTTACAATCCTAATGCTGAAGAGAAGAAAACTACAAGAAGAAGCAGAAGATCTACAACAGCTAAAACTGCTGTAGCTGCGGAAGCTCCTGTAGTAGAAGAAAAAGCTGCTGAGCCAACGGCTGAAGCTGCAGATTCTACAGAGGAAAAAACTGAAGAATAATATTCATCAGATATATAAAAAAACCGTTCAGATTTCTGAACGGTTTTTTGTTTTATGAATGTTATTCTTAATTGTTTAATTTTATTTGTTTGTTGAATTATTTGTGTGTTTTATTTTTTAAATTAGCAATAAAACAACATTACGATGATTAAATTACAAATAAAATTATTTTGTTCCGTTATTGTATTCTTTTGTGCGATGTTATCTGCCCAACAAAATCAAAAGAAAAGTTTTGAAGTGAAAAATGGTCAGTTTTTACTTAACGGAAAATCTATTGAAATCCGATCTGGAGAAATGCATTACCCCAGAGTGCCCAAAGAATATTGGAAGCATCGTTTATTAATGATGAAAGCTATGGGACTGAATGCCGTTGCTACTTATGTCTTTTGGAATTATCATGAAGAGACTCCCGGAAAATGGGATTGGTCTGGTCAGAAAGATCTTAAAGCTTTTATCAAAACTGCTGAAGAGGTAGGGTTATATGTTATTTTACGACCAGGTCCTTATGTTTGTGCTGAATGGGAATTTGGTGGCTATCCTTGGTGGCTTCAAAATATTAAAGGATTGAAAATTCGGGAAGATAATGAACCGTTTTTATCTGCCAATAAAAAATATCTTACGGAATTGTACAATCAGGTAAAGGATTTGCAAATTACCAAAGGTGGTCCTATTATTATGGTTCAGGCAGAGAATGAATTCGGGCTTTTTGCTTTCCAGCGAAAAGATATTTCGGATCAGTCTCATCAATCTTATTTAGGTAAAATCGTTAAGCAGATAAAAGATGTTGGATTTGATGTTCCGATGTATACTTCCGATGTGACTGATTTTTTTGGTGGAGGTCATGTGGAAGGTGCTTTACCGGGAGGAAATGGTGAAAAAGATATCAACAAACTAAAAATGGTTGTAGATAAATTTCATAATAATCAGGGGCCTTATATGATTGCTGAGTTTTATCCGGGATGGTTGACGCATTGGGGCGAAGGTTTTCCTAGAACCAGAACGGAAGATATTGTAAAATTAACCAAAGATTTTTTGAGCAACGGAATATCTTTCAATTATTACATGATTCACGGCGGAACTAATTTTGGCTTTACTTCGGGAGCCAATTATAATAAAGAACATGATATTCTGCCTGATTTAACTTCCTACGATTACGATGCCCCTATTTCCGAAGCGGGATGGCGAACTCCAAAATACGATTCGCTCCGTCTGGTGATGGCCAAGTATACTAAAGAGAAACTTCCCGATGTTCCGGCTCCGATTAAAGTTATTAAGATAGAGAATATCAGATTTAATAAACTATATAATGCTTTTAGTTATGCTCAAAATCAGGAGAAAGTAAAGGCGGAAAAACCACTCACTTTTGAAGAATTGAATCAAGGATATGGTTATGTTTTGTATCAACATCATTTTGATGAAGCCGTTAAAGGAAAATTGGATGTTACTGGCTTGAGAGATTTTGCAACGGTATATGTAAATGGCAAAAAAGTGGGCGAACTTAATAGATTTTACAACAGTTATACGTTGCCAATTGATATTCCTAAAAATTCTGATTTAAGAATCTTAGTTGAAAACTGTGGGCGAATTAATTATGATGCTCAAATCAATCAAAATACAAAAGGTATTATCTCACCTATAAAAATCAATGATAAAAATATTACAGGAACTTGGGAAATGATAAAGCTTCCTTTTCCTGATCAGTTTTCGACAAACATGAAAACAAAACCTTTATCTCAGGAAGAGTATCACACATTGAAAGATATGCCGACCATTTATCAGGGAGAATTTAATTTGAAGGAAGCCGGAGATACTTTTATTGATATGCAGAATTGGGGAAAAGGAATCGTTTTTATTAACGGAAAAAATCTGGGAAGATTCTGGAAAGTGGGGCCTCAGCAAACTTTATACATTCCCGGAGTTTGGCTGAAGCAGGGAAAGAATGAAATTGTTATTTTTGATCAGCTGAACGGGCGAGTACAGAATTCTGTCAATACTTTAGATAAACCAATTCTAAATGATTTAACACGATAATTAATAAAAAAAATCCTGCTGTTGAAAAATAGCAGGATTTATGTTGAATTAAATTTTTGTTTTTACAAGTTGTATCAGATTATTTCCCTGATCCAGAATCAGGCTGTCGCCTTTTACGGTAGCTTTCATATCCATCTTTTCATACGTGGTTTCGTTACCTTTAGATTCAACTTTATTAAGGATAAAAGTTTTATTATTACTTCTCACGCTCATCGTATTTTCATCATAATTGAAAGTAACTTTTACCAGATTGCCGTCCGTAGCTTTGTAAACATAATCTGTTTTTACAGATTTTTTACCGTTAACATCCGTATTGTACTGAATGGTGGAATCTACTTTGCCATTATCTGCTAATACAGGCTCCGAACCATCAGATTTCATCACACTTTTATTTCCGCTTTCTGTTGATTTTTTACAGCTAACTACCGCTAATGTAAGGATGGCATTTAGCACTAATACAGTTTTTTTCATGATTCTTACAGTTTGATATTTTGATTGATTTTTATTCTTTAATTTTATCTGAATTACACCATACAATATGAAAAAAATATTTCAAAAATTCAGTACAATTCTTTTGATTTTTTTGAGCAGTCTTGCATTTTCTCAGCATGCAGCTTCAACGTTTGAAATAAAGAACGGCAGTTTTCTTTTAAACGGAAAACCTTTTACTATTTATTCTGGCGAGATGCACTATCCGAGAGTGCCACAAGAATATTGGAAACATCGTTTGCAAATGATGAAGGCAATGGGCTTGAATACAGTTACGACGTATGTTTTTTGGAATTATCATGAAGAATCGCCCGGAAAATGGAACTTTTCGGGAGAAAAAGATCTGAAGAAATTCATTAAAACGGCTCAGGAAGTCGGTTTGTATGTCATTATTCGTCCGGGACCTTATGTTTGTGCCGAATGGGAATTCGGGGGTTATCCATGGTGGTTACAGAAAAATAAAGATGTAGAAATCCGAACAGATAATAAAGCTTTTCTTGAGGAGTGTGAGAAATATATAGCTCAATTAGCAAAACAGATTGTCCCTTTACAGATTGATCGCGGTGGTTCCGTCATTATGGTTCAGGCGGAAAATGAATTTGGATCTTATGTGAGTCAGCGGAAAGATATTTCACTGGAAAACCACAGAAAGTACAACCATAAAATAAAAGATATGCTTTTAAAACACGGAATTACCGTTCCGTTATTTACTTCTGATGCAAGCAGTCTTTTCAAAGGCGGTTCTATTGAAGGTGCGCTTACCACAGCAAATGGTGAAAGTGATATTGATGTTCTTAAAAAAAGTGTGAACGATTATCACGAAGGCAAAGGCCCTTACATGGTTGCCGAATATTATCCCGGCTGGCTGGATCATTGGGCAGAATCTTTTGTGAAAGTGGCCACCGAAGATGTGGTAAAACAGACTGAGCTGTATATTAAAAACGGAGTTTCATTTAATTATTATATGATTCACGGCGGAACCAATTTTGCCTTTACAAGTGGTGCAAATTACGATAAAGATCACGATATTCAGCCCGACCTTACGAGTTATGATTATGATGCGCCGATCAGTGAAGCCGGATGGGCAACTCCAAAATATAAGGCATTGCGAGAAGTTTTTCAGAGAAATACAAAAAGTAAGCTTCCTGAAGTTCCAAAACCCATAAAAGTGATTACCATTCCTGAATTTAAGATAACTAAAACGGCTTCTTTGTTTGATGTAATTGACGGAATGAAACCCATTATCAATAATCAGCCTTTGACTTTTGAAGATTTAAATATTGGCAATGGTTACGTTTTGTACCGAAGAATATTTGATAAAGATCACAACGGAAAATTAGAAATAAAAGGTCTGCGGGATTATGCGACGATTTACATCAATAAAAATAGAATTGGCGAACTGAACCGAATGAATAAAAAGTATGATCTTGACATTGACATTAAAAAAGGAGACCAGCTGGATATTTTGGTTGAAAATATGGGAAGAATCAATTACGGAGCAGAAATTAATCATAATTTAAAGGGGATTATTAGCCCTATAAAAATCAACGACAGTGAAATTTCAGGAAATTGGCAGATGTTTCCTTTGGCTTTTAATGAATTTCCAAAGCATCATTTTAAAATTAAAAGTATTCCTAAAAATTCACCAGTTATTCAGGAAGCCGAATTTAATTTGAATGAAACAGGAGATACATTTTTAGACACCCGAAATTTCGGAAAAGGAATTGTTTTTATCAACGGTAAAAATCTTGGACGATACTGGAAAGTGGGTCCGCAGCAAACATTATATGTTCCCGGAGTTTGGTTGAAAAAAAGTAAAAATATAATTCAGATTTTTGAACAGCTAAACTCGAACACAAGTGTAAAAACTTTAGATCATCCGATTTTAGATCAATTAAATCTATAAATGCAGTTTCGAATTGTCATTATTTTAATATTAACTAAAATTAATTGTAAATTATTCTTCATAATTGATAATTGTAAATGAAAAATTGATTAAATTTAATCAAAACTAAAATATAATAATAACCTAGAACTCAAAACGTAAGATTACACAAAGGTGTAATTGTCTCTGCTTTGTTTTCTGTCGAGATTTGTCTTAAACAAAAGAGCATGAGTATTTCCATAGCCATAGTAGAAGACGAGAAAAACTACAACAACGCGTTGAAGAAGGTAATCGATTACCAAAAAGACATGAAAGTTGTCGCTCAGTTTTTTGATGGGAAGGATGCGCTCCAAAATTTATCAGACTTTTCTCCGGATGTTGTGATGATGGATATTCAGCTACAGGATATGTTGGGTATTGAAATCATTGAAAAGCTCAAAAAAGAATTGCCCAATACACAATTTATTATGTGTACCAGTTTTGAAGATGATGAAAAAATTTTCCATTCTTTAAAGGCGGGAGCGATGGGGTATCTCATCAAAGGTGAAAGCATGGATAAAATTCTGGCATCGATTCGTGATGTCTATAATGGTGGTGCACCAATGAGCTTTTCTATTGCCAGACGCGTTTTACAGCATTTTGAAAGAAAACTTCCTGAAATAAAGGGTTTCGATGAATTAACGCAACGCGAAAAAGAAATTCTTGAACTTCTTTCGCAAGGTTTGCTATACAAAGAAATTGCCGACCAAAAATTCATCACCCTCGATACCGTAAAAAAACACGTTGGAAACATCTACCGAAAACTTCAAGTGAATAATAAGGTAGAAGCGATAAATAAATTTAACCATTTTAAAAACTAAGAAATTATGGAAAACCTAGAAAAAGAGTTAAAAATTGATGAAAAACTTATCAATAAAAGACTTAGTAAAGAACAATTAATATGTACTCATGACAGAGCGAAAGAAATCATTTCAAAAATAAAGTATGATTTTGAAATTAATATCGAGAGTTTCAAAAATTTTAAGACAGATTATGAGTTCATACATTTTGTTTTTGTTGATAGGAGATTTTTATGGAAACTTAATGCAGCTATTAATGATTATAAACACGATTTATATTATTTAATCATTGTTAATAATTTTGAAAGAATTTCAGAAGATAGTTTTAATAATTGTGAATCTTATATTGTAAATGAAAAACAGGAATTACAACTTTTAACAATTGACTTTAATAAATATCAGTCTTTACGAAAAGATTTTTTTAAAGGTATTGGAAATGAAATAAAGTATGAATCAACTGAAAAGATAACTGAATATATTACTTTTGAAAATTGGATGTGGGAGTTATTTGCTAAATATTTGGAAGGAGCAGATGGTAAAATGAAAGTTAAAGTGATTTGTATCCAAGATGGATGTGCCGGCAAAGGAATAGAAAATAATGAAATTGACGAATATTTTAGAAGGCCAGAAAATCAACAAAGGTTGTCATTAGCATTTCAACAAACACAAGAAAGTCCGGACGAAAATTATTTTGATATAGGAAACATGCAACCATAATATGTATTCCTCATTACAATTTATATATCTTACAATCTTATTTCTTGTTGCTTCTTTTTCTTTATTTCTCTGTTTTAAGAGAGGAAAGAAGCATCAGGAATTTTTATGTTTTTATTTAGGAATAAGTTTTCTGCTCGAATTTTTAATGTATGTATTTCAACTCATTTTTAAAAGCAGTGCAAATTTTGGATTTCTCTACAACCTTTACATTTTGTTTTGTTCAATTTTTTTTCTAAAATATTTTAATCGAAATCAAAATAGAAATTTAGCTAAAATAAATACTGCAGTTTTGACTTTGTTTTTGTTAGTCTATTTATTTTTCATTTTTAAAAATTATCAAAAAGTTAATCAGGTAATCGGGATTGCTTTTGCATTAGTTTATATTTTCTACAGTTTGATATGGTTTTACGGGAAAATTAAATATCCAAATCTAAAAAGTATTACCAACGATCCTAAATTTTGGGTATCCTTTGCTTTATTATTTTGGGGGGTATTTTTTATTCTAAGAATTATTCCGAGGTATTTATTTAGTAAAATAGATGCTGAAGTTTTAATCGTCTCTCAATCGTTTTTCTTTATAGTCAATTGTATTTTCTATTCATTATTTTTTGTTTCTCTTATTAAATATAATAAAAGCAATGATGAAAGAATATAATTTCGATGAGATAAAACTAACATACATTATCATCACAATTGTAATGATGTTTTTCGTCTGCTTCATCATATTCGTCGTTCTCATGTACAATCGCAGACAATTACTTTATTTAAAAGAAAAACAACTCCAACAATCCGAACACCAAAATCAGCTTCTTCAAAAAGAACTCGAAAAACAAAAGCTAATCGAAAAAGAAAGAGAACGAATTTCTCACGATATGCACGATGATTTGGGCGCCGGAATTTCCGCCTTAAAACTTCAGGCAGAATTCTTGAAACAAAGATTGCAGGATGAAGAATTTCAGACTGATATTGATGAATTGTTGAAAACTTCGGAAGAGATGAATCTTTCCATGCGGGAAATGCTGTGGAGTTTACATTCAGGAAATGATACCATTGGAAGTTTTATTAATTATGCTAAAATATACTCCGGAAATTTCCTTAAAAAAACAACAATGCAAATTGATTTTGAAGAAGAAAATATTGTTGATCATTTCCCGATTTCTACCGAATGGAGGAGGAATTTATTTTTATGTCTGAAAGAAGCATTAAACAATGCTTATAAGCATAGCAAATCAGATCAACTAAAAATATCGTTTAAACAAACTGAAGGAAAATTTTTAATTCAGATTTCAGATAACGGAATTGGACTTAATCATGAGAATAAAGAAGGCAACGGGCTTCATAATATGCACCGCAGAATGCAGGAATGTAATGGTTCGCTGAAAATATTACCTATAAAAAAAGGAACAACGCTTCTTTTTGAAGTAATATTTTAATTTGTTTTAAATATTTACAGAAAAGACAAATTGACACATTTTTAAAATTAACTAAAATTTAACTTGAAATTACCCTATAAAATAGCCTAAAATTAGGTTAAAAAGTGAAATTTTGATTAAATTTGTATAAACTATAAAAAAAGAACAATGAGTTACATTTCTTACATAGAAGCGAGACAAATTTTGGATTCTAGAGGAAATCCTACAGTTGAAGTAGATGTATTTACAGAAAGCGGAGCAATGGGACGTGCAGCGGTACCTTCTGGAGCATCTACAGGAGAACATGAAGCAGTGGAATTACGTGACGGTGGTTCGGAATACATGGGGAAAGGTGTTCTGAAAGCTGTTGAAAATGTAAGAGAAGTAATAGCGCCGGAATTGGTAGGTCTTCCAGTGTATGACCAAAACCTTTTAGATCAGATCATGATCGATCTAGACGGAACTAAAAATAAAGGAAATCTAGGAGCAAATGCTATTCTTGGTGTTTCTTTAGCTGCTGCAAAAGCTGCTGCTACGGAACTTAGAATGCCATTATACAAATATGTGGGTGGAGTAAATGCAAACACACTTCCTGTTCCGATGATGAACGTTATCAACGGTGGTTCTCACTCTGACGCGCCTATCGCTTTCCAGGAATTTATGATTATGCCAGTAAAGGCAGATTCTTTCTCTCATGCTTTGAGAAAAGGAACTGAGATCTTCCACAACTTAAAATCTATTCTTCATTCAAGAGGTTTATCTACTGCAGTAGGTGATGAAGGTGGTTTCGCACCAACTTTCGCTGGAACGGAAGATGCATTGGATACTTTACTTCAAGCTATCGAAAAAGCAGGTTACAAGCCTGGTGACGATATTATGATCGCGCTAGACTGTGCAGCTTCTGAATTCTACAAAGACGGAATTTATGACTACAGAAAATTCCAGACTCCGGATGCAGCGCAATTCTCAAGCAGCGAGCAGGTTTCTTACCTAGCTGAATTGGCAAACAAATATCCAATCATTTCTATCGAAGATGGTATGCAGGAAAATGACTGGGAAGGTTGGAAAATGCTTACTGATAAAATCGGAGACAGAGTACAGTTAGTAGGTGACGATTTATTCGTAACCAACGTAGAAAGATTGTCTAGAGGAGTTCAGGAGGGTATTGCTAACTCAATTTTGGTGAAAGTAAACCAAATCGGATCTCTTTCTGAAACAATGGCTGCAGTACAAATGGCTCAGCACAACAAGTTTACTTCAGTAATGTCTCACAGATCTGGAGAAACTGAAGATTCTACGATCGCTGACCTTGCAGTAGCAATGAATTGTGGTCAAATTAAGACTGGATCTGCTTCAAGATCAGACAGAATGGCGAAGTACAACCAATTGTTGAGAATTGAAGAAGCTTTAGGCGAAACTGCAATTTTCCCAGGGTTGGATACTTTTAAAATTAAAAGATAATTAATTGAAATTATAAATTACGGCAAGCGAATTTTTTTGTTTGCCGTATTTTATATAATGTAGTATATTTAAGAAAAAATAAATAAATAATGTCAGACAACAAAGTAATATTGAATTACGCAGGTAATTCGTATGAATATCCTATCGTGGATAGTACTATCGGAGACAGAGGAATCGATATTTCAAAATTAAGAGACCAAACAGGTTTAATCACTCTAGATTTAGGGTACAAGAACACCGGAGCTACACTTAGTGACATCACTTACTTAGACGGAGATAAAGGAGAATTATTCTACAGAGGTTACCCAATCGAGCAGATTGCTGAGAAATCTAACTTCACAGAAGTAATGTATCTCTTATTACACGGTGAATTACCAACTTCAGATCAATTCAATACCTTCAACGGTAATATCAAAAAATATAACTTCGTAGCAGAGGAGATGAAAAAAATCATCGATGCTTTCCCTCGTTCTGCTCACCCTATGGGAGTTTTATCTACTTTAACTTCAGCTTTAACGGCTTTCAACCCTAAAGCGGTTAACGTAAACTCTAAAGAGGAAATGGATATCGCAGCTGAGTTGCTTATCGCTAAATTTGCTCACCTTGCGGCTTGGACATACAGAAAAACATTAGGTCTTCCGCTTAACCACGGAGATAACAGCCTAAACTACGTAGAAAACTTCTACAAAATGGCTTTCAGATTACCAAATGAAGAATTCCATATGAATCCTGTGGTAATTGATGCTTTAGATAAATTATTAATTCTTCACGCAGATCACGAGCAAAACTGTTCTACTTCTACAGTAAGAATGGTAGGTTCTGCTCATACAGGTCTTTTCTCTTCAGTATCTGCGGGTATTTCTGCACTTTGGGGGCCACTTCACGGTGGTGCAAATCAGGCAGTAATCGAAATGCTTGAATTAATTGAAAAAGATGGTGGTGATGTATCTAAATATGTTGCTAAAGCTAAAGACAAAAACGATAGCTTCCGTCTAATGGGATTCGGGCACAGAGTGTATAAAAACTTCGACCCAAGAGCAAAAATCATTAAAAAAGCGGCTGACGATTTATTGAACGCACTTGGAATTCAAGACAAAGCGCTTGATATTGCAATGCAGTTAGAAAAAGTAGCATTGGAAGATGAGTACTTCGTAGAAAGAAAATTATATCCAAACGTAGATTTCTATTCAGGAATCATCTACAGAGCATTAGGAATTCCTACAGAAATGTTCACAGTAATGTTTGCATTAGGAAGACTTCCGGGATGGATTGCTCAGTGGAAAGAAATGAGACTGAAAGGAGATCCAATCGGAAGACCAAGACAGGTTTATCAAGGTGCTCAACAAAGAGACTACGTTGATTTGCTGAACAGATAATCATTATCTTATCATAAATTAAATCCCAAAGTGAATAGCTTTGGGATTTTTTATTTTTGGTTAAGTTTTTTTTGTTTTAATTTTTATTCTTATTAAATTTTTCTGTGTGTCTATCCCAAATATTAGTAACTTTTTCCATCTGATTTTCTTTCATTTGTTGAATATCAATGGCTGTTTTTACACCTTGAACCATCACCATTGAAGCTTTTCTTGTTTCAATAAAATATTTCAAGATTTCACCATTTTCAAGTTCTATTTTTCCAAAAGTAAAATCGTCTTTTTCACTTTTAAATTCTCCGTAAAGTAGGTTTTTAGCATTAATTAAATTGCCAAAATTCACTTTCCCGTTTTCTGAAGTAATTAATTTTCTCGTTGTTAAAATGCTGAAATTATCAAAATCAATTATGGTAGAACAAATAATCAACTCTTCAGCATGTAATTCAAAAGGATAATTTTGAAATAAAACTTTTGAGTCATTCTCATAAAATAATGTCCATTTAAAGTCGTAAGGTTTTATAGTACTTCTTTTAATTTTAGCAATACAAATACTATGGATGGATGTGTCTGATTTTTTCATTACTAATTTAAAGCATATCGAAAATACGAAAGTTTTTAAATTCTAATAGGATGATAAGGTTAAGTCTCAAAACTTGGGAGAAAATAAATAAATTTTTCACTGTTTTTTATAAGTGGAACGGCTTTGTGAGGCTTAAAACAAGTGGTATTCACAAAAACTTTGTGGGCTTTGTCTTCAAAGTTTAAGACTTTGAATTTTATAGTTAAGCTAGCTAAGTATTGCTATCATTTGCTGAGTATAACGCCATTGCGAGCGAAAATATTTAAAATAAGGTACAAAACTTTAGCGATCGATAGCGATAAAAGAAAATAAAAAAATTGTCTCAGTCTTGTTTTCCAATACTATGCTCAGATCCCTACAAGGATGACAAACTTTATGGATACAATTTTTTGTGTAGTCCCCAAGTTTTGTATTTGATTTGGTGATAAGTAAATAGAAAGCGAGGAAATGAATAAAAAAATAAAACCTGCCTATAAAAGCAGGTTTTTCAATTTTATTAAGGACATTGACATCTGTCGCAAGTCCAGATAAAGCATTTTCCGGAATCGTCCCATTCGCAGCAGCGTCTGTTGACAACTCCAATACCTCCTTGAATAGTTTTTTGCTCTTCTCTTCCTAATTTTTGTGCGTTTTTCAGCACCGGATTTTTCTTGTTCATGATTCTTGTGATTTGATTTGTTAATAGTTAAGTTTAAATTTTAGCTAAAATTTATATCACTAATATATGAATATTATTTTAATGTTAATCAAATTTTAATTGTAAATTAATCATAAACAATAGATTGTATTTAAAAATATCTTTAAAATCGATGTTTTTCAGTAATTAAATTTATGAATGAAAAATAAAGAATGAGCGAACAACTGCCTAAAGTGATTTCTCTAGAAGAAAACTGCTGTTTGCTGCTAAAAAACCGTTAAAAGTTTCTTAAATAACGCCCTTTACTTATATTTGTAGCATTGCATAAATCTTTATGAAACTAAACATTAAAAATGAAACGGGAAGGCTGAGATCAGTGGTTTTAGGGCAGCCCAATTCTATAGGAGCGGTTCCTACGCTGGAAGAAAGCTATGACGCAAAGTCGTATTACTCAATAGAACACAATATTTATCCAAAAGAATCAGACATCATCAATGAGATGAATGCTTTTGAGGAAGTGTTGAAAAAATATGATGTAGAAGTTCTTCGTCCTGATATTATTAAAGATTATAATCAGGTTTTTGCAAGAGATGTTGCTTTTGTGATTGATGATAAAATGATTATCTCGAATGTAATCGCAGACAGAGCCGACGAGCAGGAAGCTTATAAAACAGTTTTTAAAGAGGTTGCCTGGAGAAATATCATCAATCTTCCCGAAACAGCTCATATTGAAGGCGGTGATGTGATTGTTTGGGACGATTTTATTTTTATCGGAACTTGCTTTAGCGAAGATTACAGAAGCTATAAAACGGCAAGAACCAACGAATACGCGATAGAAATTCTGAAAGAATATTTTCCAAAGAAAAGAATTATAGATCTTGAATTAAAGAAAAATGATAAGATTCCGTATGAAGGGATTTTACATTTAGACTGTACTTTCAATCCTATTGGTAAAGATAAATGTATCATTTATAAAGATGGTTTTGTGGATGAGAGTGATTATCGTTTAATCATTGATATTTTTGGCGAAGAAAACTGTTTCCACGTCAATGCAGAAGAAATGTTTGAAATGTTTCCGAATATTTTCTCTATTTCTCCGGAAGTTGTAGTTTCCGATAAAGCGTTCACCAGAATGAACAATCACCTGAGAAACGAATGGGGAATGACCGTGGAAGAAATTCCTTACCGAGAAATTTCCAAAATGGGAGGATTGCTGAGGTGTTCTACGATGCCGCTTATTAGAGAGTAATTGATTGGGAGAGTAATAGAGTTTGAGTATCTGAGAGTTTTGATGTGGAGTTGTTGTTATTTTTTCTATTTTAGTTTAAAAATACAAAGATGTCAACAATTAAATTCACCAAGACTTAAAGGTGTTTCAAAAGTCCATAGAATTTTCTATGATGATTTTCGAACTCACAAAATCTTTTCCCAAAGAAGAATGCTATTCACTTACAGATCAAATCAGGAGATCATCCAGATCGGTTTCGGCAAACATCAGCGAAGCTTGGGGAAGAAGGAAATACGAAAAATATTTTGTAGCTAAGCTTACAGATTCTGAAGGGGAAGCAAGAGAAACCCAAACTTGGCTTCTATACTCTTGGAAATGTAATTATATAAATGAAGAACAGTTTATTAGTTTAAACAATCAATACAATCAAATAATCGGGATGTTGGTCAACATGATGAGTCAGTCGCAAAGTTGGTGCAATTTTTTATCGAATAATAAAGATGAAAATTAATTTTACACTAAAACACTAAAACACTCAGACTCTCAAACCCAACACCACTAAAATTCAAAACTATGCAAACAACAGATACAGTATTAATGATAGAGCCGATTGCATTCGGATACAATGCAGAGACGGCGAAGAATAATTATTTTCAGGTTGAACAAAAAGGAGCAGATATTCAGTCTAAAGCATTGGCAGAATTCAAGATTTTTGTTGAAAAACTAAGAAGCAAAGGTATCAATGTGATTACCGTTAAAGATACGATCGACCCTCATACGCCGGATTCCATTTTTCCAAATAACTGGGTGAGTTTTCATAAAGATGGAAAAGTAGTTTTATACCCGATGTTTGCCTCTAATAGAAGGGTCGAAAGAAGAGAAGATATTATCGAAACCATCAAAAATCAAGGATTTGAGGTTGATGAAATTGATGATTGGTCACTTCCTGAAATTCAAGGGCATTTTTTGGAAGGAACAGGAAGTATGATTTTCGATCACGATAATAAAATCGCTTATGGATCTGTTTCTTTGAGATTGAATGAAAATTTATTCAGACAATTTTGTGAGAAATATGGTTTTACGCCAGTCGTTTTTCACTCTTTCCAGACGGTTGGGGAAGAAAGACTTCCGATTTATCATACGAATGTCATGATGTGTGTCGCAGATAAATTTGTCGTGATTTGTCTAGACTGTATCGATAATGAAACAGAAAGAGCTCACGTGGTTGAAACCATTCAAAATTCAGGAAAAGAAATCATTGAAATTTCAGAAGCGCAAATGCAGCAATTTGCAGGAAATATGCTTCAGGTTCAGAATAAAGAAGGTGAAAAGTTTTTAGTAATGAGCCAGACGGCTTATCAATCCTTAAATCAAGATCAGATTTCTTCGATAGAAAAATACTGCGAAATCATCTATTCAGATTTAAATACAATTGAAGTAAACGGCGGTGGAAGTGCACGTTGCATGCTGGCTGAGGTTTTCTTGCCAAAGAAGTAATTGTTAAAGAGAAAGGATTTTCATAAAAAATGGCAAGTCCTAAAATAGATTTACAATTTATTCATTAAAATACTAATCCGGAATATGCTGATTTTCCGGTTTTTTTTATGGATTATTTCTGAGGTGCCTGACAGCAGTGATAATTATACGTTTAGTATTAGCATTGTCACACTGAGCGAAGTCGAAGTGTTTCGCCTAAATAAAAATATTAATTCAAATTTTAAGAATAACTTTTTAATCAAATCTGGAAAAACAGTTTTTATATAAAACTTTCTTAAAAAGTTAACTAAATTTGCCTTTAAAGTAAAAAATATGAAGATGCAGAAGTACTTTTTCTGGGTAGCTATTTTGTTTGGATTTAGTTTGCAGGCACAGCAAAAAACATTTTGTAACCCCATTAATATCGATTACGGATATACCCCGTTTGAGGTTTTTTCAAAACAGGGAAAACACCGCGCAACAGCCGATCCGGTGATTGTGAATTTTCAGAACAAAATGTTTTTGTTTTCCACCAATCAGGAAGGATATTGGTATAGTGATGATATGCTGGACTGGAAATTTGTGAAGAGAAAATTCTTAAGAGACAACAAATATATCCATGATCTGAATGCGCCTGCAGTCTGGGCGATGAAAGATACGCTATATGTTTTTGGTTCTACCTGGGAACAGGATTTCCCGATCTGGAAAAGTACAAACCCCACAAAAGACGACTGGAAAATTGCCGTTGATACTTTAAAGGTTGGCGCTTGGGATCCTGCTTTTCATTATGATGAAGATAAAAATAAATTGTACCTGTATTGGGGTTCAAGCAATGAATGGCCTTTGCTGGGAACAGAAATCAAAACTAAAACATTGCAGTCTGAAGGTTTTGTAAAACCTATTTTAAGGTTAAAACCTGAAGATCACGGTTGGGAAAGGTTTGGAGAATATAATGATAACGTTTTCCTGCAGCCTTTTGTAGAAGGCGCGTGGATGACGAAGCATAACGGAAAATATTATATGCAATATGGTGCTCCGGCAACAGAATTCAGCGGATATTCGGATGGTGTGTACGTAAGCAAAGATCCTTTGGAAGGTTTTGAATATCAGCAGCACAATCCGTTTTCTTATAAGCCGGGAGGTTTTGCAAGAGGAGCGGGGCATGGAGCAACTTTCGAAGATAATTACAAAAATTGGTGGCACGTTTCGACGATATTTATTTCCACAAAAAATAATTTTGAAAGACGACTGGGAATCTGGCCTGCCGGATTTGATAAAGATGATGTGATGTATTGTAATACGGCGTATGGCGATTATCCGACTTATCTTCCGCAATATGCGCAGGGGAAAGACTTCACAAAAGGTTTATTCTCCGGTTGGATGTTGCTGAATTATAATAAGCCGGTTCAGGTTTCGTCAACATTGGGAGGTTATCAACCCAATTTGGCGGTAGATGAAGACATTAAAACGTATTGGAGTGCTAAAACAGGGAATTCTGGTGAGTGGTTTCAGACAGATTTAGGCGAAGTTTCAACCATCAATGCCATCCAAATCAATTATGCGGATCAGGATGTAGAATTTATGGGAAAAACTTTAGGCAAAATGCATCAGTATAAAATCTATGGTTCCAACGATGGTAAAAAATGGAACGTAATTGTGGATAAAAGCAAAAATACAAAAGACGTTCCTCACGATTATGTAGAATTGGAAAAACCTGCAAAAGCAAGATTCCTGAAAATGGAAAATCTGAAAATGCCGACAGGAAAATTTGCGCTGAGCGGTTTCAGAGTATTCGGAAAAGGAGCGGGAAATGTTCCTGCAAAAGTTCAGAATTTCGTTCCGCTGAGAGCTGATGCTAAAAAATATGGAGAAAGAAGAAGTATTTGGATGAAATGGCAACAGAATTCGGATGCCGATGGATATGTGATCTATTGGGGAAAATCTCCGGATAAATTGTATGGAAGTATTATGGTCTATGGTAAAAATGAATATTATTTCACCGGAGCCGACAGAACGGATCCTTATTATTTCCAGATTGAAGCTTTCAATGCCAACGGAATTTCAGAAAGAACGGAGATTTCTAAAGCGGAGTAATTTTTAAGTTAAAGGTGAAAAGTAAAAAGAGCCAAGTGGATGCAGGTAAAGAATATGATTGAGAGTTTAAGATAATCTTGCTAGACTAAACTTCCCGCCTCAAGCCTCCCTCTTCCTGCCATTTAAGTTTATTTAAAATAATTGATAAAATTTAACGAAATTTACCTCACCGAATAAATAACTGAACAGCCATGCAAAAACTTAAATTTATAACCCTATCTCTGGTCTTGCTGCTTTCTTTAAGTTGTAAGAATAATAACGAGGCAGACGATTATCAGAATAATCTTGATAATTCAATTAAAAATATCCATACCAATCTTCAGAAAGAATTAAATACCGATATTCCTTCGCTGAGTGTGTATGTGGTTTCGCCAAAAGGTACTTTTTTCAGTTCCGTAATGGGTTCCAACGGATCTGCGGTGAATAAAAAAACGTATTTCCGATTTGCGAGTAATACCAAAAATTTCACATCAACTGCTATTTTAAATATGATGGAGGACGGTTGGCTGAATCTTGATGATAAAATAACTGCCAATATTCCGGGAACGAGTGTTCCTTACCTTCCAACAGGCGCAGATTGGGAAATCAAATATAAAAATGATATTACAATTCGCCAGCTATTGCAGCATAATGCAGGGATTTATGATCTCACCAACGATACTTCGCAATACAGTGTAGGAGGAAAAACATATGCAGACAATAAATTGGAAACTTCGCCTAATTTCCAGTTTTCAGCAGCAGATTATGTGAAAGTGTTGGCGAATAATAATCTTTCTTACGGTCCGCCAAATACGGTTTATCATTATTCAAATACGGGATTTACAATTTTAAGCGAGATCATTGCTAGAATTTATACTCAGAAATCAGGTACTACAAAAACTTATGGCAATTATATGTATGATAGAATTGTAGGTCCATCTTCCAAAGTTCCTTTGGATATTAAATTTCCTGAACTGGGAACTGAACAGCAATTGCCAGTGTCGTATATTAACGGTTTTATAAAATACACCGACCACTCTGAAATTACAGATAAGAAAAATGCCAGCGCACACATTGGGGAAGGAAATGGAGTAGGTTCTATGGAAATGCTTTCTCAATATATCAGAAGTGTAATGAAAGGTGAAAATGTGCTAACTTCAGCAAGTGCTCAGCTGATGAGAACAAGCAAAGGCCCTGCAACCACAAATAACTACGGCTTGGGATGTGGCTATTTCCCTGGAATTGGCTATGGTCACAACGGTGCCACCGAAGGCTATCTTTCGTTAATGACTTATGATCCTGATACAGATGTTTCCATCATTGTTTTGCTTCCGTTCTGGGATTTGCGAAGCGATGCCAATTTTGAGAAATGTATTATGACTTTAAATACAACAGGTCTGGAAGCCAAGAAAGCTTTAGGATATTAAAAATCAGGCTCATTGAGAAATCAGTGAGCTTTTTTATGATTTAAATTTTTAATAAAATCAGAAATTTTTTGAATTAAAAACTGATCGTTTGGTTCTCTCATCCAGCCCATATGGTCACCGTTAAATTCATAAGACTGATGATTGACTTTATATTGATTTAGAGTTGAATCTAATATTTTCATTTGTGAGATAGGAACCACATGATCCTGAGTTCCATAAAAAGATAATGTGGGAGATGAGGTTTCGTTGATCCAATACACCGGACTTACAAATTTTTCTTTCGGAAGATGATTGTTGATGATTTTTGGGTCGATTAAATGGTTTTCCACAAACGAATAGTCGGTGTATGTTTTAAAACTTTTATCGGAAAGATCAGCAGGCCCTACAATGTTCACCACCGCTTTTATTGTTTTATTTTTATTAAATTGATAAGCATACAACATCGATAAATGCCCGCCCGCGCTGTTTCCCAATAAAATAAACTGTGATTTGTACTTCAGTTCTTTTTCTAAAAATTCCATCGCATTATGAATGTCTTCTGTCTGATTCGGAAGCGCAAAACGATCTTTGGAAGCCAATCGGTATTCGATATTAGCAAAAACACTGTTGGGAAATTTTTCCATCAGATTTCTTGTGAAAAAAGTAAGGTCTGATTTGCTTCCTGCCCGCCATCCGCCACCATGAATGATGATAAAAACCTCCTGATTTTGCTTTATATTTTTAGGAATATATAAATCTAGTTTTTCTTCAGCATATTTGCCATAATAAATATCATTTTGAAAATCGAATGAGATATTATTTTTCAAGTTCAACGTTTTTTCTTTACAACCTGAAAGAAAAAGAATCAAAAACAGAAAAAGAAGAGGTAGTTTTTTCATAGATAATAAAGATAAAAAACTCACCGATACATCGATGAGTTTGTACAAAAATAATTAAATATGAAGAAGGAGATGTTATCTCGTTCTGTTTTTTATAGCATCTGAAGCACCTTCGATGTCTCTTACTTTTTTCACTTTTTGGTTTCCGAAATTGTAAGTAAGACTCACGGTTACACTTCTTCTGTACATGTCATTTTTTACATAATTGTAATTTCCGTTGGCTTGGTAATCTTCAATTTCCACAACATTGGTTCTTAGAACGTCGTTTACATTTACTGCAAACGTCCAGTCGTTCCAGTTTTTCTTGATGCTTAGGTCTAAACTCATTAGGTTTTTCAACATTCCAAGCTCGATTTGCTGCTTATCAACATAGAAAAAATTAGCACCTAAAAACCAAGTTTTCTTTTTATCAAGACGTAAAGTATTGTTACTTGTAATCACCAAACTGGTAGATTTTACTTTGTTGGTGTATACCAATTCTTTGCCATCAATATCTACAAAAGTATCTCCTGTTGTTGGGTCTACAGCCAATGTTCCGTTGTTGATATTGTGCTGAAAACCTGCATTGAAATTCAATGTTAAATATTGCTTGAAGAAAGTTCTCTGAACTCCAACCATTGCAGACATTTCCTGCTTATCTCCAAAATTGGTTCTAATGTAACGAAGCATATTCTGCTCGCTTACTGTTCCGTCTAAAGATTTCACATATCCCTGCAAAGGAACCTGGGTGATTTGATCTTTTACATAAGAGTGATTCAAAATCAAGAAATAAGAATTTTTATACATATACGTCAATTCCTGATTGTAAGTAGAAGAAGCCTTTACGAACGGATTGTTCTGCGTATAATTGTATTCAGAAATATAGTTTCTTACCGGATTTAGTTCCCAGAAACTTGGTCTTCTCATTCTGCTTGAAAATGAGTATGAAATATTATTCTTATCATTAATTGCATAATTTAAGCTTAAATAAGGAAGTAAATTATTATAATTTCTTTCAATTCTGCTGTATTCCGGGGAAGCGTTGTCTGAAGTTCCTAAACTATTGGTAATCTCATATCTTGCCCCTATTTTTCCTGAAAATTTATCTGAAAATTTCTTTTCAAGCGTTAAATAAGCTCCATAAATATTCTCGTCATAGATAAAGTGGTTAGGACTTGCTGAATATATCGCAGTAGGAAGAGGTTTTTGATCTTCATCTGTGAATACGGTAGTAAAGTTTTTGGTATCGTTATCTGTTTTTGTTTTGTTATAATTTCCTCCGATAGAAACTGTGAAGTCATTTTTAAATTTCTGAATATAATCTACCGTTCCCGAAAAATTATTGATTACCTGAGGAATATTTTGAATAATCTGTTTCCCAATGGTTGAGTAATCATTAAAATCACCTGGAACCAACGTTCTGTTATCAGAATACTGGAATCTTCTGTAATTTAAATACGCTGCATTGGCATTCAATTTACTTCCCAAAGAATCAAGCTTAATTTCATAATTCAAATTCACCGAGTTGTTATAATTTCTCGCATCTTCTTTGTTGCTCGTTCTGGTGTAAGTTGTCTTTTTCAGGCTTCCGTCTGTATTATATTCTGTTAATGTATTGAAAAGATTAATGGTTGAATTATAGCTTTTATTGGCCCAAGAATTCCAAGATAAGGCTAAATTGCTTTTGTCATTTAATTGATAATCAATATTTAAATAACCTCCAATGTTTTTATTTGGATCGTCGATATCTCCCACAGATTCATTTTTAACCAAATCAGTTCCGTTTCTTAAAACATAACTCTGTGGCTGAATATTTTCACCACCACTCAAATTAGCACTGATTCCCAGTTTGTTTTTTCTGTAATTTACAGAGAAGCTTGCATTGCTTGCGTTGTATTTATTCTGAGTATTAGACATTCTCATGTTTCCGCTGGTTCCGTCGCTCATTTTTTTCTTCAGAATAATGTTGATGATTCCGTCTGAAGATTCTACCTGAAATTCACTTCCCGGAACCGTAATCACTTCAATTTTCTGAATATTTTCTGCCGGAGTGTTTTTCAAAAACTGCGTTAAAGATTCCGAATCCATATTCGTTTTTCTACCATTGATGTAGATCAGAGCATTATTTTTTCCTGCAATCTTCAACGTTTTATCGTCAGTTGTTGAAAGTAGGGGCGTTTGCTTTAAAATATCAAACGTTGTATTTCCTTTTGTAACGGGCGAAGCAGCAACGTCATACACAAAACGGTCGCTTTGTTTTTTGAAAACCTGCTTGGTTAAGGTTACACCTTCTATGCTTTGAGTTTTTACTGAATCAGATTTTTTTTGTTGTGCAAAAGTGAATCCGCTGAAGAAAAGGGCTGCTATAAGAATTTGAGTTTTCATGACTTTAGTATTTAGAGTGGACTTTTTTTTATTTAATAGCTTGTATTTGTTATTATTTAACATTGCAAAGATATATAATATAATTAGTATTATGCAATACAAAGTACTTAAAATGTTTTTAAATTTATTTTAATCGATTGATTATCAGTGATTAAAATTTCAATTAATTTTTTATGTATTTTGATTTTCTACAATAATAAGACAACCGTAACCCAAAATATGTTACATCAAATATTTAAATTTAATGTCAGTTGAAATTTGAAAAAGGTAATTTATCTGAAATTTAAGGTAAAAAAAAGAACCTTGAAAAAGGTTCTTATATTTTATTCTCTGTCAAAGCGAGCGAGTTTTTTATCAATCCAGATTGTTGCAAAAGGGAAAAATGCGGCGATGAGTGCAAAAACACTGTCTTCATCGTCCCAAACATAAATTTTTCTGATGGAAGGAAGAAACAAAAGATATAGTGTGAAAAAAAATCCATGAATACTTCCGATAGTACTGATGTAAACGATGGGTAAAATACCTTCGGGATCAATACGAATCCACGTCATCGCAGTAAAAAGAAAAAACCAGGAAATCGCCTCTGCCAAACAGATTTGTTTAAACCACTTAATGATTTTTTCCTGAGAATATTTTGAGAAAAATTTGTAGATGAAATCCATAATTGTCAAGTTGTCATTTTCAAGCTTATAGTACAAAAAGAGTGGTAAAAACTTCCATCTTCCAACTTCAAGCCTAAAATTAGACACAAATTTACTTATAAAAACTACTTCCGTCCAAATATTCAAAGACTTCCGGCGGCAACATCGGGCGCACATTCTTACTGTCTTTTATCATGTTTCGGATCTCAGTTGCAGAAAGCTCAATGATAGGAGCCTTTATCAGAGAAATATTTTCATGCTGAAGATATTCCGACTCTTTTTTCTCACCTTCAAAAACTCGCGGATAAACAATGATATGATGATTTTTAATCAAAAGATCGGCATTTTTCCATTTATGAAGATTGCTTAGGTTGTCTTCGCCCATAATTAAGCTAAACGAATAGTCAGGATGTTTTTCATGAAGATACGTTAATGTATCAATCGTATAACTTGGCTTAGGCAAAGAAAATTCTACATTCGAAGCGCGCATTCCCGGATAGTTTTTCACGGCAAGTTCTACCATATCCAATCGATTGTGATCGTTCAGCAATGATTTTTTATCTTTAAAAGGATTCTGCGGACTCACCACAAACCATAATTCATCCATATCCGAATTTTCAAGAATATAATTCGCCAAAATAAGATGTCCGATATGAATTGGGTTAAAAGAACCGAAGAAGAGACCTATTTTTTTCATGTTGAGGTAGCAGATTGTAGGGGCAAGGTTGCAGTTTTACTCACTAAACTTCACATCCTTAATATTCAGATAATGTGTCACATTTCCTTTCCAATGATTTTCCTCTAAAGTAAAGGCTAAATCAAAGTTTTTATTTTTAAAATCTTCGGAAAACTGACCGAGTTTAAAGCCGACACATTCAATATTTCGTCCGGTAGATTCCTGTTTGATGTAGAATTTAAGATGATTATTATCTTTCCCCATCGTTTTTACATAGCCCGCTAATTTCTGATTTTTTAATACAAAAATAGGCTTCATATTATGCGGCCCGAAGGGTGCTAATTTTCTGTGAAAGTTGATAAACTCACGATTAATTTCTTCAATTTCAATTTCAGAATCTATCGTTATGGAAGGTTCTTTTTGATGTTCTTTGATTTTTTCAGAAACCACTCTTTCAAACTTTTCCTTGAAAGCTGCAAACTTGTCTTTCTCCATAGAAAGTCCGGCAGCGGCGTGGTGCCCTCCAAATTTCAGAAAATATTCCGAACACATATCGAGCGCCTCATGCACATCAAAATCTGAAACAGATCTTGCAGAAGCTACCATTTCACCATTATTTCCGTCGGTGAAAACCAAGGTCGGTTTGTAATACGTTTCAATTAATCTTGAAGCCACAATTCCAATTACACCTTTGTTCCATTCAGGATGATAAACAATGGTGGAAAATTTTGTTTCCTGTTGAGATTCAATAATTTGGTTTAACGCGGAAAGGGTAGAGTTCATATCAAGTTCTCGTCTTTCATCATTAAGATTCATTATGTCGCTTACAATTTGATTGGCGTGCTTCAGGTTGTCTGAAACCATCAATTCAACCGCAGCTTTACCATGAGAAATTCTTCCGGCAGCATTAATTTTAGGAGCAATTTCAAAAACGATGTTTGAAATTTCAAAATGAGAAAGTTTGTCTTCAGGAATTAATAATCTTAAACCTAAATTTCTAGTTTTTCTTAAAATTTTAAGTCCCATTTTAGCCAAAACTCTGTTTTCGCCAGTCATCGAAACAATATCTGCCGCAATAGAAATCGCCAGCAAATCTGTGAGTTCAAACAGTTCGGCATCGGGAAGTTTATAAATGGTATTTAAACCTTGGCAAAGTTTGAAACCAACGCCACAACCCGAAAGTTCTTTAAAAGGATATCGGCAATCGCTTCTTTTGGGATCAAGAACAGCAATGGCATCAGGAATTTCATCTCCAGGTAAGTGGTGATCACAAATGATAAAATCAACGTCTAAACTTTTGGCGTAATTAATCATATCGAGTGACTTAATTCCGCAGTCTAAAGCAATGATTAACGAAAAATCATTTTCTTTGGCAAAGTCGATTCCTTCTGTTGAAATTCCGTATCCTTCAGAATTTCGATCCGGAATATAGTAATCTAAATATTTTTTCTCAACAATTTTGCTGAGGTAAAGGTACATTAAGGCTACGGCAGTAGTTCCGTCTACATCGTAGTCGCCGTAAACCAATATTTTTTCTCCATTTTCAATCGCAGTGGCAATTCGCTCTACAGCTTTTTGCATATCTGCCATTAAAAAAGGATTGTGTATATCGTTAAGGTTGGGTTTGAAAAATTCTCTGGCCTTTTGATAATTGTCAATTCCTCTCAAAACGAGGAGTTTAGATTCAAAAGTTCCAAAACCAAGAGACGAACTTAATCCATCCACAATTTCTTCATCGGGTTCGGGCTTGTAAATCCATTTTTGACTCATTTCACAAAAATAGGGAAAAAGTTTCTAAAAGCCTAAGATAAAAAAATCCCTTTCAAATCATTGTTTCAAAATTTTAACTTTAAAATTATCTTCAAAATTATTATCTTCGCGATCCAAATCATTTTAAATATTATAGTATGAAAAAAATTACTGTTTGCCTTATTCTATTAGGCGCTATGCATATTGTGAATGCACAGAAAATCAATCTTGGAAAAGCTGCTAGCGTAGTTTCTAGCGGTGCAAAAGCTTTATCTTTCACCAATGAAGATGCCATTAAATTATCCAAAGAATCTGTAGAGTGGATGGATAAAAATAATAAAGTGGCTGGCCCAAAAGATCCTTACACGGTTCGACTGAACAAACTTTTCGGGAAACACAAATCTCAGGACGGTCTTAACCTTAATTACAAGGTGTATTTGGTAAAAGATATCAATGCTTTTGCTTGTGCTGACGGAAGTGTTCGTGTATTTTCATCGTTGATGGATATTATGACGGATGATGAATTGCTGGCGGTAATTGGTCATGAAATTGGTCACGTTAAAAATCAGGATACGAAAGATGCCATGAAGTCGGCTTATTTAAAAGCGGCGGCTTTGGATGCGGCTTCTTCGGCTTCAAATACTGTTGCAACTTTGAATGACAGCCAAGTCGGAAAAATGGCGAATGCTTTTCTTGATGCTTCTCACAGCAAAAAGCAGGAATCTGAGGCAGACACGTATTCTTATGATTTTATGAAATCAAACGGATATAATGTTGTGGGTGCTTATACAGCATTTAAAAAACTAGCGTTACTTTCCGAAGGTGGCGCGGCTCAGTCTGGATTCCAAAAGATGTTTAATTCTCATCCAGATAGCAATAAAAGGGCAGAAGCTGTTAAGAAAAGAGCTGAGAAAGACGGTTTGTGGAAAGATCCGGGAACCGTTGCTTTGCCAACATCTAAATTGACGAAATAGTTTTAGGCTAAATAATTGAAATAAATAAAGACCTTCCAAAATCATTGTATTGATTGCGGAAGGTTTTTTTGTGATTTTTTATCAACATTTTGATTCTAATTTATTTTACTTTTCTTTTCTTTTCTAACAATAATTCATTCCAATATATTTAAAATTGGACTTTTCAACAAAGTTTTTTGAGCTTTTCAACAAAATCTCATCCTTATTTGAGGTGTAATTTTGCTTTGTAATAATAAAGTAAAATGATACCCAAAATCATCATGAATAAACTTTCAGTTTCACATCCAAAGTTGATATTGAATTCTTACTCAGACAAAAGTATCGAAGGAGAAGTATTGGTGACGGATCATATATTCAGCTATATAATTAAAGGAAAGCATGATGTATGGATTGGCAATAAAAAGTTTTCGTTCGAAGAAAGTGATTTCAGGTTTTTTAAACGAAATCAGCTAACAAAGTCTGTGAAAAATACCAATAACGGAGGTTTTAGATCGGTGGCGGTGCATATTGATCAGGCTACTTTAAGAGAAATGAGCAGTCAATATAAAATTGTGGCAGATGAATTTTATGATAGCAGAGATCCAATTCTTATAAAACCTGATGAAAATCTGAAAAGCTTTGCCGAATCGCTTTTAGCTTATCTTCAAAAACCATATTTAGACGAAAGGATTGCCTTGTTAAAGACTCAGGAGCTTGTTTTGTTATTAATCCAAAATGAGTCGAAAATTAAAAATATTCTTTTTGATTTCAGCGATCCGTGCAAGATAGATCTTGAGGGTTTTATGAATAGCCATTACAGATACAATATTCCTCTGGATAGGTTTGCTTTCCTCACCGGTCGTAGTCTTTCTGCTTTTAAAAGAGATTTCAAAAAGATTTTTGAAATGAGTCCCGGAAAATGGCTTGTTCAAAAAAGATTGGCAGAAGCAAAGTTTCGGATTGAAGAGAAGCTGGAAAAACCTTCTGAAGTTTATTTGGATCTTGGTTTTGAAGATCTTTCTCATTTTTCTTTTGCCTACAAAAAAACATTCGGCTATGCTCCTCGTAAAAAATTGAATCAGTAAAATCAAAATATTTTAAATTAAAAAAAAATGGATGTACAGTTAAAAGGAAAAAGAGCGCTCATTACGGGTTCTAGCTCTGGGCTTGGTGAAGCAATTGCGAAAATGCTTGCTGAAGAAGGCGCCGAGGTAATTATTCACGGAAGAGATAAAAATCGAGCTGAGAAAGTAGCCGATTTAATAAGAAAAGAAGGAGGTTTTGCAGAAGTTGCGATCGGCGATCTTTCTACAGATGAAGGTGCAGATCAGGTTTCAGAAATGGCTTTAAAATCCGGACAGATTGATATTCTTGTTAATAATGCTGGAGCAACTTCTCATAAATCTTGGGGAGAAGCTACGGCCGATGATTGGCTGGATTTGTATAACACCAACGTGGTTTCTTATGTTCGTATGATACAGCGTATTGTTCCTCAGATGAAAAATTTGGGATGGGGTAGAGTGATTCATATTGGGGGAGGTCTTGGCATACAGCCTATCAAAGAACAACCTCATTATAATGCGACGTTGGCAGCCCGACACAATATGTCTGTTTCTCTTGCCAGATCTATTAAAGAAACAGGAATTACTTCTAATGTAGTCTCTCCCGGAGCCATCATGAACCCCATGGTTGAAGAATGGCTTAAAAATGCAGCTCCGAAATTTAATTGGGGAACAGATCCTGAAGAAATTAAATATAAAGCAGTGCAAGAGCTTATTCCGAATGATACAGGTAGATTTGGAGAGCCTGAAGAAATTGCTGGCGCGGTGGTATATCTCTGCAGTCGTTTTGCAGATTACATTAGTGGTTCTGTGTTAAGAGTAGATGGCGGAACGATTCGTTGTCTGTAAATTTCAAAATTTTTAAAATACAAAAGGCTGTCCCGAAAGGCAGCCTTTATATATGAATTTTAATGTTGTTCTTTAAAAATTAAGAATACATTTTTTCTCTTAATTCTTTCACTTTTTTGTCAGCAAGATATTCATCGTAAGTCATTTCTCTGTCGATGATTCCGTTTGGAGTCAACTCGATGATTCTGTTACAGACAGTTGAAAGCATTTCGTGGTCATGAGATGCCAATAAAAGATTTCCTTTGAAGTTAGACAATGAGTTGTTCAACGTTGTGATACTTTCAAGGTCTAAGTGGTTTGTAGGCTCGTCTAATAAAAGAATGTTCGCTTTCTGAAGCATCATTCTGCTGAACATACATCTCATTTTTTCACCTCCTGAAAGTACTTTACAAGATTTCAACGCTTCATCACCTGAGAAAAGCATTCTTCCTAAGAATCCTCTTACGAATTCTTCGTGACGCTCTTCGTCATTTTTAGTGAATTGTCTCAACCAATCAACCAAGCTTAAGTCTTCTTGGAAGAAGTTTGTGTTGTCTAAAGGCATGTGAGATTGGTTAGTTGTAACCCCCCAAGCAACAGTTCCTTTGTCTGCTTCAACATTTCCAGCTAAAATTTCGAAAAATTCTGTGATAGCTAATGAGTTTTTAGACAAAACAGCAACTTTATCACCCTTTTTAAGATTTAAATCGATGTTTGAGAACAGTAATTCTCCGTCTTTTGTTTTTTCAAGACCTTTTACATCTAAAATTTGATCTCCCGCTTCTCTTTCCATTTCGAAAATGATTGCCGGATATCTTCTTGAAGATGGTTTGATATCATCGATGTTTAATTTATCGATCATTTTCTTTCTTGCAGTTGCTTGTTTAGCTTTTGCAACGTTTGAACTAAATCTTGCGATGAAATCCTGAAGTTCTTTCTTCTTTTCTTCCGCTTTCTTGTTAGCCTGAGCTCTTTGTCTTGTCGCTAATTGAGAAGCCTGATACCAGAAAGAGTAGTTACCTGTGTAAAGGTTTAGTTTAGCATAATCAAGGTCACCGATGTGCGTACAAACTGTATCCAAGAAGTGACGGTCATGAGATACAACGATTACCGTGTTTTCGTAGTCTGCCAAGAAATCTTCTAACCAAGAAATTGTATCAATATCAAGGTCATTCGTAGGTTCATCTAAGATTAATACATCTGGGTTTCCGAAAAGCGCCTGAGCCAATAGAACTTTTACTTTGTCCTTATTTTCAAGCTCGCTCATCATTTGCCAGTGCATATCGTCTTTAATACCAACGTTTGAAAGCATTGTTTGTGCATCAGATTCTGCAGTCCAACCTCCCATTTCGTCATAGATTACACCTAGTTCTCCGGCTTTAATTCCGTCTTCGTCCGAGAAGTCTTCTTTCGCATAAAGCGCGTCCATCTCTTCTTTTATCTCGAATAATTTTTTGTTACCTCTCAAAACCGCTTCAAGTACCGTAAATTGATCGTAAGCAAAGTGATCCTGCTCAAGAACAGACATTCTTTTTCCAGGTTCCAAAGATACGTGTCCTGTGGTTGGGTCTTGTTTTCCAGTCAATATTTTAAGGAATGTAGACTTTCCTGCACCATTTGCTCCGATAATCCCGTAGCAGTTTCCTTTCGTAAACATAATGTTTACCTCGTCAAAAAGAACTCTTTTCCCGAATTGTAAAGATAAGTTAGATACTGTTAACATATAGTTTTGTAAATTTGGCGCAAAAATACGAAAAGAATTTGGGTATTTCGCAATAATGTAATAGTCAGGTTTTTAAATGTGGGGTATTTTTTATATATTTCATTAAAGAAATTTTACAATGAAGATTGAAAAGACAGTCAATATATTTAACAAAAGAGCCAGATTCGAGTATGAAATTCTTGAAGAATACGAAGCAGGAATGGTTTTGACGGGTACGGAAATAAAATCTTTGCGTTCTTCCAAGGCATCTATTACAGAATCGTTCTGTCAGTTTATTGATGGGGAATTATACATTATTAATATGACAATTGATGAATATAAATTGGGAACATTTTATAATCACAAAACAAAAAGGGAACGGAAATTGCTCTTGCACAAAAAAGAATTGCAAAAACTCGAAAAAAAGTTAAAAGATGCAGGTAATACTGTAATACCTTTAAAACTATATATTAATGACAGAGGGAAAGCAAAGGTTTTAATTGCGCTGGGTAGAGGTAAAAAGCTTTTCGATAAAAGGGAGAGCATAAAAGATAGAGAAAATAAACGAAACCTGGACAGAATATTAAAGAAAAGTTAAAAATCATTTGAAAAACTTTGTATATAAAGAAAAATTATATTTATTTTGCATTATCAATTATTTAATCATTTAATTCTATGAAAAATCTAAAATTAGGAATTTCAGCATTGGCACTTACTGTTGCTTCTACTGTGTTCGCTCAGACTACCAACAATCCGTGGATGATCGGAGTTGGTGCTCACGCTGAGAACCACACAGCTCAGAGAAACAACTTCAGTAATACTTTTGCTGCAAAAAATTTGACGAAGAATATGTTCAATATGAACAACTTCTCTATTACACCTCCACTATCTAAACTTACAGTTGCTAGAAACGTAGCGAAAGGTTTTGTAGTAGATTGGCAAACTTCTGTTGGTAATGTTGCTAACAAGAGATTTGATATGGGGAAAGAGTTCTTCTTAATGACTGGTCTTGGTTTACAAGTTAAAGCTGCTGGTCTTTTATGGAACGAAGAATCTTGGTTTGATCCATATTTGAGAGTTGGTGCTAACTATTTAAGACATGATTATACTGCACTTACATTCCCAAGAACTGATGTTAATGGGGAAGTAGTAAGTAACGGTGAAAATGGTAACGAAAATGGTAAAGCTAACTTCTTTACAGTTTCTACAGGTGCTGGTGTTAACTTCTGGTTGACTAAAAACTTCGGTTTTGGTGTTCAAGGAGATTATGTATCGACTCCTGGAGATAAATCTTCAGTTGCTAACTTCTGGCAGGCTTCAGCTTCATTGAACTTCAGATTTGGTAACAGAGATAGAGATAAGGATGGTATCTTAGATAAAGACGATTTATGTCCAGATACTCCAGGTCTACCAGAATTCCAAGGATGTCCTGATACTGACGGTGATGGAGTTCCAGATAAAGACGATCAATGTCCAGATGTTGCTGGTCCAGTTGAAAACAACGGTTGTCCTTGGCCAGATACAGACGGTGATGGTGTAATCGACAAAGATGATGCTTGTCCTACTGTTGCAGGTCCTGCTGAAAACAATGGTTGTCCTTGGCCAGATACAGATGGTGACGGTATCTTAGATAAAGATGATGCTTGTCCTACAGTTCCAGGTCTTCCAGAATACAACGGATGTCCTAAACCTAAAAAAGTAACAGCTGAAGAATTAGAGAAAAACTTTGGAAGTGTATTCTTTGATTTCAACAAAGCTACTATTAAGTCTGAGTCTAAAGGAGCTTTAGATGCTGCTGCTGACTTAATTAAAAAAGACGGAGGTAACTATCTATTAGAAGGTAGAACTGATGCTAAAGGTGCTGAAGCTTACAACTTGAAATTATCTAGAGAAAGAGCTGCTGCTGTAGTTGCTGCTTTAGATGCAAGAGGTGTTGATGCTAATGCTCTTAAATCTATCGGTGTTGGTAAAGCTAAAGCTACTGTTCCTGCAACAGCTTCTGATGCTGAAAGACAAGTTGACAGAAAAGTTGTTGTAACTGCTATTGAAGATATGGCTCAGTGGAATGCTATCCAAAAAAGAGATTATGCAGATCCAACTCCAGTAAAAGTTAAAAAAGCTACTAAGAAAAAAGCTCCTGCTAAAAAAGTAGTTAAAAAGAAAAAATAATTAAATTTTTCTAAATATAAATACCTCCAGTTTTCTGGGGGTATTTTTTTTTTGTAGACTTTTAATTAATTTTGTTGAAAATTTAAAAATAAAAATGGGAAGAGCATTTGAATATAGAAAAGCTTCTAAAATGGCCAGATGGGATAAGATGGCCAAAACATTCTCTAAAATAGGAAAGGATATTGCCTTAGCAGTAAAAGCCGGCGGACCAGATCCCGAATCGAATCCTGCATTGAGAAGATGTATCCAGAATGCTAAAGGTGCCAACATGCCAAAAGATAATGTTGAAAGAGCGATCAAGAAAGCAAGTGGTGCGGATGCGGAAAACTATGAAGAGATTACTTATGAAGGGTACGGACAAGGTGGTGTTGCTTTTTTCGTGGAATGTACGACAAATAATACTACAAGAACTGTAGCGAACGTAAGAGCTGTTTTCAACAAGTTTGATGGTAACCTTGGTAAAAATGGTGAATTGGCATTTATCTTCGACAGAAAAGGAATTTTCACAATCGATTTAGCACAAATTAAAATGGATTGGGATGATTTTGAAATGGAAATGATCGATGGTGGTGCTGAAGATGTAGAAAAAGATGATGAGGAGGTGATGATCACAACGGCTTTTGAAGATTTCGGTTCTTTATCTCACAAGTTAGATGAACTTAAAATTGAAGCTAAAAGCGCAGAACTTCAGAGAATTCCAAACAATACAAAAGAAGTTACACAAGATCAGTTTAAAGCAAATATGAAAATGCTTGAGCGTTTTGAAGAGGATGATGATGTACAAAATGTTTATCATAATATGGAAATCACAGAAGAGTTTTTGAACTCTTTATAAAAGATACGTAGCTGCTTGCAGCAGCTCCAATACTTTGCCACGAATACACGAGTTTTTATCAAGGAAGTTTTTTAAAGAAACTTTGGTAATTTATTCGAGTATTCGTGGCTATTTTTATGTTTGTATATTATAATAATAAAAATAACATTCCATTCATATACAGTTTATTTTCAATTAGTTTCTTTGCATAAGAATCAATTGTGAAATCGCCATCAGTGGTAAATTAAAATACTTACAGTAATGGCGATCACATTTGATCGTTTGATAAATATCTGCAAATGAAAAGAAACGTTGAATTGGTTGTCATTTCGGATGTTCACTTGGGAACTTATGGATGTAAGGCTAAAGAATTATTACGATATCTCAATTCCATTCAGCCAAAAACCTTGGTGCTGAATGGTGATATTATCGATATCTGGCAATTTAAAAAGTCTTATTTCCCTAAACCTCATTTGAAAGTAATTAAAAAAATTCTTTCACTGGCTACCAAAAATACAGATGTTTACTACATTACCGGAAATCACGACGAGATGTTCCGAAAGTTTACCGACTTCGAACTGGGTAAGCTGAAGGTTTGTAATAAAATTTGCCTCGATCTTAATCAAAAGAAAACCTGGATTTTTCACGGAGATGTTTTCGATGCATCTGTTCAACATTCAAAATGGATTGCCAAATTGGGTGGAAAGGGTTACGATTTATTAATTGTAATAAATAATGTTGTAAATTGGTTTTTAGAAAAAATGGGTAGAGAGAAATACTCTTTTTCAAAAAAAATTAAAAGCAACGTAAAAAAAGCGGTAAAGTATATCGGTGATTTTGAATTAACGGCTTCTGAACTGGCGATTGATAATCATTACGACTATGTAATTTGCGGGCATATCCATCAACCGCAGATTCGTGAGGTCGTGAATAAAAAAGGTTCCTGTACTTATATGAATTCCGGAGATTGGATCGAAAACCTTTCTGCTCTGGAATATCATAATAATGAATGGAAAATTTTTTATTACGATGAGCATAAACATTTGCTGAAAGACGATGAAGCGGAAGAAATTCAGGATATCGATAACTCTGAACTGCTGAAAATTGTAACCAACTTCACAAAATGAAAATCCTATACGCCTTTCAGGGAACAGGAAACGGTCATATTGCAAGAGCGCAGGAGATTATTCCTATTCTTAAAAAACATGTTTCTGTTGATACCCTTATCAGCGGTCACCAGTCGCAGTTAAAAGCCACTTTTGACCTTGATTATCAATATAAAGGTATTTCGCTGCTTTACGATAAAACTGGTGGATTATCCTATTGGAAAACATTTACGGAGAATAAATTTCTTGAAGCCATAAAAAATATCAACAATTTAGATTTATCAAAATACGATCTCATTATTAATGATTATGAACCATTGACGGGTTGGGCATGTAAAATGAGAAAGCTGCCGATGATTGAACTGAGTCATCAGGCTTCGATGCTTTTTAAGGAAACACCAAAACCTGAAAAGAAAGATTTTTTCGGAGAGATGATCTTGAAATATTATGTGCCGAGCGACCGAAAGATTGGTTTTCATTTTGAAAATTATCATCCCCAGATTAAAAAACCGGTGATCAGAAAAAAAATAAGAGATTTAAATCCTGATAAAAAAGGATATTATGTGGTTTATCTTCCGAGTTTTTCTGATGAAAATATTATTAAAGTTTTAAAACAAATTTCCGTCAAATGGAAAGTGTTTTCAAAATACAGCAAGCTTCAGCATAAAGAAAGCAATGTTGAAATTTTCCCAATTGATGAAATTCAATATTTGAAATCTTTTGAAAATTGTGACGGAATTTTGTGCAATGCCGGTTTTGAAACACCCGCCGAAGCGCTATTTATGGATAAAAAATTATTCGTGATTCCTATTCATAATCAATATGAACAGGAATGTAACGCCTGTGCTTTAGACAAAATGGGAATTCCGAATTCTAAAATTTTAGATCTGAAAGAAATTCAGGATTGGGTAGCTTCCGATCATCATCTTCAAGTGGATTATCCCAACGATATTGAAGAAATCCTGCTGAATGAAGTATTAGTTCTTTAGAAAAATATCTTCCACATCATTCATTCTTGTCATAACGGCTCTTGCATAAGAGCAGTGAGGATACACTTTCCATTGGTTTTCTCGTGCAAATTTTATGGCTTCTTCAACCAGATATTTGCCCATTCCGCGACCTTCAAATTCAGGATGTACCAAAACGAAAGAAATAATATATTTATTGTCTTCAGGAAAAATGGTATAAGTTAATCTACCGATTTCTTTGATTTCGTTATTTAAAGTAATGACTCCGCCGTTTCCTGATTTATTATTTTCGAATCTCATAATTTAAGTTTTAATGATTAGTAAAAATACAAAAACCGCACCGCAGCGATTTTGATGTACATCAAGAAAGGGAATTGGTGAATAGTGAATAAGTCAATTCATTTCATTCGTGAATTTTGGAAGGAATCAAACTCACCATTAACTTGCAAAGCAAAATTGACCATTCACTTTTAAATATCTTTCCCCGTATAATAATTATAATCCTTAATCACCACCCCAATAAATTGCCTTTCCGTCATTTTTGTATGCTCTATGTCGAGCTTTAAAATGCTTTTGATCTTGTTAGAAAGTTTGGTAATGATCTGTCGGTCATCAACGCGTAAAGCTTTTATATAATTGTCTTTAATGATTCTCATATCATTATCACTCAACGCAATAACTTGTGGAAAAGTTGGAATGTAATCGTCGTAAATATTTTCGAGAATCGTATGGGAAATATTGATATTGTTTTTTAAAGAAATAACTGCCGTTCCGGATGCAATGTCTCCCAAACGTTGGTTGTTTTTAGAAGCAATCATTGAAATAAGTCCGATAATGCCGCTCATCATCAAAATATCAATTAATCGAAAGATCCAACGGATAAGATAATCCCCAAAACTCGCCTGATAACCATCAATTTTCACCACACGTATTTTCATGACTTTTTTTCCCGGCGTTTGCCCTTCCATCAGGCTTTCCAGAACTAAAGTATAAATATGAATAGGAAATGTGATCGCAATATAAATTGCCATTTGCGACCATTGATCAAGCCCGTTCATAATCAGTCCCAATCCGAGAAATTCAAAACAAATGTAAAGCGTAACAATGACGTAAGCGATCTTGATCGCCAGATCAATAAAAAATGCAAGTATCCTGTCTCCCACACTGGCAATGTTGAAGTTAATATTTACATTTTGTGAGGTATTAATCGCAATTTGAGACATAATTTTTATTATTTTAGCCTTACAATTATGAGAGAAGTTTATTTTATTAAACAAAATAAAGAAAAATGGTTGGGAATTGAACAGGTTATTCAAGGGAAAATTAAAAAAAATCCTGATGACCTGTCTTCGTTGTATATTAATCTTGTCAACGATCTTGCCTTTGCCCAGACCTATTATCCGAAAAGTAATACAACGGTTTACCTGAATCATTTATCTTCTCAGATTTTCCAGAAAATTTATAAAACCAAAAGGGTAGAGCAGAACAGACTGCTTTATTTCTTCAAAACGGAAGTCCCGATGTTGGTGTATGAATACAGAAGATATTTACTGTATGCCTTTTTGTTTTTCATTCTTTTTACCTCTATTGGCGTTCTTTCAGGCGTTTATGATAAAGGTTTTGCCAATATTATTCTCGGCGAAGGTTATGTAAATGATACCATCGATAATATTAAAAAAGGAAATGCGGTTGGTGTTTACCAAAGCGGTTCAACTTGGGGAAGCACGATTGGGATTATTTTCAACAATATCGGAGTTGGTGCCAAGCTTTATATTTACGGAATTTTTGGCGGAGTTGGGACTTTATATGCTTTGCTTTCCAATTCTGTGATGTTGGGATCTTTTCAATATTTTTTCTATGATTACGGAGCTTTGAAAGACAGCGCAAGAGGAATTTGGCTTCACGGTGTTTTTGAAATCTTTGCGATGGTGGTAGAAGCGATGTGCGGATTGATTTTGGGAGCTTCTATTTTGTTTCCAAGAACCTATTCAAGGTTTGAATCTTTTAAAAACGGATTCAAAAATTCATTTAAAATATTTTTAAGCACCATTCCATTTACAATCTGTGCGGGAATCATAGAAGGTTACGTCACCAGACATGCCCTAAAAATGCCTTTAATTCTAAATTTAATAATCATCTTCGGATGTCTGGGAATTATCGGATTTTATTATTTTGTTTATCCTTATATTGTCAATAAAAACATTAATAGCCAAATCAATGATGCAGTTTTATAAAAAAAGAGATTTTGGAACTTTTATAAGTGACAGTTTCGCTTTTTTCAAATTATACGGAAAAAATTACTTTAAGAATTACCTTTTTATCAACGGTTTGCTGTTGATTCTGATGGTTGCGATTTTTATTTTCGGTTTTAAAGAATTATTCTCCACGATGTTTGGTTCCAACATAAACGGACAAGCCAATTATCTGGACAGTTATTTTGAAGATAATTTAGGAATGTTGATTACAGTCGGCATTTTAACATTTCTGCTTTTCATCGTTTTAATGATTATCAATTACCTGTATCCGGTATTTTACATGAAAAGAGTGGCACAGGGAAGTACGAAAGTAAAGACAGATGAAATTTTTAGCGATCTTAAAAATAATTTAGGAAGAATTGCCATTCTTTGTCTGGGAATGACGTTTTTGGTGACTCCTTTAGCATTAATTGTTCTGGGAATTTCATACGCGCTTATTTTAATTTTTATTGGAATTGTTCTGATCTTTTTAGTATATCCTACGGTTTTTAATGTGGTTACTTTCTTAATGTTTGATTATTTCAACACGGAAAAAGGATTCTTTGAAAGCCTTAGCTATGCGATGCGCGCGCAGTTTTCTTATCCCAATGGGAGAGAAAATTCTCCATATTGGAAATATTGGGGATCATCATTGGTGATTTTCGTCATTATGTATGTTATCACCACGATTTTTACGATGATTCCGATGCTGTTTTTTTACGGATCATTACTCACTTCTCCGTCATCGGCGCAATATGAAGAAAATCCTTTTACGGGAACTGTCGGGATTTTATTTTTCGTGATGTACGGAGTTTCCATGTTGGTTTCGTTATTACTTTCCAATTTAATGTACATTAATGCTGGATTAATGTATTACGACAGCAGAACAGACCTTCACCAAAAAGTTGAACTTGCAGAAATAGATACCATCGGCATCAATGAATAAAATTCTTATTTTTTTTCTGATCTTTTTTTCTGTAGGATCTACCTTTGCACAGAACGGCTATGATGAGCCCGTTGTGGAAGAATATGTAGATACGCTGAACACGGGACATTACAGAAATATGCTTCGTGCAGATTCTGTTTTACTTAAAAATCCGGTGACGGAAAATTCAACCTATCCGAAAAAATTCAAGGAAAATTTTAACTCAAAATATAAAGACAAAGAATTTGATTATTCTACGTCAAAACCTAGAGAATCTTTTCTTCAGAAGCTTCAGCGTAAGATATCGAAGATCATACAAACGATTTTCGGCACGTCTGTTTTCAATACTTCATCAAATGTCGCTTGGCTGGTAGTTCGTTTGTTGGGTATTCTTCTTGTCGGTTTTCTGCTGTATGTTATCATCAAATTTTTAATGAATCAAAATGGTGGTTTTTTCTTTGGCAAAAAGAATAAAAAAGTGGTTATTAATGAGCAGGAACTTCATGAAAATATCCATGAAATCAATTTTCCTCAAAGTATTGCCCAATTTGAAAATTCTGGAGATTACCGTTCAGCAGTTCGGTATCAGTTTTTATTTATCCTGAAAAAATTAAGTGATAAAAAGGTAATCAATTGGAATCCCGAAAAAACCAATAAAGATTATATTGCTGAATTAAAAGCAGCTCATCTGAAGAACGATTTTTCCAATCTTGCCTATATTTTCGATTATGTATGGTATGGGGAATTCAAGATCGATCAGCAGAGCTATCTTAAATTTAAAAATCAGTTTCAATCTTTTCAACCGTAATTAAATTTTTTCAAAATGAACAAAACTTTCAAAATATATGCTGCAATTTTCATCATCGTTATGGTGATTCTGGCATTGCTTGAAGTTAACAAAAAGGAGGTTGTAGATTGGCGAAAAAACTTTAATGTTACCCAAAAATCTCCTTTCGGGCTCTTTGTTTTTAATGAAGAAGTGAAAGGGCTTTTTAAGAATAAAATAGTAAAAATAGATCAATCGCCATTTGATTATTATAACGAGCATACAAAAGAAAAGCATAATATTCTAGTTATTGAAAGCGATATTGACAGCGAATCTTGGTCGAAAATTTTAAGTGAAGTTTCAAAAGGTTCGGATGCGATGATAATGGTTTCTGATATCCCGAAAGAAATTTCAGACAGCATCGGATATTATGATTCTGAAATTTCGTTTGAAGAGCAAAATGTGTTAAAACTTACGGATAAAAAATTCCGGAATGATTTTATAAAACTCGATAAATTTCCTTCAGGAAGAGGTTTTACTTATATTAAGCCCAATGTTGAAGTCTTAGGAAAAACGGTTGAAAAAAATAATCAGGATCAGGCTAATTTTATAAAAGTGAAATTCGGAAAAGGGAAGATTTATGTTCACAGCGAGCCACTTTTCATCACCAATTATTATTTGCTGAAGCCCGGAAATATAAAATATACGCAGGATGTTTTTTCGTATCTTGATGATAAAGAAACGCTTTGGTTTGTAAAAGGTAAAACCAGCGAATCGCGATTTTTCATGCGGTTTATTCTTTCAAATCCAGCTTTAAAGTATGCTTGGTGGGTGTTTTTAGGTGGATTATTGCTGTTTATTTTCTTTAATGCGAAACGAAAGCAGCGTATTGTTCCAAAGATAGAACCGCTGAAAAATACCTCGGTAGATTTCGTGAAAAGTATTGGCAATCTGTATCTTCAGGAAGGCGATTTTCATGATATGATGGCAAAAAAAGCACAATATTTCCTTAATAAAGTGAGAATGGATTTGCTAATTGATACTCAAAATTTAGATGAAGAGTTTGTGAAAAAACTTCAACTGAAAACAGGAAAACCAATCGAACTTATTCAGGAAGCGATTGATCTGATTAAAAAAGGTCAGGATCGTTATGCAAATGTAATGCAGGAAGATCTGGTTCGAATGAATAAAATTTTAGATGAGATTCTAAAATAAAAAAGGAGAGTCCCGAAGGGACGACTTAAAAAAGGATTGGATGAAAATCCAATTATATGAATAGGTAGTATTTAAAAATATCATTGTAATAATTCTCTGTTTATTGGTAAACTGTTACATTGATAAATTGTTAAATTATATTATATGGAAAACTTTGATAACCCAAATATAGAAGATCAAAATTCTATTCAATTCAATAAAAAAGAAGACGAATTTCAGTCAAGGATTGATATGATCGAACTTCGTACGAGTTTAGATAAAGTAAAAACAGAAATCGCAAAAGTAATTGTCGGTCAGGAAAACATGGTTGAACATCTTTTAGCGGCTCTTTTATCAAACGGACATGTTTTGATTGAAGGCGTTCCGGGAGTTGCGAAGACGATTACGGCAAAGTTACTCGCGAAAACAATTGACGTAGGCTTCAGCAGGATACAGTTTACACCGGATTTGATGCCTTCTGATATTCTTGGGACCTCAATTTTTAACGTAAAAAATTCTGAGTTTGAATTTAAAAAAGGTCCTATTTTCTCAAATTTTATTTTGATTGATGAAATTAACAGATCGCCCGCAAAAACGCAAGCAGCCTTATTTGAAGTGATGGAAGAACGCCAGATCACGATGGATGGAACGCGTTATATCATGGAAGAGCCTTTCTTGGTTGTGGCAACGCAAAACCCGATTGAGCATGAAGGAACATACAGACTCCCGGAAGCACAGCTCGACCGTTTTTTGTTCAAAATAAACGTAGGCTATCCTAATCTTGAGCAGGAAATTGCCATTATCAAAAATCAGCACGAAAGTAAGAAAGAAGATAAAACAGAAGTAGTGAATCGTGTGATCTCTTCACATCAACTGAAAAGTTATCAACAATTGGTAAAAGAAATCATTGTTGAAGCTCAGTTGATGGAATATATTGCAAAAATCATCATTAACACAAGAGAAAATCAGTTCTTATATTTAGGGGCTTCGCCAAGAGCAAGTTTGGCATTATTAACGGCATCGAAAGCTTTTGCGGCATTAAGAGGAAGAGATTTTGTTACGCCGGAAGACATCAAAGAGGCAAGTTACGCGGTTTTAAGACACAGAGTAATTGTATCGCCGGAAAGAGAAATGGAAGGCTTAACCGCAGACGAAATTATCAGACAAATTTTAGAGGGAATAGAGATTCCGAGGTAGGTTGCAGTTATTAGATTGCAGGTAGCAGGTTAGAGGTGTTAGGTTATAGTTTGCAATTCTGTGTTTAAAAATTTTATATATGGCTAATTTTAAAGAACTTTTAGTTTGGCAAAAATCTATTGATTTTGTAACCGAAATCTACAAGATAACTGATACCTTTCCTAAAGATGAAACCTTTGGTTTAAAATCTCAAGTAAGAAGAGCTTCCGTTTCGATTCCATCCAATATTGCTGAAGGAAATTCCAGAAGAAGTAAACCTGATTATTTACAGTTTTTAAAAATTTCAAGAGGAAGCTGTGCGGAAGTTGAAACTCAATTAATTATTTCTAAGAACCTCAAATTTTTAAATGAAGAAGAATATTTAAAATTAAATAATGATATTATCGAAATTTCGAAAATGCTAAACGGACTTATTAATTCTCTAAAATAAAACGCTCACAAAAACTGCAACCTAAAATCTTCTACTTGCAACCTATATAAATGAAAAACTTATACATCAATACCCGTTTTTTCTTCACGCTCATCGGTGTGGGGATTTTATATGTCTTTGCATTTTTCTTCCCTTTTTTGATGTGGGTGGCTCATATCGTTTTGCTGTTGTGCTTTTTGGCGGCGATGGTAGATTATTTACTGTTATTTAATCCGAAAGATACGGTGTTAGCGCAGCGAATTTTACCTGAAAAATTATCCAATGGGGATGAAAATCCGGTGAAAGTTGATGTTAAAAATAATTACGGGTTTAAGATTAATGTTAAAATTATTGATGAAATTCCGTTTCAGTTTCAGAAAAGGGATTTTGTCATTTCAAAACAAATCGATTCCGGAAAAAATACGTATTTCCAATATATTTTAGCACCGAAAGAAAGAGGAGAATACAGTTTTGGAAGCCTCAATATTTATGTGGAATCGCCGATTGGTTTGGTTTCAAAAAGGTTCAGGTTTCAGAAGGATGCAAGTTTGGCTTCTTATCCGTCTTTCATTCATCTTCGAAAGTATGAATTGATGGCTGTTCAGAGTGAATTTCTATTAGGTGGAATCAAGAAAGTCCGAAAACTGGGTCACACGATGGAATTTGAGCAGATCAAAGAATATGTTCCGGGCGATGACATTCGAACTATCAACTGGAAAGCAACTTCCAAGACGAATCGTTTGATGGTAAATCAGTTTCAGGATGAAAAATCACAGCGTATTTTTATGTTGATCGATACGGGAAGAACGATGAAAATGCCTTTTAAAGGATTGAGTTTGCTCGATTATTCCATCAATGCAGCAATGGCTTTATCACATATTATCCTGAAAAAAGGAGATCGTGCAGGAATGATGACTTTCTCAAAGAAAACGGAGAATAAAATTGCGGCGGAAAACAAATCGGGACAATTGAAGAAAATTTCTGAGGCGCTTTATAATATCAATACCAATTTTTTTGAAAGTGATTTCAACAGATTGTATCAGGATGTGAAATATTCCATCAATCAGAGAAGTTTGATTTTACTTTTTACCAATTTTGAAACACTGGATGGCTTAAACCGTCAGCTAAAATATCTTCGCGGAATTGCCAAAAATCATTTGCTGGTGGTTGTTTTCTTTAAAAATGCGGAATTGCAAACGTTGATTCATCAAAACCCTGAAAGTATGCAGGAAATTTATGATGAAATTATTGCTGAAAAATTTGAATTTGAAAAGAAACTCATTATTCAGGAACTTCGTAAATACGGTATTTATACGGTGTATACGCTCCCTGAAAATTTAAATATCGACGTTATCAATAAATATCTGGAGATAAAAGCGAGAGGAATTTTATAATTTTGCAAAAGGTTTATTAACAATAAATGCTTCGACTCCGCTCAGCATGACATCGCTAAAAATTTGCTGTTTAAAAACTGTTAATTAGAATGTCATGCTGAGTCTGTCGAAGCACTTTAAATATAATTTCAAAAATGAAAATAACACTTAATAGAATCAACGATGATTTTTTGTTTGAATGTACCAATTCTCAGGGAAATTCAATTCTTTTAGATAATACTTCGCAGCCGGGGGCAAAAGGTGTTTCACCAATGGAAAGTGTGATGATGGCAGTTGCGGGATGCAGTGGGATAGATGTGGTTTCTATTTTGAAAAAGCAAAGACAGGAAATTACAGATTTCAAAGCTGAGGTTGAAGGGGAGAGAGTGCAGGTGGAAGATGCAAAGCCTTTCAAGGCAATTAATGTAAAATTTCTTCTGGAAGGAAATATTGATCCTAAAAAAGCCCAGAAAGCCGCTCAGTTGTCTTTCGAAAAATATTGTTCTGTTTCTAAAACTTTAGAACCGAATGTAGAAATTGGGTACGAAGTTTTTGTGAACGGAGAAAAAGTTTAATTTTTTTAAATTCAATATAAAAAAATGCCGGACAATTACTGTCCGGCATTTCTGTTTAATTATAAAGTTTATGGTTATTTTTTGATTACTTTTTGTGTTTGAACAGAACCGTCTTTTAAATTCAATGATAGAATATAAACGCCTGTTTTTATTCCGTCTAATTGTAATGTTGAAGAAGGATTGTCGATTACTTTTACCGTTACTCCCGAAAGATCTGTAAGCGTTGCACGCTTTACATTTTCAGATTTTTCGATGCGTAAAACATCTGTAAAAGGATTAGGGTATGCTACAATTTTCTTCTCTGCTTTTGCTTCGTTTGTAGATAAATTAAGAGGTTCTAAAATGACAGTTACCTTCCAGCTGCCATCATTTACTTTATTATAAGATGCATCACAGCCAAGGTTTTCTCCACCCCATTTTCTCCATGCTCTCAATTCAAAATTAACAGCTCCTGTAAGACCATTTGCCAATGTTAAATCTGATCTGTTGTAAGAATATGTTCCTGCGTTGCTGCTTACCCCCGCTGCCACATCTGTTTCTGCTGTACCGTTGGTAGTACATACCAAAAGACTTCTTTGTTCAGACATCCATGCTCCAGATTGCGCGGTCATGGTATATGAAACTTTTGTAGATTTTATTTTATAACCTGTCGGTACGTTAACCGTAAGAGTTCCTGGGCAACTGGATGTAGAAGTATTGGTAGGATTATTATCACCAACGTATTCTGTATTAATGTCTCCTAATGTAAATGTTACAGGAACTTCACCAGTGGTAAATGATTGTGACTTCCAGAATCCATATGATGAACCTCCACAATTTGATCTTATCCAAAAATAATAGGTTTGCCCTGTTGTTAAGTTATCTAAAGTAACAGACGTAGTTCCTGCTGCTACACTTCCAGAAGGATTCGTTGTAGTTGTAGGTGGAGTTGGCGAAGTGCTATAGTAGTACTGATATCCTGAAGATGGATTACTCGCAGATGCCGTCCAGTTTACGGTAGCACTTGTAGGCGTTGTGGTTGCTGAAATATTGGTAGGCGCAAGACAAGGGTTGAAAGCGTCTGCCGAAAACGCAAAAATATTAGGAATTCCTCCTGTTCCGGATTTTGTTACCGTAACACTTTGTATTTCCTTGTTTTGGTTTGCAGCGTCAATTGCTAAAGGAATTTGATATAATCTAGGATTCGTTCCGCTTCCTGATTCAAGTACGTTGTTGTTTAAGTTAATTCTGCCAATTCCCTGAATAGCATAGTTGGTGCCTCCATACCAGTCAGAAATACTATTTCCGCTAAGGGTTTGTGTGGTATTATCGGTAAAGTTTACCGTAACGTCTACCGTACAAGCACCACTTCCTCCTGTTGCCAACATATAAAGGCTTATGGCTTTAAGAGGAGTTGCAAATATTAATGTTCCTGAATCACCTGATGCCTCTAATCTTAGAGAATTGTTTGAGCTGTAAGAAGCTAACTGATAAGTCAATCCCGGTGTTGAAGCTACTGCGGAAGTAAAGTTTCCGCTTATAGGAAGACCGTACGTAAGTGCAGTACTGCTTGAAGTAAGTTGAAAATCTCTTGAAATAAAGGCGTAGCTCACACCATCTACATCGGTACTTGTTGAAGTAGAAGCGGCTCCAACACCGTTAGCAATCACATCAGCATTAAATCCTGACTGGATTCCGATGGGTTGATATTCCTGAGCTTTCATGGTGTTGATAAACAGGCTGGTAAGAAGTAAGCCTGAAAGAGGTAGTAATTTTCCTTTCATAAAATACTTTTTTAGTTTTATAGCGCTAATATAAGCGTTTTCATGTAAATATTTCAATATATAACTTAAATTGATGTTAAATTTTAATGATATAAGCTGAATTGCTAATAAATTATAGTATGTCTTGTTATAAAAGTCATACTGAGAAAATAAAAACAGCCCACAAAAACTTGTGAGCTGCATGAAGATTGAAATTAACCCAATGATTAATTCTTAAAGACTTTCTTCGTGAAAGTTTCTTTTTCTGTTATTATTTTGAAAATATACATACATTTAAATATCTCACTTTTAAGTTAATAAATTTGAAAATGATAAAATATAAACGTAAAAAAGCCCCTTTAAAAAGAGGCTTATATCTATACTGTTAATCTTGGTTTCATCAATTTGGCGACTGTTGCCGTCCATCCTGTTTGATGGGAAGCACCGACTCCGCGACCGTTATCTCCATGAAAATATTCAAAGAATGTGATATAATCTTTAAAGTTTTCATCATAATTAAATTTTGCATTTCCACCGTTGAAAGGTCTCTGTCCAAATTCGTCTTTCAGAAAAATAGAGCATAATCTATTGCTGATATCATGAGCGACTTCATCAAGATTTCTCTTGTCTCCACTTCCCGTCGGAAGTTCTACTTTCAGGCTGTTTCCGTAATAAAAATGAAAACGCTGCAAACTTTCAACAATTAAAAAGTTGATTGGGAACCAAATCGGTCCGCGCCAGTTGCTATTTCCGCCAAACATTCGGCTGTCACTTTCTGCAGGCGTGTAATAAACCACATTTTCATTACCATGAACTGAAAATACAAACGGATTTTCTTCATATACTTTTGACATCGCACGAATTCCATATTGACTTAAAAACTCGTTTTCGTCAAGCATTCTTGTTAATACTTTTGTTAAACGGTTCTTACGGAGAATACTCATCAGGTGCTTTCTTCCGTGACCTTCCTCATCCCAATGTGAAACAAGTTTTGTTAATTCAGGTTTATTCTTTAGAACCCATTCCATTCTTGCTTGGAAATTCGGCATTTTTTCCAATAAATGATGGTCTACAATTTCTACTGCAAACATGGGAATTAAACCAACGATACTTCTCAATCGCAAAGAAACGCTGTCTCCATTTCCCAGTTGAAGTACATCGTAGAAAAATCCGTCTTCTTCGTTCCAAAGACCTTCTTTTCCGTCACCCAGATTTTCCATGGCTTCGGCAATATAAAGATAATGCTCAAAAAATTTGATCGCCATATCTTCATACACCTGATAATACTGAGCGAGTTCCATGGCGATTCGCATCATGTTCAGCGCGTACATCGCCATCCAGCTTGTTCCGTCCGCTTGCTCCAGGTGTTGTCCGTCTTGTAAAACTGTATTTCGGTCAAAAGCACCGATATTATCGAGTCCAAGGAAGCCTCCACCAAAAATATTTTTGCCGTTTTTATCTTTTCGGTTGACCCACCAAGTGAAATTCAGCAATAATTTTTGGAAAACTTTCTCTAAGAATAAAAGATCGGGCTTTCCGTTTTGCTTTTCATCAATTTTAAAAACTCGGAAACAAGACCAGGCATGAACTGGCGGATTGACATCACTCAAATTCCACTCGTAAGCCGGAAGTTGCCCGTTCGGGTGCATATACCATTCCTTTGTTAATAAGAGGAGCTGTCCTTTCGCAAATTCAGCATCAATAATTGCAAACGGAACACAGTGGAAGGCTAAGTCCCAGGTCGCATACCAAGGATATTCCCATTTATCGGGCATGGAAATAATATCTTTATTATGAAGATGATTCCATTCCGTATTTCTTACATAATTGTTGAAGTCTCTCGGAGCTTCGAAATTCGGATCACCTTTCAGCCATTTTCCGACATTGTAATGATAAAACTGTTTGTTCCAAAGTAGACCTGCAAAAGCCTGTCTTTGTACATTTTTTTCATCGTCGTTCGTTACATCATTCTGAATTTCATTATAAAATTCATTGGCTTCATCAATTCTGTTGTTTAAAATTTCATCAAACTGAGAAAAAGGATCATCCAGTTCGTCGGGCGACAATCTGAAATCAAAAGTTTTAGATGCTCCCGCAGCAATTATTTCATCTACTATAAATGAAGCTTTGGAACCTCTTTTTTCAGGATTTACGGTATTGCTTCCGTAAGTGATATAATCGTTAATTCCGTCTTTATAATAGGTATTTCCGGGATACGGGGAACCATATAATTTCGGAGCATTGGTTTCATTATCACAGAAAACACTTTCCGCATTCATATTTCGCGAATACAGTTTTTTGATGGAAATACTGTCGTGATTAATATTGATACAACCTTCCTGAGCAGCATTGGTTTGTCCTTTATACGTGTTATAGCCCCATTTCCAGTTATTTCTGAACCAAATCGTAGGTATCACCACAATAGGCGCATCCATCTGACTTCTGTTGCAAACCGTAACGCGAACCAAAATATCATTATGTTCAGCCTTGGCATATTCAATAAAAATATCAAAATATTCATCGTTATCAAAAATTCCTGTGTCGATAATCTCGTATTCAGGTTCTTTTTTGCTTCTTCTGGCATTTTCGGCACGAATATCATCATAAGGAAATGCGTTGATAGGATATTTGTACACCAGCTTCATATAGCTATGGGTAGGCGTATTATCCAGATAATAAAAAATTTCCTTAATGTCTTCTCCGTGATTTCCCTGAGGGTTGCTCAGCCCGAAGAATCGCTCTTTTACCCTTTTATCTTTCTTGTTCCAAAAGGATAGGGCAAAACAGAAAAGCTGTTTCACATCAGAGATTCCCGCAATGCCTTCTTCCCCCCAACGATAGGCGTAGCTTTCTGCGGAATTATGATTGGCGAAATTCCATGCATCGCCGTTGGAGCTGTAGTCTTCCCGTACATTTCCCCATTGGCGGTTGCTTACGTAAGGTCCCCAGTTTTTCCAGTTTTTATCTTGTAATCTTTGTTTTTCGGCAATCATATTTCATCAATTTTCTATACGAAGTTAGTTTTTTTGATAAAAAATTCCAACTTTACGAATCTGAAAAATAGTTAACATTGCTTTGAAAACCTTTTGTTTATCAGTGTTTCGAATATTAAATTAAATTTTTATAAATATTTAAAAGAAATGTTTTATCTTTGCACCATTCGATCATTCAAATATTGAAAATGTTATCAAGAAAGGTTGAGGGATTAGACCCTGTGAAACCTTAGCAACCCTTTGCGCAAGCGAAGAAGGTGCTACGTTCTACCAAAATTATTTTGGACAGATAACTACTGAATCTTTTTTCAGCCATTTCCTGTGGCATTTTCAATTGTATTATCAAAAAGTATAATAGAATTGAAAACAGAATTAAACTATATTAATCTTTCGTATCAAACAAATTCCGGTAAGGAATGTCATATCTTGTTGAGCTATCAGCTTTTCGGGCAAGAATTGTTTTCGTCACCTATCATTTTAGTTAATCATGCTTTAACGGGAAATTCTAATGTTTCCGGTGATAAAGGCTGGTGGAAACAATTAATTGGTGAAGGTCAGGTTATTGATACAAATAAATATACGATTCTGTGCTTCAATATTCCCGGAAACGGATTTGATGATTTTTTAATTGATGAATACGAAGATTTCGCGCCTTCAGATATTGCTAATATCTTTTTACAAGGACTTGAAAGTTTACATATTACAAGTTTATACGCCATTGTTGGGGGCTCTTTGGGAGGAGGAATCGGTTGGGAAATGCTGGTGAAAAAGCCAAATCTTGCCGAAATTTTCATTCCTATTGCCTGTGATTATAAAACCCACGATTGGCTTCACGCACAATGTCTGGTTCAGAAATTTTTATTAAATCAAGAAAATGAACCTTTGCAAAAAGCAAGAATTCATGCCATGTTGTGTTACCGAACACCGGAATCGTTAAATGATAGATTTCAAAATAAATACAATCAGGAAAAACAAAGATTGGAATCAGAAGATTGGCTGATTTATCACGGAAATTCTTTAAACGAACGATTTAGTTTAAAGTCTTACAAGCTGATGAATCATTTACTGATGAATTTGAATGTTGATGAATCTCAATTGGAAAAAATTCAGGCACGAATGCACATGATCTCTGTAGATACAGATTTGTTTTTCCCGGCTTCTGAAATTCGAAGGTGTTTTGAAAAGCTGAAAGAGAAAAAGGAAAATGTTTTTTATCACGAGATCACCTCAATTCATGGGCACGACGCCTTTTTAATGGAATATAAACAATTAAATAATATCATAAAACTTATTCTGAATATATGACAACATCAGATACGATAAACATTTATCGAAACAAAGCGCTGGTAAACTTTGAAGGGAAAGACTTTTTAGGACACATCGGCATCGATTCCCGAATTTTCAAAGTATTAAATGAAGAAGGAATAAGCGTTGGCGTAATTTCTCAGCAGGCGATTGAAAACGGAATTTCTGTTTTGGTAGATGAAAAAGATGCGGAAGATGCAGTGCGTGTGCTGCAGGAAGAATTTAAAAAAGAAAAATCGAACGGGGCGGTAAGCAATATTTACAATATCAGTAATGTGGCGGTTATTGGTTTCGTTTCGGAAAATTATAGCAAAATACTTTCTGAACTTCAGAGAAATAAAATATTTCCGCTTTTGTTGAATCAAATTGCTTCGGCGGGAAGAGTAAATATCGTGGTAACCGATAATCAGACAGAAATTGCAAAAAATATTGTTGAAACTGAAATTTACGGAAAACCGAAAGTCGTTCATTTAGCATTGATCGGTCACGGAAATGTGGGCGGAACGTTGGTGGAACAGATTTTAGATTCTGAACATGATATTCTGAAACGTAAAAGATTACAGTTGAAAATTGTAGCCATTGCCAATTCAAAGAAAATGGCTTTGAACAAAGGCGGTTTTGGAAGCGACTGGAGACAGAAGGTTAATTATTCTCAAACAGATTCCAGCATTGAAAGCCTGATCGGATATGCAAAAGAGCACCATCTGGAAAATCTGGTAATGGTAGATAATACGGCGAGTAAAGATTTTGTGAAGCATTATGATGCGTTTGTAGATAACGGTTTTGATATTGTTTCTTCCAACAAAATTTATAATACGCTGCCGATTGCCACTTATAGAAATTTAAGAAAATCTTTAGAGAAAAATAAAAAGAAATATTTATACGAAACCAATGTTGGTGCAGGTTTGCCATTAATTGATACGATTAAATTGCTACACCTTTCGGGAGAGAATATCACAAGAATTAAAGGAGTTTTCTCAGGAACATTGAGCTATGTTTTCAACAATTTTTCGTTGAGAGAGGATAAGTTTTCCACAATCATCAACGAAGCGCTGGAAAAAGGATATACAGAGCCGGATCCCAGAGAAGATCTGTCTGGAAGCGATGTTGCCAGAAAATTATTGATCTTGGCAAGAGAATTAGATCTGATTAATGAATTTGAAGATATTAACATTCAGAATTTGGTTCCTGAAAATTTACTTTCTGTTTCAAAATCAGAATTCCTTTCAAGACTGGAAGAATTAGACGAAGAATATCAAAAAATTAAAGAAGATCAAGAACCGGATCATGTGTTAAGATATGTTGGAGATCTTCACGGAGATTTGCAGAAAGAAAAAGGTGAGTTGGATGTAAAATTGATTTCTGTACCTGCAACCTCTGCTTTAGGACAGTTAAAAGGTTCAGACTCTATCTTCGAGATCTATACCGAAAGTTATGGTGAAAATCCAATCGTAATCATGGGAGCCGGAGCCGGAGCTAAAGTAACGGCAAGAGGTGTTTTCGGAGATATTTTAAGAGTAAGCGAAACGAAATAATCAATGAACCCGAAGGGTTCAATATCAATAGCCGTAGGTGAAACCTATGGAAAAAATAAAAATATAACAGTAAAGTAATGTATCAGTTTGAATAATAAGATTTTAAATTAATATATTTCTAAAAAGATAAATAAGTTTATGAGCGAAAATTTTCAACCAGAAACTAACAACGAGCAACTTTCAAATTTTGAAACGCTTGCCATCAGAACCCAAACCGAAAGAACTCAGTTTGACGAGCATTCAACGCCATTATATCTAACATCCAGTTTTATTTTTCAGGATGCGGAAGATATGAGAGCGAGCTTTGCAGAAGAAAAACCGAAGAATTTATACAGCCGATTTTCAAATCCAAATGTAACGGAATTCACAGATAAAATTGCTAAAATGGAAGGTGCTGAAGCAGGCTATGCTTTCGCAACGGGAATGGCAGCGATTTATTCAACATTTGCGACTTTGTTAAATGCTGGCGATCATATCGTAAGCTGTCAGTCGGTTTTCGGATCTACGCACACATTGTTTACAAAATATTTCCCGAAATGGAATATTGAAACAACTTATTTCAAAGCCGAAGATGCGGAAAATGTTGAAAAATATATACAACCGAATACGAAAATTTTATATCTGGAAACACCAACAAATCCTGCGATTGAGGTTTTAGATTTAGAATTTTTCGGAAAAATAGCAAAAAAGCATAACTTAATTTTCATTGTGGATAACTGTTTCGCAACACCATATTTGCAGCAGCCGATTAAATATGGAGCCGATATTGTTGTACATTCTGCAACGAAACTAATTGATGGTCAGGGCCGTGTGTTGGGTGGAGTAGCAGTTGGAAGAGAAGATCTGATTCGTGAAATTTATCTTTTCGCAAGAAATACAGGTCCTGCAATGTCACCTTTCAATGCTTGGGTATTGTCAAAAAGCTTGGAAACTTTAGCGATCCGTGTTGAAAAACATTGTGAAAATGCGTTAAAGGTAGCTGAGTTTTTAGAAAGTCATCCAAATGTAGATTTGGTGAAATATCCTTTCCTGCCATCTCATCCAAGTTATGAAGTGGCAAAAAAGCAAATGAAATTAGGTGGAAATATCGTCGCATTTGAAATCAAGGGCGGAATTGAAGGCGGGAGAAACTTTTTAGATAAAATTAAAATGTGTTCCCTTTCTGCAAACCTTGGTGATACGAGAACAATCGTTACGCATCCGGCTTCTACAACGCATTCTAAATTGTCAGACGAAGAAAGAAATGAAGTGGGAATTACAGCAGGCTTGGTTCGTTGCTCGGTTGGTTTAGAAAATGTGGATGATATTATTGCAGATTTGAAACAGGCATTGGATTAATGGCGAACCCGAAGGGTTCAATAATAATAACCGTAGGTGTAACCTATGGGAAAAAATATAAAAAATGAAAAATTCAGAACAACTATACAAAGCATTATCCGAAAGAATTTTAATTCTCGACGGAGCGATGGGAACCATGCTTCAGCGATACAAATTCGAGGAAGAAGACTATCGTGGCGAGCGTTTCAAAGATTGGGAACATCCGGTAAAAGGAAACAACGATCTACTTTCTTTAACGCAGCCTCACGCTATTGAAGAAGTTCACAGAAAATACTTAGAAGCTGGAGCTGATATTTTGGAAACAAATACATTTTCCGGAACGACGATTGCAATGGCAGATTATCACATGGAAGAGTTGGTGTATGAACTGAATTATGAATCTGCGAAAATTGCAAGAAAAGTCTGTGATGAATTCACCGCTCAAAATCCGGATAAGCCGAGATTTGTAGCAGGTTCTATCGGGCCAACCAACAGAACGGCAAGTTTAAGTCCAGACGTAAACGATCCGGGTTACAGAGCCATTACGTTTGAAGAATTGAGAGTTGCCTACAAACAACAGTGTGAAGCTTTATTAGACGGAGGTTCAGATATTTTATTGGTTGAAACTATTTTTGATACCTTAAATGCAAAAGCTGCTTTATTTGCGATTGATGAAATTCAGGATGAAAGAGGAATAAAAATCCCGATCATGGTTTCAGGAACGATTACCGATGCTTCGGGAAGAACATTGAGCGGACAAACGGCAGAAGCATTTTTAATCTCCGTTTCGCATTTGAATTTATTAAGTGTGGGTTTCAACTGTGCGTTGGGTGCAAACCAATTAACTCCGTATTTGGAAACTTTAGCTCATAATTCAGAATTTGCTGTCTCGGCATATCCGAATGCGGGTTTACCGAATGCTTTCGGTCAGTACGACGAAACTCCTGACGATATGGCAAGCCAGATCAAGGAATATGTTGAAAAAGGATTAATCAATATTATCGGAGGTTGCTGCGGAACAACGCCGGAACATATCAAAGCAATAGCCGATCTTGTTGAAAAATATGAACCAAGAAAGGTTAATGTAACAATATAATAATTTATCAAGGTAACAATCTTCTTAAAGAATCTATTGGTGAACTACTACATTAATAGACTGTTACATTGATACATTGGTAAATTAAACTATGAAGTATTTAAGATTGTCGGGGCTTGAGCCTTTGATTATTACGCCGGAAAGTAATTTCATCAACGTTGGTGAAAGAACCAATGTTGCCGGTTCAAAGAAATTTTTAAGATTAATAAAAGAGGAGAAATATTCTGAAGCTCTTGATATTGCGCGTCATCAGGTTGAAGGTGGGGCGCAGATTCTTGATGTCAATTTCGATGACGGATTGATTGATGGAAAAGCTTCGATGATTAAATTTTTAAATTTAATTGCTTCCGAACCGGATATCGCAAGAATTCCGATTATGGTCGATTCTTCGAAATGGGAAATTCTGGAAGCCGGATTACAGGTAGCTCAGGGAAAATGTGTGGTCAATTCTATCAGCTTAAAAGAAGGCGAGGAAGAATTTATCAAACATGCAAAAGCGATTAAAAGATATGGGGCGGCGATGATCGTTATGGCGTTCGATGAGGTAGGACAGGCCGATACTTATGAACGTAGAATTGAAATTTCAAAGCGTTCTTATGATCTTTTGGTTAATCAATTAAATTTCCCTGCAGAAGATATTATTTTCGATTTAAATATTTTCCCTGTTGCTACGGGAATGGATGAACACAGAAGAAACGCCATCGACTTTATCGAAGCGACAAGATGGGTTCGCCAAAATCTTCCGTATGCGTCTGTGAGTGGGGGAGTTTCCAATGTTTCGTTCTCGTTCCGTGGAAATGACACGGTGAGAGAGGCAATGCACTCAGTTTTCCTATATCATGCGATTCAGGCGGGAATGAATATGGGAATCGTAAATCCTGCGATGTTGGAGGTTTATGATGAAATTAATAAAGAACTCCTAGAATTAGTTGAAGATGTAATTCTTGATAAGAGAGAAGATGCCACAGAACGACTTCTTGATTATTCTGAAAAACATAAATCGGTTAAAAAAGAAAAAGTAGAGGATCTGGAATGGAGAACAAAACCATTACAGGATAGAATCACTCATGCTTTGGTAAAAGGGATCGACCGTTTCATCGAAGAAGACGTGGAAGAAGCAAGACAACAGGCTGCGAAGCCACTTCACGTTATTGAAATCAACTTAATGACCGGAATGGGCGTTGTCGGAGATCTATTCGGAAGCGGAAAAATGTTTTTGCCACAAGTTGTAAAATCGGCAAGGGTAATGAAAAAAGCAGTTGCTTATTTACAGCCTTACATCGAAGCGGAAAAAGACGGTTCGAAACCTGCCAACGGAAAAATTTTAATGGCAACGGTAAAGGGTGATGTTCATGATATCGGTAAAAATATTGTGAGCGTTGTTTTGGGTTGTAACAACTACGAAATTGTTGATTTGGGGGTGATGGTTCCTGCCGAAAAAATTATCCAGACGGCGATTGAAGAAAAAGTAGATGTTATCGGATTGAGTGGATTGATTACGCCAAGTTTGGATGAAATGGTATACATCGCTTCAGAATTGGAGAGACAAAATTTAGATTTTCCTTTGTTAATTGGTGGTGCGACGACTTCAAAAGCACATACCGCTGTGAAAATCGATTTAAAATATAAAAATGCCGTTGTTCACGTTAATGATGCTTCTAGAGCGGTAAACGTTGTGAGTTCATTGTTGGGTGACAGAAATAAAGAATATGTTGAAGATTTAAAAAGTGACTATTCGGATTTCAGAGAAAAATTCCTGAACAGACAGGTTGATAAAGACTATGTATCCATTGAAGATGCCCGAAAAGACAAATTTAAAATCGATTGGGAAAATGAAGAAATTTTTACACCAAATCAATTAGGAATTCAGGTTTTTGAAAATCAGGATTTGAGAGAATTATTGCCTTTTATCGACTGGTCGCCTTTTTTCAGAAGCTGGGATCTGCATGGAAAATATCCGAATATTTTGGAAGATGAGGTTGTTGGAGCTCAGGCAAAGGAATTATTTAAAGATGCGCAGGTTATTTTAAATCGAATTTTAGATGAAAAATTATTAACTGCAAAAGCCATTTTTGGAATTTTTAAAGCGAACTCTAATGAAACGGATGATATTTTAATCTTTGATGAAAATAATGAGCAGAAAGTAAAATTCTTAACATTAAGACAACAAGCTCAACGTTCAAAAGGAAAAGATTATTTGGCTTTAAGTGATTTTATTGCACCTCAAAGTTCAGGAAAAACCGATTATATGGGAGCTTTCTGTGTAACGACAGGTTTCGGAACAGATGAATTGTCAGAGGAATACGAAAAAGCGAATGACGATTATAACGCCATCATGGTAAAAGCTTTGGCAGACCGTTTTGCAGAAGCCTACGCCGAATTTTTACATAAAAAAGTAAGAACGGAATATTGGGGTTATGCGAATCAGGAAAATTTAAGCAATGAAGAATTAATTGCCGAAAAATATAAAGGAATTCGTCCTGCTCCAGGTTATCCGGCTTGTCCAGATCATTTGGAAAAACATGCGATTTGGAATTTGTTAAAAGTTGAAGAAGAAATCGGAGTTTACCTGACGGAAAGTTTAGCCATGTTCCCGACTGCAGCCGTTTCCGGATATTATTTCGGAAGTCCGCACGCGAAATATTTCGGGTTGGGAAAAATTGCAGAAGACCAGTTGAAGGATTATTCGAAAAGAAAAGGGATTTCTCTGCAGGAAGCAAAAAAATGGCTGAATCCTAATTTGGCGGATGGAATTTAATTCAAATAAAAACTTACTATTATAATTAATAATGAAAATCACTGATCATATAAAAAACGCTAACGGAAAAACATTGTTCTCCCTCGAAGTTGTTCCGCCACAAAAAGGAATCGGGATTGAAGATTTATATAAGAATATCGATCCTTTGATGGAATTTAAACCACCATTTATCGATGTGACGACTTCTAGAGAAGAATATATTTACATTGATAAAGGAAACGGCTTGATGGAGCGTCGTATCACAAGAATGCGCCCCGGAACATTGGGTATTTGCGCAGCCATTCAGCATAAATATAATGTTGATACGGTTCCGCATTTGCTTTGCGGAGGTTTTACCAAAGAGGAAACAGAATATCTTTTGGTAGATTGTATGTATCTGGGAATCGATAACATCATGGCTTTGAGAGGTGATGCCATGAAAGGTCACCAATATTTTGAACCCACTCAGGGAGGTCATGCCAGTGCAATGGACTTGGTGCATCAGATCAATGATTTAGGTCGCGGAAAATATCTTCATAATCAGGATGAAGAATGTGAAGAGCATAATAAATTCTGTATTGGAGTGGCCGGTTATCCTGAAAAACACATGGAAGCGCCTTCAATGAATTACGATCTAAAATGGTTAAAACAAAAAGTTGATGCAGGAGCAGATTATATCGTAACACAGATGTTTTTCGATAATAAAAAGTTCATTGAGTTTGTGAAAAAAGCTCGTGAAATGGGAATTACAGTTCCGATTATTCCGGGAATTAAGCCAATTGCGACGAAGAAGCATTTGAAGATTTTACCTCAGATTTTTAAAATTGATTTGCCTGAAGAGCTTATCAATGAAGTTGAAAATGCCAAAAATAACGAAGCGGTAAAGCAGATTGGTATTGAATGGGCTATTAATCAGTGCAGAGAGTTGCTTGATTTTGGAGTTCCTGTATTACATTTTTATTCCATGGGAAAAAGCGACAACATAAAAAAAGTAGCCGGAGAGCTATTCTAATAAAGTAAAAGTGATATTTGATGAGCCTTGTCGAAAGACAGGGCTTTTTTGTATTAAAAGCTTATTAAATTAAGAATTTTTCATAATAGATTCGTCTCTTTTTCAATAAATTTCGTTAATGAATTAAATTTTCAATTTTAGTGTGTTAAAAATAATATTTTAACACAATTAGTGATTTTTATTTTTTATTTTCATTTTAAATTCTGCTTTATATGAAAAAAATAACATTACTTATCGGGGTTCTTGCGCTATCAGTAAACTTATACGCGCAGGTAGGTATTAATACACCTCTTCCCCAAACTTCATTAGATGTAGTCGGGAATGCAGCTTCTACTTCCTCAAAAGATGGCATTTCGGCTCCAAGGGTAACAAGACAACAATTAGCTTCAAAAGTCGCAGGAAATTACGCTGCAGCACAAGCAGGAGCTTTGGTATATGTTACCGATTCTACAACTCCGACAGGAACTACGCCTAGTTTAGCACAAACAGTAGAGATTACAGGTGTTGGCTACTATTTTTTTAACGGTACAGTTTGGAAAAACGTAAACGACAACGCTGTTAATATTTATAATTCAAATGGAGTACTTTCCGGACCTAGAACAGTTACCACTGGTGGAAATCAGCTAAATTTTAATAACGCTTCAAACAGTAGTGTTGCTATAGTTACTAATGCTACTGAAGGTCGTTTATTGGCTTCAGGTGCAAATAGAGGATCTTTAGCTTTATCTTCAGGAACGTCTATTTTGAATCTTTTTCAGGATAATGCAGGAGTGGCTCAAATTACGACTACCGGTGCCTCTACAGGTATGAACTTATTTACAACCAATACTACTCCTCTCACGCTTGGTACCAATAATACAGCAAGAGTTTCGGTTACGAGCGCTGGAAACGTTGGTATCGGTACCACTACCCCTGGGCATAGGTTACATGTGGTTTCGGATGCCGCAGCGGCTAATCGGTTTAATTTGATGGATGCTGATGCTTCTACCAATCAGTATGGTATTTTAGCATTAAGAAATACCTCAGCATTAGCAACCGGAAATTTTTCATTATTAAATTTTACCAATAGCGGACCTACCTCGGGCGGTGGAAATTGGGGAATTGGATCGATAAGAACTGGTGCAACTGTAACAAATGGTTCTGAAGAGGATTTTTATTTTGGAAATTCATTAGGCGGAACTTTACTTGAACGTATGAGAATCACATCTGCCGGAAATGTGGGAATTGGCACCAATGCACCAGCAAGAAGATTTCATGTAAATGCAAATTCGGCTGCTGTAAGATTTGAAAGTTTAGCTACACTCCCTACCAATACAGCTTCTACAGGTTTGGTAATTGATGCTAATGGTGATATTTATAGAAATAATACGGTATCTGTAGAGGGGCAAATCTTGAGAATAGGATTAAATGCTGCTACCTATGCTGTTGGAGTGGAAGCCGGGCTAAGATCAAATCAGAATAATACTTCTGCTCTAATGGCCAATGCTCCAAATGGGGCTCCAAATTTTATTAATACAATTATTGGGGCTACTATTGCTTCGGGAGTTAGTGTAGCTGCTGGCCAAGGATCACCAGCAAGAACAACAGACCAGATTACCCTTCAGCCAGGAACTTACAAGGTGCAAGTAAGATTAGTAGGTAATTTTGCTAGTACGAGTTCTGCGAATTCTGTATTTTTAAAAAGTATTGTGAATAACAGCGAATATTCTTTAGTTAATTTTACCAATAATTCCAATCAAACAACAACTTATTATTTTGATGATTTTATTAATATCACAGGAACTGCACAAACAGTAGACTTTACTATCAGTCCAGGAACAAATACATTTACAACTGCATCTCAACAAACTCCGGGAACTGGAAACTCCTACAGAAGTTTGATTTTGATTCAAAGATTAAGATAATTTTCAATACAATTTATTTAGGTTAAAATGTTTCGGCGGTGGCAAAGCCACCGCCGAAATTATATCTTACAACATAGGATGTCTTTCAAATTCTTTATTTCGATCAAAAAGATAACGATATGTTGCCAATTTTCTAGTCACATTCGTATCCAGATTTTCAGCAATCTTTATCATTTTTGGATTAAAATCGCCAATCCATTGGAGCTCTGTAGTTCTAAAATCAGTATGTTTTCTTAGATGCTGAGTTCCTTCCCAAATCATAAAACCATCGATTCCTTTTCTTTGCCATTCTGGAACAACGCCGAAAACCAAACCAATCATTTTTTCATTTTTCTTAAACCTTTTCACCAAAAGAAATTTAAGTTTTTCAAACCAACCGAATTTTCCATTCAAATATTTAAACCACTGGTTGGTATCGGGGATATTCATCCACATCGCAATCGGTTTTTCATTTTCATAAACGAACCACGAAATATGTTCATTGATAATCGGTTTCATTTTTTTGAACATTTTCAAAGTTTTCGCTTCTTCCATTTGTTTCCCTTCACCATGCGATGCCCATGCTTTATTATAAACTTCCGTAAAATCTTTCGCAAATTTTTCCAGTTTATCTTTCGTCATCGGGATGGCGGAAATTTCAGGATTTCGTTTATGTTTAGCATGCATTACGGTAAAAACTCTTGAAACATCAGCAAAAATAGATCTTGAGAAGCAAAGTTGTTCAAAATAAATTTTAAAACCATAATTCTCAAAAAGCTCTTTGTAATAAGGGAAATTATAATTCATCCCGTACAAAGGTTCTATAAAACCATCAATTAAAAGTCCCCAAAATTTATCGCGTTCTCCGAAATTAATCGGCCCGTCCATCGCATCCATTCCTCTTTGCTGAAGCCAATTTTTACAATGATCAAAAATAAAATTTGCGGTTGATTGATCGTTAATACAATCAAAAAAACCAATTCCTCCTGTTGGCTGATTTTGTTGATAAGTTTCGTTAACAAAAACAGCAACTTTCCCAACTAATTGATTTTGTTTATTCTTAAAGAGAAATCTTACACATTCTCCGTTTCTGAAAAATTTGTTTTTTTGTGGATTAAAAACCTCTTCAATATCTTTGTTTAAAGGTCTGATGTAATTTTTGTCATGTTGATAAAGTGTGGCTGGAAATTCTAAAAATTCCTTTTTCTGGGTTTCGTTTTGTACTTCTTCAACAATAATCATGACTTAAAATGAGAGTGAAGATTGAAAGATAATGTTTTTCAACCAAATTAAATATGACGAACAGATTTTATCCGTATTTTTGTGCAAATTAAATAAAAATGGTTGATTTTACTGATAACGACGATGATATTTTCACTGGAAAAGAACATACGCCTATAAGGGAAGATGCTTTTGAAAAATCGCCACAGGAAAAGATTGAGAAAATAACCGAGCTATTCGGTGAGATTATGGAAACGCTGGGACTTGATATGACTGATGATTCGTTGAAAGATTCTCCAAAACGTGTTGCCAAAATGTATGTAAACGAAATTTTCGGAGGACTTCTTCCAGAAAACAAACCCGGAATTTCCACCTTTTCGAACAAATATAAATACCGCCAGATGTTGGTGGAAAAAGATATTACAGTATATTCGTTCTGCGAACATCACTTTTTGCCGATTATCGGAAGAGCACATGTTGCTTATATTTCGAACGGTGAGGTGATTGGTCTTTCAAAAATCAATAGAATTGTTGATTATTATGCGAAAAGACCTCAGGTTCAGGAAAGATTGACGATGCAGATTGTAGATGCTTTGAAAGAAGCTTTGGGAACAGAAAATGTTGCTTGTATCATCGATGCAAAGCATCTTTGTGTAAATTGCAGAGGAATCAAAGATACGGCAAGTTCTACTATTACAGCAGAATTGAGTGGGATTTTCAGAACAAATCCTATTACAAGACAGGAATTCCTTCATTATGTAGGAAGTCATGCGAAATTGGATTATTAAAGTCATGACTCGTGGATTATCAGATTCTTAAAAATATTGTTGAGGAAGAACTTCTAAGATTTGAAGAAATTTATGAAGAAGATTGGTCGTATAAAATTTCCTCTGAAAAATGGTCGAAAAAAGAAATTTTAGGTCATCTTTGTGATAGTGCTTTCACGAATGTAAGGAGATTTGTAGTTACTCAATATAAAGAAAACGAGAATATTGTTTATGATCAGAATTTGTGGGTAACAGCTCAGAATTATCAGAATATTCCGACGTCGGATATTATCAATCTTTGGAAATTTCTTAATTTTCAGATTGTGAATATTGTTGAAAATATTCCGGACGAAGCTTTGCAAAGAACCTGTGATATGACAAAAACAGAACCTCAGATTTTCACATTAGAATTTATTATTAATGATTACATTAGTCATTTACAACATCATTTAAAAGCAATTTAATAATGATAAAATTTAAAAAAGTTTCAGATAAAATTTTTGTAGCCACAATTATTTGTTGTTGCTGTAAATGCTGTTATTAAAAAGTGAAAGTCTTTTAATAATTAAAACTTTAAACTAAATTTTAAAATCATTAAATCAAAATAAAAAAATGCAACTAAAAATATACAACTCGCTTGCGGGAGAAAAAGAAATATTTAAACCAATTTTAGAAGGAAATGTGGGAATGTACGTTTGTGGACCAACGGTTTACAGCAATGTGCATTTGGGAAATGTGAGGACTTTCCTTTCTTTTGACTTCATTTACAGAAGTTTAACGCATCTTGGTTACAAGGTAAGATATGTAAGAAATATCACCGATGCTGGTCACCTTACCGACGATGGAGATGTGAATAACGATAGATTCGTAAAGCAAACTCGTCTTGAAAAATTGGAGCCTATGGAAATCGTACAAAAATATACAGTTGATTTCCATAAAGTTTTGGATATGTTCAATTTATTGCCACCGAATATAGAGCCGACTGCAACAGGTCACATCGTTGAGCAAATTGAATTAACTCAAATATTAATTGAAAAAGGATTCGCTTACGAAAGCAATGGTTCTGTGTATTTCGATGTGTTGGAATATAATGCAAGAGGCTTGAATTATGGTGAGTTGTCAAAAAGAAATATCGAAGAACTTTTCGCCAATACCCGTGATTTAGACGGACAAGGCGAAAAGAAAAATCCACAGGATTTTGCATTGTGGAAAAAAGCTTCTCCTGCACATATCATGAGATGGAATTCGCCTTGGGGAGAAGGTTTTCCTGGATGGCATCTTGAATGTACCGCGATGAGTACTAAGTATTTAGGTGAAACTTTCGATATTCACGGAGGTGGAATGGATTTGAAATTCCCGCACCACGAATGTGAAATTGCACAAGGAAAAGCTTGTAATGATGCTTCTCCGGTAAATTACTGGATGCATGCTAATATGTTGACAATGAATTCTCAACGTATGAGCAAATCAACAGGAAATTATATTTTGCCAATGCAATTAATGACTGGTGAAAATGATTTCTTTGAAAAGCCTTTCCATCCGTCGATTGTACGTTTTTGCTTCCTGCAAGCTCATTACAGAAGTGTTTTAGATATTTCTAATGATGCGATGTTGGCAAGTGAAAAAGGTTTCATCAGATTAATGGAAGCGATTAAAGTTTTAAACTCTATTACTCCGAATGATGAAAAACAATCTGGCTTCAATCTTGAGGAATGGAAAAATAAAGCGTATGATGCTTTAACAGATGATTTCAACTCTCCGGTTTTGATTGCGCATTTATTTGAAGCTGTAAAATATATTTTTGCTTTAAATGATGCTAAAGAAACGATTTCAACGAAAGATTTAGAAGATTTAAAATCTACTTTAAATGCTTTAGTTTTCGATGTTTTAGGACTTCAGGCAATTGAGGAAAACAACAATGAAAAATTAGATCAGACATTACAGGTTTTAATTGAACTGAGAAATCAGGCAAGAAAATCTAAAAACTTTGATTTGTCAGACCAAATCCGTGATAAACTCCTTGCAGAAGGCATCGAACTGAAAGACGGAAGAGACGGAACGACTTACGTTTTGAATTAGAATAAAATTTTCTTTTACTATATCTCTCGCAGATTTTACAGATTACGCAGATTTTTAAATACAATCATCTGCCAAATCCATAAAATCTGCGAGAGTTTTTTATGCATAAAACCATTATTTCTAAGAAGAAATTTATTTTCAAATCTTAGTCTAAACCTTAATCTCAACCTAAAAAAAATTACAATTTAATCTATAAATTACGTAACTTAGTCATAATAAAATGATTAAAAATAAAATTTACAGACTATGAAAAAACATTTATTCCCTTTATTCTTGTTGTTAATTGGAGTGAACGCTTCTGCGCAACAAGATTTTTTCGCCTTGGTAGGAAAAGATACACCAAGCATTACTTTCAATGATTTCCGTGCAATTGACGTAGAAAATGGTATTTCCGGAGAGAAAATTTTAACTGCTGATTCTTCTGCAAGAGTTTTTTCGCAAACAAACAGAGGAGTTGTAACTGAGGATAAAAATACCTACAATAATGCTCAGGCAACTACAATGGCGACATTGGCTTTTGATTCATTCAATAACAATTTGGTGTATATGCCAATGTTTTCTTCTAATATTTATGTTTTAAATGCAAAAACTAAAGATATTACTTTGGTGGAAAACAATGTGGCAAGAGTCACTTCATGCGACATCAATTCTCATATTACGAGAATGGCAACTGGCTATGATGGAAACATTTATGCTATAAACAATGCCGGAACTCAGTTTTTGCAGATTAGCAAAAAAGGAAGTCAATATACTGTAAACGATCTTGGAATTATTAAAGATGATGCCTCTAACGGAAAAAACTCTTTCACAGCCATAGAAACTGGTTTTGGAGGCGATATGATTGCCGATACAGAGAATAACTTCTTTGTTTTTTCCACTTCTGGAAATGTTTTTAAAGTTTCTACGAAAGAACTGAAAGCGAAATTTATGGGTAAAATTTCCGGCATTCCTGAAAATTATTCAGTGAACGGTTCTGCTGTAAATTCAAAAGGAAAAGTAGTGATTGCAAGTGCAAAAGGAGCTTCTTTATATGAAGTTGATTTGAATACTTTACAGGCAAAACAAATTCCGGGGGAACAAAACCTTCACATTTACGATTTGGCAAGTAAATATTTCGCGTATGATAGAACAATTTCAAATAACGTTTTTGCCAACTTAGATATTTATCCGACGAGAGTTGATGAAAAATTCATCAATGTAAATGTGAACGATAAATCAGTAAAAGGGAACATTAAAATGAATGTTTTCGACTTATCTGGTAAAAATGTAATGAAGGAAAATTTATCTGTAAAAGACGGTTCTTTGAATCAGCAGATTTATCTTAAAAACTTAGTGAGCGGAGCTTATTTGGTAAGTATTACCGACGAATCCGGAAAAATATTATTAAACAAGAAAATTTTAGTTACAGAATAATCTTTAACTTTGTTTAAAACTTAGAAACCTTTTCAATTTTTTGGGAAGGTTTTTTTAATGAATATTTGATATTCAATAAGTTTTGTTTTTCAAGATTATAATGTATTTTTATAAAAAAATATAAATGAAGCTATACTTTAATGTAGGATACAATGCAAAAATAGGAGAATCTTTGCAGTTGATTATCAATGAAGAAGGAGCTGTTCCGCAAAAGCATATAATGTTTTATGCAGAAAACGGATTGTGGAAATCTGAGGTTGATTTTTTTTCAAAAACGATTTCATATCAATATCAATTGATAGATGAAAAAGGAAATGTTCTAAGAGAAGAATTTGTTCCGCATCATCTTAATTTTCCGCACAACTACAAGGAATTTATAATTTTTGATGAGTGGAATAATAAAAATTTTCCTGAAAATTATTTAAACAATAAAATTCTTTACAACAAGCTGAATACCTTCTCGCCTGAGAAAATTTCAGTGTTGAAAAAACATACGCATTTATTCCGAATTGAAGCGCCGATTTATAATCCGAGCTGGAAAATCGTTTTGTTTGGAAACACGGCTTCTTTAGGAAATTGGGATTACGAAAAAGCGATCCATTTATCTCAGACCGATTTTGGAATCTGGGAAACTTCGCTTGAAATTCCTGAGAACGAAATTATTCAATATAAATATTGTCTTTACGATACCGAAAAAGGTAAAGTAATCGATGTTGAAACTGGAGAAAACCGTTTTGCTTTGCCAAATCAGGCTAAGGATGTTTTGCAGATTGTTTCGAATCATTATTTTAAGTTCAAATTATATCAGATGTATCACGATGCGGGAGTTGCCGTTCCTATTTTCTCTTTGAGAACGGAAGACGGTTTCGGTGTAGGAGAATTTTCTGATATGAAAAAATTGGCAGATTGGACGAATGAAACTAATTTGGGAATCATTCAAATTTTACCAATCAACGATACAACGGCTAATTATACATGGACGGATTCTTATCCTTACGCCGCGGTTTCTGTTTACGCTTTGCATCCGCAATATATTTCTCTTGAAAATCTTGATTTTAAACTACCTAAAGATTTAGTTGAAGAATATAAAGCTGAAAAATCGGAATTAAATTCATTAGAATTAATCGATTACGAAAAGATGATTTCCGGAAAATGGAAATATCTGAAAGCAGTTTTTAATGAAGGTAAAGAGAAAATTTATAAAGATAGAAACTTTAAAAAGTTCATAAAAGACAACGAAAGTTGGTTGCTTCCATATTCTGCGTTTTGTGTTTTGAGAGATAAATACAAAACTCCGAATTTCAATGAATGGAAGACGCACAAAAAATATATCGCAGGAAAAATTACTCCGTTTTTTACCGCGAAAAGTAAAGATTACGATGCTTCAATGCTTCATGCCTGGGTACAATATCAACTTCATAAGCAGTTGAAAGATGCGATTGTTTATACCCATAGTTTAGGCGTTTCTGTAAAAGGAGATTTGCCAATCGGAATTTACAGATATTCGGTAGAAGCATGGACAGAACCTGAATTATTCGGAATGGATTTTCAAGCTGGAGCACCGCCAGATCAGTTTACAGAATTGGGACAAAACTGGGAATTCCCGACGTACAATTGGGAAGCCATGAAGGCCGACGATTATAAGTGGTGGAAAAACAGATTCAAAGCATTGGAACAGTATTTTGATGCGATGAGAATCGACCATATTTTAGGATTTTTTAGAATCTGGAGAATGCCGATCTCTGCAACACAAGGTATTTTGGGATATTTTTATCCTGCGGTTCCGATTACTTTGGAGGAATTCAACGCTTGGCATATTCCTTTTAATTTTGACAGATATTGCAAACCGTTTATCAACGACCAGATTCTTTGGAAATATTTTGGTGAAAATAGTGGAAAAGCACTTGAATTTATCAACAATAATCAGGACGGAACGTATTCATTTAAGGATGAATTTAATACTCAAAGAAAATTATCAGATTTCTTCAAGAAAAACCCAAGAGGTTCGATTGAAGAGCAACTAATTTCACTTTGTGCCAATGTTTTATTTTTAATTGAAGAAAGAAACGGGCAAATTGTTTATCATCCAAGATTTAATGTTTACAATACAGAATCTTATAAACATCTTTCGGATTGGGAAAAAAAGGCAATCTACGATTTATATCACGATTATTTCTTCAAGAGACAGGATGGTCTTTGGCACGAAAAGGCGATGGAAAAACTTCCAATGATCTTGAATGCCACTGAAATGTTGATTTGTGGAGAAGATCTTGGTCTGGTTCCGGATTGTGTTCCTGTGGTGATGGATGAATTGGCGATTATTGCATTGAAAGTTCAAAGAATGCCATCAGATAATATTCCGTTTTATAATCCTAAAAATGCAAGTTATCTGAATGTGGTAACGGCTTCTTCGCACGACAGTTCGACGTTGAGACAATGGTGGAAAGAAGATCCGGCTTTAACGCAGAAATATTTTAATCAACAATTGGTTCAGTACGGAAAAGCACCTGATGAATTGGATGAAAATTTAGCTGAAATCATTATGAAGCAGCATCTTTACAATGATTCGATGTTAGCAATTTTCCCGATTCAGGAATTTTTAGCAACGGATAAAGCGCTTAAAAATCCGAAAATGGATAACGAGAGAATCAATAATCCGGCGGTTTTCCCACATTACTGGAGATACAGAATGCATTTGAATTTAGAAGATCTAAAAACGCAGACCAATTTCAATCAAAAAATTGCAAACTGGGTAAAAGATAGCGGAAGAGTATAAATTTAACATTTGATTATCAATTACTTGACAATAAATTAAAAGAAGTTTTATCGAAAGATTTAACTTCTTTTTTTTATTTATATCCAAAAGATAGAATAAAGATATTCTACTATATATTAACCAATTAACGACTATAAAATGAAAAAAATATTAATCGGTTTTGCTTTGAGTATGGCGACTTTATCGTTTGCTCAGCAGTATCCAAACAATGGCTGGGATGATGACGGATATTATCAGAATGACAATGGATATTACAGCGATCAGGATGACCAGAATTATTTCCCGGATGATTATTATTACAATTATCCTCAGGATTATTACCCAAGCAATTACTACCAAAGTAATTATAACGACTACAGGAACAGTATTGTAAACGTAAACTGGAATGTATTCTTCACCCAAAACAGATTGTCTCGTTGGCAAATAGATCAGATTTTACAATTAAATAATCTGTATTCAAGTTTTTCAACATGGAATAATTTCTACAGATACAACCCAGACAGATGGTATTATGATCGTTTTTATGCACTGGAAAGAATCATGGGACCGAGAGTTTTCGTTGTGTTCCAAAACAATTATTATAGAGGATACAGCAGTCCGGTGGTTTATTTCCAAAATTACAGAAGAACGCATTACGCTTCGATCTGCAGACCAATGCCTCGTTACAGAAATGTGGATATTAATATTTACAGAGTCGACAGAGCGAAATTCCGCAGAATGGATAATCCGACAATTAATATTGTGAGAAATAATACGTATTCCGGAGGATTTAGAAATCAGTCGAATAACAGAAATAATAATTCTGGCGGTTTCAGAAACGACAATGTGAGAAATAACAGCGGTTTCAGAAATAACAACGATAATGCGGTAAGAAATAATAACGAAGGCTTCCGAGGAAATAGAAACAATGAAGGTTTCAGAAGTGAAAGAGCTGATAACAACAATGGTTTCAGAGGAAATAATGGGGGATTCCGAGGTGGAAATAATGAAGCAAGAAGAGAGGAGCCGAAAAGAAATGATAACAATGGTTTCCGTGGAAACAGCAATAACGGTGGATTTAGACAAAGAAGTGAAAATGCTGCTCCAAGACAGGAAAACCGAGGAAATGGAAACGAGAATCGTGGTGGATTCAGAAACAAATTAGCGAATAATTAATTTTCATATATTATATTTAAGTGGTGTGAAGGGCAGGTCATTTTTGATCTGTCCTTTTTTTGTTTTAAAAATTAAAATATTGATATTTAAATTTAACATTTTTTATGAATATTATCATTTAACTTTAGTTTTAACTAATAATCAAAAAGATGTATAACAATTAATTAAAAATTTAAAAAAGATGAAAAAGTTAATTTTAGCAATAGCATTTATTGGAATGGGAAGTTTTGCAATGGCACAAACTACAACTCTACAGGATAAAGACGCCAAAAGAGCGGAATTTCAACAAAAAAGACAACAAAAAGAGCAGGAGCATTTGGCTCAGATGCAGAAAGATTTAAATTTAAATCAATCTCAGGTAGCGCAGATTAAAGCTCTTCATGAAAAAAGAAAAGATGATATGAAGGCTGATTTTGCTAAAAATAAAGAAGCAAGACAGGCTAAAATGGAAGAAATGAAAGCTAAAAGAGCGCAGATGGATGCTGATATGAAGAAGATCTTAACGCCAGCGCAGTATGATAAATGGCAGGCAGACAGAAAAGCGAAGATGGAAGCAAGAAAGGTGGCGATGAAAGACAAAGGAATGAAGGGAGGAAAAATGATGAAGAAACACATGGAGACGGCAGCTCCGCAAGCGAATTAATAGCTTATTTTTTTGATTTTTTAATGTTGAAAGAGCAGATGATTTTCTGCTCTTTTTGTATTAATTTTCATTAAAACTTTTGATTTCGGGCTTTTATTCCCTAATTTTGACTATAAATTTATTACTTATGATTAGCGAGAAAATTGCAAAATTAATTAACGAACAAATAGCTCACGAACAATACGCTGCCCAATATTACCTTTCTATGTCTGCATGGTTTTCTGCAAAAGATCTTGACGGAATTGCCAATTATTTCAGAGTGCAAAGCAAAGAAGAATTGATGCACGCAGATAAAATGTTTGATTATTTAAATGATGTAGGAGGCGAAATTATCATCGGAGAAATTGCAAAGCCACCTCATGAATTCGTAGGTGCGATCGATATTTTTGAAAAGGCTCTAGAACACGAAAAAAAAGTGACAAAAAGTATCTTCAACATCGTAAAAAATGCGAACGACGAAGGTGATTTTGCAACAACTTCTTTCTTACAATGGTTCATCAACGAGCAAGTAGAAGAAGAAGCAAGCGCATCGCAATATGTAACTAAAATCAAAATGGTAAGCGATAATCCATCGGCTTTATATCTTTTTGATCAGGAATTGGCCCAGAGAGTTTTTACTCCAGATCCAACAGCTTAATTTAATTTTTATTGTTAAGATATAGTTTCGGCGGTGGCAAAGCCACCGCCGAAACATTTTAACTTACTATTTTTTAGTCAAAATATATTTTTCTCCTTCAGGTTTAAACCCTTCTTCGCTTTCCTTCATTTTTTGTAGTTCGATGGTATTTCCGGTAATTTTAAACTGGTACAAATCTTTTACAGAACTCTTCTCAAGTAAAATTCCGTCGAAATTTTGAGTTCCATCGGCAAAATCATACACAATTTCATATTTGGTATAATCCTTAAAATTTACTTTACCGTCATTACTGAACGTTATTGTGGAAGAAGATCCCTTCTCTGAGTAGTTTCCGTCAAAAAGTATTTTTCTTAAATCTTTCTGGGTGTCTCCATCAAATTTTTGATAAGTTTCGGTTTTATTTTGATAAACCATTTCCAGATTTTGACCGCCCAATTTTAACCCTAAAAAATCTTTTAGATTAGGATCTGTACTTTTTCCATTTGCTAAAAATTCTTTTTTGCTTTCATCAAATTTAATAGGTGCATCAAAGCCGCCCTCATGTGCTGTAAAACCACGTAAATTAGCCTCTCCTTTAAGCAGTTCATTTTTATCAATAGTTATGAATAAGGGGATAGCAGCATTTCTATGCGGATAAATAGATTTTGTTTTCTGAATATTTTCCATATAAGCTTTGGAAATCCAGCTTCCGGAAATTTGTTCTACAGTTGATGCAATTGGAGTTTCAGATACAGAGATGTTTTCTTTTGAAGAGTTTGAAATCTCGCTTTTTTGTTGATTACAAGATACTAGAACTGCGACTAGCAATACGTTTGTTAATTTTTTCATTCATTTGTTTTTTACAACAACGAATTAACAAATTAAATGCCAGATTTACAAATAAATAAGTTGCGTTTTAAGAACTTTTCTTCCTAAGCTTTCCAGAATTTTTTTATAATTTTCGATTTGGCGATCATTTTTTGCAGTTTCTTCTCCTGTTTTGAAATCAACAATAATATAACCGTCATTGCTTTTTAAAATTCTGTCCGGACGATACATTCTACTTTCCCCGTTTTCAGAAATCATAATGTCTTTTTCATTAATAACCTCCCATTTTTCATCGAAAAATTCAGCATAATCTGTGATAATTTGTTCCAATGTCTCCTGAATATCATGCTGTTCTTCAATGGTTATCTGTCCGTCCAAAACATAACTTTCAACCACTTTTTTAATATCTTTTTCGGTGTTGATTTTCGAAAGCAATTCATGCACAAAAAGCCCAATTCTTACTTTTTCATTCCGAACCTGATAGTTTTTTGAAGGGGTAGCAATTTTAATGGAAGTATTCTTTTCATTACTATTTTTCAGATTGTGGATATCTTTAGTTTCAAAATGTGAAGTTTTATCTTTTGAATGTTTTTTAAGCATTTCGGGGCGAACTTCATACAAATCAAACTCATCAAGGTTTTCCACATTTTTAGTTTGAAGAAATTCCAGCAACTCCAGATTATTTGATGTCTTATTCGCTTTTTGAATATAAAAAAATAATTGTTCAACAGGTCGCGTGGTCGCAACATATTGAAGACATAGTCTGTCAATAAAATTTTTATAGGAATTCTGTTTGTTGAATTTTTCAATTTCGGGATCGTAAACTTCCAGATTTTTACTGAATTGATTAATGTTTACAGATTTCAAAGGCGCATCGCTGCTGGTTTCAAACCAATTGGTAAATTCTGCGTCACGATTTTTATTGATCATTGGAATAAAAACGATCGGGAATTCAAGACCTTTTGCTTTGTGAATCGTCATAATCTGTATCGCATCGATGTTTTCAGAAGCCTGAATGGTATATTTAGAAGCTTCTTCGTCCCAATATTTTAAAAACTCTTTGGTACTTGCTCCTGCATTTTGGGTAAAATTAAAAAGCATTTCCAGAAAGTTCAACAGGAAATCAGTTTCTTTATTTTCAACAGAAAATTCGTTGATATAATATTCTACAGAATTGTATAAATTAAACCTCGGAAGGTTTTCCTGTTTTAATTTTAAAGCGTATTTCTGCCGAATAAATTGTAAAATTTCTTCATGATTTTCTATTTCAAGAATTTCTTTCATTTCTAATGTGAAATCTGCCATGTGAATTCTCCCCAATTTGTTCAGATAATACATCATCATGATCAAAGTCGGTTTATTCTTTGGGTTGACTTCCCATCGCAGAAACTCAATAACAGCCTTCAGCGTATTAGATAATTCTAAAGTTAGACCTTTGTCAGAAATCGTTTTAATATTCGTCTCTTCGCTTCTGTAATTTACTTTCAGGTTTCCCAGTTTTTGTGAATAACTGAAAATGTCGAAATTTCCACGGCAAAGAATCGTAATGTCGGAAAATTTAAAACCATTATCCAAGCTTTCCTGAATGTCTTTTCGCATTCTTTCGGAAGTGTCGTTGTAAAAATCTTCATTGGTCAAGTTTTCAATAAGATTCACTTTTACACGTCCGTCAATGCCTGATTTTGGATTTTGTTCGGCATCTTCACCGAAAATATTTTTATGCTCTTCTTCTAACTTTGCTGAATGATATTGGTATAATTCATTATTAAAATGAACAATATTCTTTGCACTTCGCCAATTATCCTTTAAAACTAAAAGATCGGCTTGTTTTGGAGAAAATTCTTTTTTGTTGATAATATCGAGCATCAGCTTACTTTCGCCGCCACGAAAACGGTAAATACTCTGTTTAGGATCGCCAACCAAAGTAAACGAAGTGTTTTCAGAAGAAACAGAATGATCTCTTAAAGGAACAAAATTCTGCCATTGCAATTCTGAAGTATCCTGAAATTCATCAAAGAAAAAATGTTGAAACTGAGCACCTACTTTTTCATAAATAAAAGAAGAAGGTTCATTTTTTAGATTTTCATTAATTAAAATATTAAACTTTGAAAGTAAAACAAGGTCATTTTCTTCTTCAATTTTTTTCAGTTCATCCTGAATGTCTTTATTAACTTTCAAAGGAAGAAGCGCGGCTAAAATCTTTTCCTGTTTTTGAATTTCAATGTATAAAAAAATCAATTCCATACGGTTTTCGAGCAACTGATCAAGTATTTCAAAAACTTCAGATTCTTTATGTTTAGATTTTGCGGAAGTTCCTTTGCGATAATTATTCAAAACAGATTCTTCAGCGGTTGTCGGGAAAGGAAAACCTGTTCTTTTTTGATTGTAAAAGTCTAAAACTTTAGTAAAAAATCCTCCAATTCCGTTTTTTCCCTGTGCAAAATCTTCAATTTCAATATTTCTGGATTTAAATAATTCAATAGATTTTGTTGAAAGTTCAACAGATTGCTTCTTATTGGAAACAATTTCTTTTCGAAGCAGGTTTTTTATGTTTTCATAATTCGTATTGTCGAAATCTTTATTGTTTTTAAGATGTTCATAATGAATGTCTTTTACAAATTCTTTCGCCGAATCGTAAAGGTTTTTATTTAAATTAATTCTTTCATTATTTTCAAGACTATAATCTACATAATCCATGAAAGAATTGGAGATTGTTTCATTTTCACCAATTTGATCAAGCATTTTATCCACAGCTTCAATCAAGAAAGGTTCTGCTTCAATTTCCAGATTGAAATTTTTCGCTAAACCTAATTCGTAGGAAAAACTTCTTACCAAACGGGAATTAAAACGATCGATCGTTCCGATATTTAATGTGGAATAATTGTGGAGAATATAATCCAGCATTTTTTTGGAACGGTGATGAAGTTCATCAATCGTAATTTTTAAACCTTCTTCTTCAAACGCTTTCTGAATATTCTTAAGATCTCCGTTTTCAGCGAAATTATCGGCAGAAAAGTTGCCTAACCAGGATAAAATTCTTTCCTTCATCTCATTCGCCGCCTTGTTAGTAAACGTAAGCGCCAGAATATTTCTGATGGAATGTTGCTGATTAGGATATCGAAGACAGATCATCAAAAGCCTTTGTACAAGCGCATAGGTTTTCCCAGAGCCCGCAGAAGCATTGATAACTGTATAAGAATTTTGCATTTTTTGATAGTATTGAAGGTGCAAGTTAGCTAAAATTTGACGTAAATTTTAACAATTTTGATTCACTATTTAACACTTGAAGCGGTAAATTTCTAAAAGAATTGCCAAAACGCGTTAACTGTGGTTAAACTTCAATGAGCGTCTGAAAATTGCTTTAGTTTTGCGTAATAAAAACTATCTGTGAAATATAAACTACTTTTTCTTTTATTTAACATATTATTCATTAATATTTCGGCTCAGGATTATATTTTCGGTAAAGTGACTACCGAAGAAAAAATAGAAATGCCGGATGTTATTGTAATCAATATTCGAACGGATGAACGGGCAACTACCAATAAAGAAGGTCATTTTATGATCTTGGCAAAATTGGGTGACGAACTTCGCTTTGTGAAGAACGGGTATGAACGTATGAATAAAAGAATCAGCTCAGAAAATATTTCTTCTCCTTTAAATATTACGCTTATCAGATCTTTAGCAACAATAGAAGAAGTGGAAGTTAAAAAAGGGCTTACCGGAGATTTGAAAATAGATTCTAAAACGGTCAGTACGCCTCAAAAAGTCCAGAAGCTGCGTAATGATATCGATCGATATATTGTTCAGAAGTCGGATCCTAGAGTTCTTGCAGCAAAAGCCGGAGAATTTGTTCAGCCTAAAGGTCAGGGATTTTCAATCGGAAAAGTTAAAAATAAATGGGACGATATTGACCTTACCAATTATTTGATTGAAAGCCTTGGTGAACAATATTTTATAGATCTGCAGCTTGAAAAAGCAGAAATTCAAAACTTTATACGATATGCTTTGGTAGGATTTGAAAGGAAAAAAATCTTAAAATACGGATTTTGTAGCGATCAGGATTTAATGAGATTTCAAAGAGCCGTTTTAACAAGAATTGCCTCGTACAGAGCTCCGAAAACGCAGAAATAGACTTATATTTGTTTAGACAAAAGATAGCCATGAAATCAAGATGTATACTATTTATATTACTCCTGTTTTGTATTAATATATTTTCTCAACAGAAAATTACCGGAAAGATTATTGACGAAAACGGCATAGGACTGAGCTCTGTTTTAATTAAAAATATAAAAACCAATCAGAATTCTTATTCGGATAATTTCGGAAATTTTACAATCGAGGCGAATGAAAATGATGAAGTACGGTTTGTAAAAGATTCTTATTATCGAACCGACAGAAAAATCACAAAAGATAATCTTTCTAATCTAATGAATGTTTTGCTGCTTCGTGCAGAGACTTTAATTCAGGAGGTTAAAATTGAGAAAAAAATGACTGGAAATTTAGCGTTGGATAGTAAAAGATTTGGTGATGCAAAAAATTTGGTGAAAGTAAAAGCCGGCTTGGGTGATTATATGAGAAGTCCATTAAATGAGCCTTTGCCAACAAATGAGGTCTCTAAAACTTTTAAAGGGCATGATTATTCTGTAGGGCAAGTAGATTTGATAGGTGTTTTTAACCTTGCAAAAGGGCTTGTTAAAAAGGCAAAACAGCCTAAAATAACCAAAGCAACCTACAACGAAACTCAGAATTTTATTAATGAGGTAAAACAAAAAATAAATTTAAATTTTCTGACATCTTACGGGCTTAACGAAGAACAGATTGATCATTTTCTTGTTTATGCAAATGATACCCGTCAATTGGCAAAAAAATACAGGAAAACTTTTAATATTGTAGAAATTGAATCGGAGCTGAAAACCGCGTTTGCTTTGTATAACAGAACCAATAAAGTTTAAAATTAATTGAATTTTAATATAAAATATCGATCGTATTTAGGAGGAAAATTTATTTTTCTTTTCCTGCTTTTTGTATTCAATTTTATTTTTTGTCAGGAAATAATCACTGGAAAAATTACGGATGATAATGGAATTAATCTGGCCAATGTCACCGTGATCAATATCAAAACAGATATCAAATCCTATAGTAATGCTGCCGGTGAATTTTCTTTGAAAGCCTCGGGAAATGATGAAATCAGATTTGTAAAGGAAGGTTATGAAAGAGTTTCTGGAAGAGTTCCCGTCGGTGGTATGAGCACTCCCATATCGATTGTTCTCATTAAAATTCCTGAAGTGATTGAAGAGGTAAAAGTTGCCAAAAAACCGACAGGTGATTTGGAAACAGATTCGAGATCAGCTGCGAGGGTAAATAAAGGGGAAGCGGTGCGTGATGCAGTAGGACTTCCGCAACCGGAAGGAAAAATGCGTGAAAAACCTGCGGAGGTGAAACAGGTTCTTTTACCTATTCTTTTAGGTCAGCTCAACGTGCAAGGTGCTTATGATTTAATCAGCGGAAAAGCAAGGCGGCAAAAACGGCAGTACAGATATGATGATCTTCAGGAGCATATCAAATGGATTCGGGATCGGGTAGATGATGATTATTTTGTAAAAGCAGGAATTCCGCAGGATAAAATCTCCGAATTTATCGAGTTTTCTTTTGTGGAAAAACCTTTCGTAAGAACGTATGTAAAAGCGAAAAATTTATCAGGAGTACTTCTAAAGATGGAAGAAGTAATTCCTGTATATATTGATAGATTAAAAACCAGAAAACAATAATTTTAAACCTTTGAAATTTAGAATATGATGAAATAAAAAAACACACAAAAAATGATGAAACTTTTATTCGCAATAACTGCGCTCTTTTTCTTTGAGAGCGTATTTTCGCAACAGCAAATCTCCGGAAAAATAACGGATGAGAATGACTTCCGGATTCCTTCTGTTTTAGTAGTTAATATTACTAAAAACAAACAATCTTATAGCAATTCTGTAGGAGAGTTTTCTATTGAAGCTTCAAAAAATGATCAAATAAGGTTCATAAAAGACAATTATGAAAGAATTTCAGTAAGAGTTGTACTGGATGGGAATGTCATCAATCAGCATATTGTGATGACTAAAACACCAAAGGTGATTGAAGAGGTAAAAATTGTAAAATTAAGTGGAGACCTTTCTAAAGACTCGCAAAAATTTGCAAAAGAAGATAAAGCTTGGGAAATTCAAAGGGCTATTGGGCTTCCCAAACCTCCGGAGATTATGAGGGAGAAAGTTCCTACAATTCATGATATTTTTACCTATTATATTTTTAGTGCTTCTATTGATATAGATGTCATATATAAATTAATAAGCGGAGATGCCAGAAGAATGAAAAATATATATAAATTTGATGATAGAGAAAGAAATATAAAGTGGCTTACCGATAGGATTTCTGCAGATTATTTTACGGAAGCAGGAATTCCTCAGGAAAGAATAAAAGAATTCTTAGGATATTCTTTCGGTGAAAATTCTCAAATCTTGTTAAATATTAAAAAGAAAAATATTAATGCCGCTATTTTTGAGATAGACAAAACAATTCCAAAGTTTGTTGAAAGACTAAAAACAAACCAATAGCTAAATGTTAATAAAATCTTAAAATTTGGAATAGAAATTGATATGGATTTGTAATTACAAACAAATCACAAAGTTATAATGAACAAAAATATCATCGCTATTGCCATCGCAGCTCTTGGCTTTGTCATTGGACTGGGGCTGTTAGGAAGCGCCATTAAAAACAGAAATAAATCTGAAAATACAATTTCTGTGACGGGTTTGGGAACCAAACCATTTACTTCCGATCTGATTACGTGGTCTGGAAGTTTCTCTAAAAATAATTACGACCTTAAATCTGCCTACGACGAGTTGGCTTTAGATCGAAAAACCATTAATGATTACCTGCTGTCAAAAGGTGTGAAGCAAAGTGAAATTGTTTTTTCTTCGGTTGACATTCAGAAACAATTCAGAAATAGTACGGATGCTAACGGTAATACGATTCAGAACGAGTTTTCTGGATATAATTTAACCCAAACAGTTTCTATTGAAAGTAAAGAAGTCGCGAAAATAGAAAATCTTTCCAGAAATATCACAGAAATTATCAATCGCGGAATTGAATTTACCTCTTCTTCCCCAAGTTATTTTTATACAAAACTGGCGACGGTAAAACAGGAAATGATCGCTTCTGCCACAAAGGATGCAAAAGAACGTGCTGAAAAAATTGCTGAAAACTCTGGAAGTAGCTTAGGAAATCTGAAAAAAGCAACAATGGGCGTTATCCAAATCACCGCTCCGAATTCTAATGAAGATTATTCTTATGGCGGAACTTTTAATACGGCTTCGAAAGACAAAGAAGCGAGTATTACAATTAAGTTGGAATATGAAGTGAATTAATATATCACAAACCTTCAAGGTTTTTAAAACGTTGAAGGTTTAATTTTAATGATAAACAACATCATAAATTTCATCTTTAATTTCCTCTAAATTTTCAGGAGAATAATTGGCTAACAACCATAGGTCTAAAGGCTTTTTTCCTTCGCCATAACTCGGCTGAACATACATTTTATCAATTAAATTAAATCCATTTCGTTGATAAAAAGCATATCGTCTTTTCGCATCATCGCCCAAATGTTCCGGTTCGATTTCTAAAATAATTCTCGCATAATTTTCAAATAAATAACCAGTAATATAAGAACCCAATTTCTGACTTCTGAATTGTGGGAAAACTTCAAAATGTTCCACAAAAGTAAAATCTGATAATTCCCAAATGATGAGGTAACCAACGTTTTGAGCTTCATGCAGAATCGAAATTATTTTCACTTTCGGATTTGCAAAAAGGGTGGATAATTTATTCCAATCTCGTCGCTCATCTTCCGGAAAAGTCGAACAATAAGAGTCAAAAATTTCCTGAACTCTGTAATCATCAGGAGAAGTAATTTGTAAAAATTCCATGATTAAAGGTCAAAAACGTTAGGGCGCCTTGTGATAAACATATCTTTGATCCACAGTGTAAACGCTAAACCAAGATAAATTAAAAAGAAAAAACCAGCCGTTGCAAATGTAGAATAGATGAAAAATATTCTCAATTTCGAAACAGGAATTCCCAGTTTAGCGCCCGTTCTCGTAAGAACACCAAACCATTCTCTTTCCATTTTGTGGCGGATATTATCTAGCATTTGAAGATTCTTTTAAAAGTTTAAATCCAATACCGCAATTTAAGCAATTTTTTTCTTCACATGAATTTTTGAAGTGATAAATCAAGCTCTGACTTTCCAAAGCAGTTTTAAATTTTAAACCTAATTTTTTCCAATCATCAATAACTGAATTTTTTTCAGCGGAAAGATTTTTATAAAAGTTCAGAATTTCATCAGCGATTTCTTCGTAGTGATATTTATGATAGGTATATTTTAAAGGTAAAATCGTATTTAAAATAATTAACTCAATAAAATCTTTAGTCAGAATTTTAGGTTGATCGACGGGCGAAATTTTACCGAAATTATAATGATTATCCCAATATTCCGAAGCTTTTATTTCTTTAAAAATTTCAAATAATTGTTCCGAGTTTTTTACATGAATAATTTTCGAAAATAAATTCTGATGCTGAAAATAAAGATTTGACAGTTGTGACAAACGAATCGTCGGGAAATTCGGAGGTCGTAATCGTAAAAATTTAGGATGAATTTTTAAATCGGAAATATTGAATTTAGCTTTAATAAAATCAAATTCGCGTTTCCAGATTTTCATTTGTTCATCCTGAGGATTTTCCAGCCAATCGGAAATTCCAAAAAATAAAGCTTCAAGCTGGGTTTGGTTTTGTTGAATTTTTAGAATAATATTAAAATCGATGCTTTCCGCAATTTGTTTAAAAATAAAAGCATTCACTTTTAAACCAAAAGAGTAGGCGAGAGAATGAAACAAAACGGCTTCAAAATTATTTTTAAACTGTTTTAAATTACTCTCAAATTCCAGCGATTTTTCTTCCAGCTTTTTCAGGACATTTTCTTCATGAAAGTTGATAGGAATTTTATCTGAATCAAAAATACTTTCACAAGGAATAAACTGATTTCCGCTTATCAATTTTTCATATTTCCAAAAAACCTTTTCATCAATATGATCCTTTAATTCTAATGTTGGGATATTTTTATTGTTGAGTTCATCAATCTCACAATCATTTTGAAAAACAACATGAAGAATAATGTTTTGATAATTAGGATCAAGAGCATGATTGTGAAAAATCCAATCGGAAGATTTTACATGAAGTTCAATATTACCAGCGAAAATAATATTGTTGATTTTGATTTTTGCTGATAGAAAATCCGGACCGGAATTGGTGTTCCATTTTCCGAAATCTATTATTTCAACGGAATTCCCTTCAATATCCTTGAAGTCAAAATGTTTGAAAATCTTAAAGTTCCAAAGATATTGAAGTAATTTTTCCGTCATGAGTTTAACACAAATATAGCAGAACTGCTATACTTTTGTCAACTCTTTTTTAAAGTTTTCGATCGTTGTTCTATACATTTCTTCATATATAGGAAGAATGTTTTTTAAATCGAATTTTATCGCTTGTTCTTTCGCGTTTTTCTTCATTTCGGTTAAAAGTTCTTCATTGCTCAATAATTTGATGCAATAATTACTCATCGCTTCCACGTTTCCAATTTCCGCCAAAAATCCGGTTTCTCCTTGGATATTTACCTCAGGAATTCCACCTGCATTCGAGCTGATAACCGGAGTGTTTGCCGCCATCGCTTCCAATGCCGCCAAACCAAAACTTTCCTGCTCAGAAGGCAATAAAAAGACGTCTGAAAGCTGAAGAATTCTATATAAATCATTCACTTTTCCAAGCAAACGGATTTTTGAAATCAATTCAGGATTTTCTTCCAAAAACTGATTGATTTTCTCCATATCAGGACCTTCACCGATGATGATTAATTTCGATTTTACCTTTTTCTCAACATTTTTGAAAATCTGTAAAACTTCATCCACACGTTTTACCGGACGTAAATTCGAAACGTGAATTAAGATTTTTTCATCCGGATTGGCAAATTGTGTTCTCTGACATTCATTGCATTCGTCAAATTCAGAATTATCAATAAAATTGGTAATCACCTGAATTTCTTTCTTGATTTTAAAGAATTGCAACGTATCTCTTTTCAAACTTTCAGAAACAGAAGTGATTGCATCTGATTGATTGATTGAGAATTCTACTGCATGTTTGTAACTTGGGTGTTGACCAACCAAGGTAATGTCTGTTCCGTGAAGTGTCGTCACCAAAGGAATATCGTTGTTGTCTTCCTGCAACATTTGCTTTGCCGTAAACGCCGCATAAGCATAAGGAATCGCGTAATGTGCGTGAAGTAAATCAAGCTTATAAAGATTCACAACACGATAAATCATCGAACTTAACGCAATATCATAAGGCTGATATTGGAAAAGCGGATACGTCTGAACATTTACTCTGTGGAAAAAAATATTCGGGTTGGTGATGTCTAATCTCGCAGGAAGTGCGTTGCTGATGAAGTGCACTTCGTAGCCTTTATTGGCCAGCGACATTCCCAGTTCGGTTGCCACAATTCCGCTTCCGCCGTATGTTGGATAGCAAAGTATGCCTATTTTCATTAGTTTACTGTTGTTTTGATGTGTTAAATACTTTTGAATTTACACGTTATTTCGCAGTTGGATTCAAATCGATTCCTATTCCTGCCTTTAATTTATCATTTACCAAGACAGGAAGTCTGCCCCAGATTTTTGTTTTTCCGTTCAATGCATCGGCTGTTGCATTCATAGAGTCGTCGTTGTTTTCATAAGAAACCAAAACGGTCGAAATTTTTGAAATATCAATATCTTTCAAAGCATAAGCGCTGCCGAAAACATTTAGAATAATATTTTGTCTTTTGGTTAAATCGCGTAAAACTTTTTTTGAAGCATCTGAAACTTTGAAAGGCTTGTATGCCGTAGAATTATCTTTGTGCAAACCTACAATTACCGTAGAATTTGCAGGAATTGTATTGACTTCACTTGCTTTTTTGATAATTACATTTGAACCTAACTGATTCGCGAAAGTCTGATAAGGTGCTTCCTCCAACGGAACATAATAAATTTGTTTTCCTTTTAATGGAAGTAGTTTTTTCTCATCCTTCAATAAAGTTAAAGCATTTGAATATAAGTTCTGAACCAATACTTTATGAGAATCATTATTTAAATCTGAATTAATATTTTCAGGATTTTTCGGTGTGTATTGATTTAAACCTAAATAGTATTTAGTCAAAAGAATCTTCTTTACACTTTCCTCAACTCTCGATTGTGAAATTTCTCCGTTGTCAATTGCTTTTTGAATTAATTTTTTACCACTTGCTACACCTTGCGAGAACAACATAATATCATTTCCCGCTTTGAAAGCCATTGCATCCAATTCGCCCGGATTGTATTTATTGGCTACAGCGCCCATGTTTAGGGCATCGGTAATAATTAATCCTTTATAACCTAATTGATCTTTTAATAAACCCGTAACAATATTTTTAGAAACCGAAGCCGGAATTCCTTTTCCTGATTCCAAAGTCGGAACATATAAATGAGCAACCATTACACCACCGATGCCTTTATCCATCAATGCTTTAAAAGGAGCAATCTCTATATTGTTTAATCTTTCCAAATTATGGGAAACGACAGGCAAATCTAAATGAGAATCTGTATTCGTATCGCCATGCCCCGGAAAATGTTTGATTGCTGCTAAAATATTATTATTTTGAAGTCCATTAGAATAGGATAGGGCGGAACTAATGACATTATTCACTTCAGAACCGAAACTTCTGTTTCCGATAATCGGGTTGTTTGGGTTTGTATTGACGTCAACAACTGGCGCAAAATCCCAGTTGATGCCCATTCTGTGGCAGTCTTCTGCTATTTTGGCAGACATCTTCTCGATTAAATTTTTATCCTGAATGGCTCCCAACGTCATTGCCCAAGGATATTTGTGAGCCGTTGCAATTCTCTGGAAAACTCCCCATTCGGCATCCATCCCGATCATTAACGGAACTTTGGATTTTTGCTGAAACTCATTCACCAAATTGATTTCTCTTGCGGCATCATCCTGCATCAGAATCAATCCACCGATTTTATCGTTGACAACGATGTTTCTTACGGTATTGATCTCATTTTCACCTTTGTTAGTGTAAAGAGCTACAATGAAGAGCTGCCCCAGTTTTTCGTCTTGAGATAAATTTTTGTATGTTTTATCTACCCATTGATTCGCCTTTTTCAAATCTTCTTCAGAAATGTTTTTGGGCTGATATTGAGCATTGATCTTTGAACCTACCAATAAGAAAATAAAGAGGGAAGTATAAACCAGTTTCTTCATAATTTTTTGAATAAGAACAAAAATACAATTAAAAAAATTGATGAAAACAATGTTTTTGAAACTTTTGGTATATGATTTGAATACGGTTTATAAATAATAAATAAAACTTTTATAAAATGAAAAAATTTCTTCCAGTTTTACTACTAGCTTTTGTAAGCTTATTTATATTTAGCTGTGATAATGATGATAATGTGGTTGGGGATGGTGACACTTATTCTAAAGTGAGAGATGTAAATGTGAATTTAAACAGCTCAAATAACTATGGACATATTGAACCTCTTAACATCAGCAATAGTGATGTTGTTTTAGTATATAGAAGAGATGTTGCACAAGGTAACGGATGGCAACTGATTCCTAAGACTTATTACTTATCAGGAGGGAGAGAGTTAGACTATAACTTCCTTTTCAGTTCTCAGCAAGTAGAAATTTATACTGACGGTGTTGATCCTAGTACACTTTCTAGTGCTGAAGCAAGTACATATTTAAATAGTCAGACTTTCAGAATTGTATTAGTTCCTGCAAGTGCAGCTAAAGGTACCAATACAGTTGATACAAGCGATTACAATGCTGTAATTAAGTACTACGGATTAAATGATTCTAATGTACCGGTTACTAAAGCAAATTAATTAGTATATCTTTTCAGTTTTTTATAATTAAAAAATCCCTAGAGAAAATTTTTTCTAGGGATTTTGCTTTTTATTATTTTTAATTATCATTTTCATCCAATAAATGACCAAAATAATCTTTTTTTGTCTGTAAATATCCTTTGCTTATTTCATTAGCCGGAATTTGCAGCGGAACTCTTGAATTAAGATGTACATTACTATCTGTAACATACTTTACCTTTTCAGGATTGTTGGTTAAAAGATTAATGTCTTTTACGTCCAAAAGGTTGAGAATTTCAATCGCTACTCCGAAGTTTCTGTCATCTGCAGGAAGACCAAGCTTTAAATTGGCTTCTACAGTATCAAATCCTTTTTCTTGTAATGAATACGCCTTCAATTTATTTATTATCCCGATATTTCGCCCTTCCTGACGAAGATAGATGATAATCCCTCCATTTTCATGGATATATTTCATAGCAGCGTCTAATTGCTGCCCACATTCACATTTTTTTGAATGGAAAACTTCTCCGGTAATACATTCTGAATGGAAGCGTACATTTACAGGTTTAGAAAAATCTGTATTTTCGGCGATAATTGCCATGTGCGGCATCCAGTCAGTTTCGTCTTCGGAAAAAGCAATCATTCGGAAAGTGCCATGTTCCGTAGGAACGTTAGCCTCCGCCTGAATTTTAATCATTAATTAGCCTAAATTAGTTTTTAATTTCCCTTTAAAGAATCTTCGATAACATTGATATTGGTTTTTAATCTCACCAAATATCTGTTAAGAACCTCATCGTCATCTTTGTTAAGACGCTGTCTTATTTTTTGAATCTTTTTATAAGATTTTTCGAAACTTTTAATTGCTCTGTTTTTTCCTGAAACGTTTCCGGCATCGATTGCATAAAGATAATTTTGCAGGCTGTATTTTAAGCCTGTTACTTCTTCGTTTACGTCGCCATTTTTAAATTTAGGAAAAGTAGAGATCAGATTAGAAATCTCAGAAGCATTTACATTTTCTTTAATATTGATATTAATGCTTTTCTTGCCGCTGTTGGAGTCTCCTTTAGATTCACTATAAAAGCTGTTCGACAACGGAGAAAAATTTGGTTTTTCCGATGCACAAGAATAACTGAGTATTAATAATATTCCGAGAAAAAGTATTCGTTTCATTTTTGCCCCTTTTGATAAAGGATTGGGTTAAGACTTTCATCGTTATACATTTTCATTTGTTTGTATACCTTCATCTTAACGTCACCGTTCTCAATATCAGTAAGCAACTGATTAATAGAAGTTGATAGATCTTCTTTTTGCATTAAAAGTACATCGAGCTTTGCCTGGCAATTGGCACGATGTTCTTCTGAAGCAGATTCTCTATTTGCTTCTAATGACATGTGATAAACCTTTAATGCAAGTATCGATAATCTGTCTACAGCCCATGCAGGTGTTTCCGTATTAATCTTTGCTTCAGATTTAGGAGTACTATTTTTATATTTTTCCAGAAACCAACTGTCTATAAATTCCACCAAATCAGTTCTTTTCTGATTAGAGGCATCTATGGTTCTCTTTAATGCAAGAGCTTCAGTAGGATCTATGTTCTCATCTCTAATAATATCTTCCAAATGCCATTGAACGGTATCAATCCAGTTCTTTGCATACAAAATTCGTTCCAAACTGTCTTTTTCGAATGGGTTATTAATTAGAGTATTAACGTCATCAGACACGTGATAATCTTCAATACTTTGATTGAAGACTTTCCATGCAGTCTCAGTAAAATTCATCGGGTAAAAAGAATTTTTTTAGTTGCTAGTAGGATTGTTATTGTTCGTTGAAGAATTTTTATTCTCAGCGCCAGGTTTGTCTTCCTCCTTTACTGCATCTTTGAATTCTTTAATCCCAGACCCAACACCTCTCATTAATTCCGGAATTTTTTTACCTCCGAAAAGTAATACAAGAAGTATTGCCACGATTAAGATATGTTGCCAAGATAAGGCAAGTATTGTTAATGTATTCATTGCTGATTTTTTTGCAAAGTTAATCCTTTTTTTAATAAGAAACCCAACCTAATGGATCAACGGGTGTAGTTCCGTTCCATACCTGGAAATCAAGGGTATATGATCCGTCGAAATCCTGACCAATCACCCCAACGGGAGTGCCTGCTGATACCTGCTGACCTTTAGAAACGCTTACACTTCCCAAGTTGGAATAGATGGTAAAATAGTTACCATGTTTTAGCATAACCGTTTTGGTTCCGTCGCTGTTGGCTAATACAGATGATACTGTTCCCGGGAATACAGACTTTGCACGTGTACCTGAAGGCACTGATATTTTTATACCGTTATTTTCTTCGTAGATATTTTTAAATACAGGGTGTGGCTGTCTTCCGAAACGGTGGGTAATTTGCCCTACTTTATCTGCCGGATAGCCCAATCTTCCTCTTGCATCTGCAAAGTTGCTTCCTGCTACTGTTGTAACTCCGTAGCTTGTCATTGCTTTTGTTTCCGCTACTTTTTTATCATCTTCTTTTTTCTTAGCCAATGCCGCTTCTGCTGCTCTTGCCGAAGCCAATTTATCCGCTGCTTCTTTAGCTCTGGCGTTAGCTTCATCAGATGCTTTTTTGGCGGCTACTTTTCTTGCTTCGTCTCTTGCAGTTGCTTCAGCTCTTTTTGCCTCTTCATTTCTTTTTCTTTCTTCTTCAGCTCTTTTCGCTGCTAGCTCGGTTGCTCTTTTCGCTTCTGCTTCTGCCAATAATCTTTCTTTTTCTAGAGCTTCCGCTCTTGCTTTTGCTTCTGCTTCAATTCTAGCTTTTTCTCTTTCAGCTGCGATTTTTGCTAAACGAATTTTCTCCGCTTCAGTTTTTTTTCTTGCCTCTTCCTCAGCTTTTGCAATTCTGATCTCTTCAGCAATAATAGATCTGATTTGTCCTTCTAAAGCTTTAGACTGAGTTTGCTTTTGCTTTAATTCTCCAGCTAATTTTGTTTCGTTTTTCTTGAATTCAGCGACCAATTGTTCTTTTTGAACTCTTTCAACACTAATGGTTTTCAAATCTTTCTGTTGGTTTACCAAAAGATTTTCTTTCTCCTTCATTGAGTTTTGTCTCTGAGCAATGGTCTTCTTGATTTGAGCTGCTGCATTCGAAATTTCAGCTGCTTTTTTATCTTGATAATCAGAATATTGCTTTAGATATTGTACTCTTCTGATGGCTTCACCCATATTTTTGGCAGAAAGAATAAAGGTTACTTTATTTTGTACCCCTTTATTTTTATATGCTTTCACCAAAACATCAGCGTAGTTCTTTCTCAGAACCGCTAATTCTTTATTTTGTTTGTTGATTTCAAGTTGTTTAAGATAAATATCGTCTTCGATAAATCTCTTTTCCTTTTGGGTATTATTGTATACCTTTTCTCTAAGCTGCAACTTCTTGTTTACATTGTCAAGATAGGCAACCGAAAGTTTAGATTCGCTTCTTGTTTTCGCTAAATCTGTATTTATTTGTGCAATTTGTTTTTTAAGATCAGCATTTTGTTTTTGTAATTGCTCTTTCCTACCACTTTGTGCGTGGTTCAGTCCAAACAATAAAATACCTATTAAAAAGCTAAATTTTTTAATCATTTAATCTCAATTTTCTTGTAACTAGATGGTACAGAATAGGCTGTTTCCATCCTCGAAAAGTCAAATTTCGTATTTTCTAATAAGATTTGGCTCGATTTTGAACCTTTTATAATTATTTTAACATTTTTTGGAAGACGAATTTCATTAAAGACATCCCAGTTGCTGTAAGAAATTTCAAGCTCATCTGAGGAAAGTACGTCTTTTAAATTTACGTCCAACAAATCATAATTTTCGTCATATTGCAGAGAAATTTTATACTCTCTTTTCTTTTCATCGGTTTCTATTTTTTGAGTTCCGTTGGAAACCATTTTGTAACCCTGCGCATTTTTAGTCAAAGTAAATTGCGAGTCGCTGATTTTTACGAAAGTTCTTCCCATTAAAATTTTTTCCAACGATTTATAATCAATGAAATTTACATTTAACAGTTTATTTAGATAATCAAAATCAGAATCAATATAAGATTTATTTGTTCTGTCGAAACCTTTTACACCATCTGGAGTTGCAATTCCTCTTGCCACGTTGATGAATAACGCCTGAAGATTCATCCAAACTTTTTTATTATTTTCAATATAAATGGTAGCATCAAGCGTCGGAATAAAACTTCCCGTCTCAACATTTACTTTACTGTTGATTTTTATCTGATCGAATTTTGGCGGAATAAGAACGTTTTGGTAAAAAGTAAGTTTATCTCTTACCGGTTCGTTTGCATCTTTTGGATTGTTGTTATTGTTATTCACAACGGTGCTGTCGACAATGTTGCCATTGTTGTTTTTGGCAGCATTTCTGGTTTTACATGAAGATAAAACGAGCAATAACAATACTAAAGGTATCCAATTTTTCATGTGTTTTTTCTTTTCAATTGATAAAATAAGGTGCAATATTAACGCCAAACCACACAAAATGTTTTGTGTGGTCTGAATATATGGTAATTAAATGAAAATAATCAATTATTTAGATAAAAAATCCAAAACTGAATAATCACCTAATGAAATTTCCCTTGCAACACCGAAATACTGTGCAGAATTTCCGATCATAGAATTCGAAAGATTTCCGTGGTTGATCGTTGTATTTTCCTGAATCAAAGAATTTTCGATATTTGAGTTTACAACTACCGTGTTATTTCCCAAAGAAACACCAGGCCCAACTTTTGAGTTTGAAATCTTCACATTTTCACCGATAAAACAAGGTTGAATAATCAAAGAATTTTCAATAACAGCAGAAGCCGGGAAATGAGACATTTCCTCTGTTTCGTATGCTAAAATTTTGCTGTTGGTTTCTACGGTTGCGTTTTTGTTTCCGCAATCCATCCAGTCATCTACTTTACCCAGAGAGAATTTTGCTCCTTTCTGACGAAGATTTTCTAATGCGGTTGTAAGCTGATATTCGCCTCCAACTTTAATATCATTATCCATGATAAAATTAATTTCAGACATCAGTTTTTCGCCTGAGTTGAAATAATAAATTCCAATAATCGCAAGGTCGGAAACAAAAGTTTGAGGTTTTTCTATAAAATCTGTAATGAAACCGTAATCATCTAATTTAACAACACCAAAAGCAGAAGGATCTTCTACTTTTTTCACCCAAATTACTCCATCTGAATTAGTATCCAAAGTAAAATCTGCCTTAAAAAGAGTATCCGCAAAAGCTACAACAACATTTCCTGTCATCGATTGTTCTGCGCATTTTATAGCATGTGCTGTTCCCAAAGCTTCTTCCTGATGATAAATACTTCCTTTTGCTCCCAATCTTTCAGCAATTTGCAATAAAGATTTTTCAACTTCATCACCAAAATCTCCGATGATAAAAGCTACTTCTTCAATTTCTTCTCCTGCAACTTTAGCAATATCTTCAACTAATCTTTGTACAATTGGCTTTCCGGCAATGGGAATAAGAGGTTTTGGAACGGTTAATGTATGCGGACGTAATCTGGAACCACGTCCAGCCATAGGAACAATAATTTTCATAAATTATAAAAAAGAGTTTTTTATTAGTTAGTTTTAATATCTAGGTTAAAGATAATAATTAAAACCTTTGCTGTGGTATGATTAATATCTTTTTAAATATTTGTTTACATTCGAACAGCTTTGTTTAAGCAGCAAAACAAAGACCAAAGTTTAATTATTTCGGATTCTGGATAAGATCATGTCTTTTTCGGAATACACTAAAATTCCAACGAAAATTAAGAATAGTAAGTTACTTGTCAGGATATTATAGTTTAAGTATTTCACAATAATAAAACTAAAAACTCCTAACAACAATAAGAAGAAAGACATTTTCTTCATTCTATAAGGTATAGGATAATACTTTTGACCTAATATATAAGATACAATCATCATAATAACATAGGCTCCGAAAGTTGCCCATGCAGAGCCGATCATGCTATGATAATATTTCAATGCCAGGAAGTTGAAAGCGATATTTATACCCGCTCCGATCCACGAAATTATAGTTCCCACGCTTGTTCTGTCCGTCACTTTATACCAAGTTGAAAAATTGTAATAAATTCCGAAGCAGAGATTAGCAACAACAATAATAGGGATAATATCTATGGCAATCCAATACGATTTATTTGGAATGAAAACTCCTTTCAGCCATTCAATATTAGCAATAATTCCCAAAGCTACAGCACAAGCAAAAAAGGCAAAATATTCAGCGACTTTAGCATAGGTATTTTTGGCATCGCCTTTATCCATTTGTTTAAAAAAGAAAGGTTCAATCCCCATTCTGTAGGCTGTCACGAATAAGGTCATCAATACAGCTAGTTTGTAACAACCTCCATAAGCGCCGGCTTCTTCGTCAGAAATAAGTCCTCTCTGAATAGATTTGTCGAAATTTTCATTAACCATGAAAGCAAAACCCGCCAACATCAAAGGGAAAGAATATTTGATCATTCTTTTGAATAATGAAGTCACAAACTGAAACCTTACCTTTAATATAATAGGAAACAACAATAAAAATCCTAAAGCACTTCCAGCTAAATTACTAAAGAACGGGAAATCTACGTTTTGATCTAAGCCAAAGCTTTTCGAAACACTTTGAGGAATCCAAAAGAATAATGCTGCCGTAAAAATCGCCTGAAATGTAGACTGAACAATTCTTACCGCAGAATATTTTATAGGTTTATTATGAAAACGAAGCCATGCAAATGGGATAACCAATAAATTGTCGAAAAATGCAATCAAAGCAAACCATCTAATGTATTCAGGATTGTCATGATAACCTGCATAATCGGCAATGGGTTGGTTGAATAAATAACATAATGCTAAGAAAAGGGTAGACGTTGAAAACAGAAACCAAAACGAAGTATTAAAGGTTTTCTTTTCATTGTTTTCTTCGGCAGAAAATCTAAAATAGGCTGTTTCAAAACCGAAAGAAAGAATGATATTTACAAAAGAAATCCATGCATAAAGTTGAGTGAAAATCGCAAAACCTTCGTTGGGAATCTTATAAATTAAAAGTGGATTTAGGATGAATAAAATAATTCTTGGCGCTATTGCTCCAATCCCGTAGATAATTGTCTGTCCTAATAATTTCTTATACAAAATGTGAAATTTTTATGCAAATGTAAATATTTAGAAATTGATTTTTTATCGGTGACATAAAAATTCATTCATAAATCTTAATTTTGTTGTTATACTTAAAATATAACTTTTTATATCTCAAATATAAATCTAAAGTAAAATGAAGACCTTAATCAAAAACGTAAAAATCGTCAACGAAGGAAAGATCGTTGAAGGTGATATTTTAATTGAAAATGATTTAATTTCTAAAATAGATTCCCAGATTTCTGAAGAGGCAGATCAAATTATCAATGGTGAAGGAAAATACCTTTTGCCGGGAGTAATTGATGATCAAGTGCATTTCCGTGAGCCGGGTTTAACGCACAAAGGTGATATCGAAACCGAATCTCGCGCGGCAATTGCAGGCGGAACTACAAGTTTTATCGATCAGCCAAACACAGTTCCGAACGCTGTAACTCAGGAATTACTGGCAGATAAATATGAAACTGCTTCTCAGAAAGCTTACGCAAATTACGGTTTTATGATGGGCGGAACGAATGATAATCTGGAAGAAGTGTTGAAAACCAACCCTAGAAACGTTCCCGGAATTAAATTATTCTTGGGTTCTTCCACAGGAAATATGTTGGTCGACAATCCTGAAACTTTAGAAAATATTTTCAGCAATACAAAAATGCTGATTGCCGTTCACTGCGAAGATGAAGCAACAATTAAAGCCAATACTCAAAAATATGTTGATGAATATGGTCAAGATATTCCCGTGAAATTCCACCATTTGATCAGAAGTGAAGAGGCTTGTTATAAATCTTCTTCAAAAGCAATTGAGTTGGCTAAAAAAACGGGAGCAAGACTTCACGTTTTTCATTTATCAACAGCGAAGGAAACGGAACTTTTCAGAAATGATATTCCATTAAAAGATAAAAAAATCACGGCGGAAGTTTGTGTTCATCACTTGACTTTCACGAATGAAGATTACGAAACAAGAGGCGGGTTAATAAAATGGAATCCTGCTGTAAAAACGCAAAAAGACAAAGACGGACTTTGGGAAGCACTGTTGGACGATAGAATTGATGTAATTGCAACAGACCACGCACCTCACACTTGGGAAGAAAAGCAAAATACTTATCTAAAATGCCCTTCCGGAGCGCCTTTGGTTCAACATTCTTTGGTGGTGATGCTGGAGAACTATAAAAACGGAAAAATTTCTTTAGAAAGAATTGTGGAAAAAATGGCTCATAATCCTGCGATTTTATTCAGAATTGAAAAAAGAGGTTTCATTAAAGAAGGCTATAAAGCGGATTTGGTTTTGGTTGATTTAAATGAAAATTGGACGGTTGAAAAAGAAAATATCCTTTACAAATGCGGTTGGAGTCCTTTGGAAGGGATGAATTTCCATTCTAAAGTTACCCACACTTTTGTCAACGGAAATCTGGTTTACGAAAATGGGAAAATATACGAGCAGAAATTTGGAGAGCGTTTGCTTTTTGAAGTTCAGGAATAAATGACAATCGAATAATTATATCAGTAGAAACGGGCTTTAGCCCGTTTTCTTAGTTTAAAACAAAAAATTGGCTTTAGCTAAAACCTATTTATTTCTCTCGCAGATTTTGTAGATGACGTAGATTTTTTACACAATCATCAGCTAAATCTGTTTGATCTGCGAGAGAAAATGATCTAACAATTAATTAAGCAATCACAATGCTTTCAATTCCTTTCTCAAGAGCAGTTTCCTGAAGATGCGGAAGTCCTAATCCTTCTGCACGGAAAACGCTCACATCTGTGATGCCGATGAAACCAAGAACGCTTTTTAAATAGGGAACAACAAAATCATACGACTTATAATCGCCTTCTGAAAAAACAGAACCACTGGCCACGGCGATATAGGCTTTCTTGTTTTTCACTAAACCTTCAAAACCGTTTTCCGAATATTGAAAAGTCATGCCACCTCTTGCAATGTGATCGATGTAAGCTTTTAATGCTGAAGGAATTCCAAAATTATAAATCGGAACAGAAATAACAATGAAATCAGATGAGTGAAGTTGAGCAATCGCATCATCAGATCTTTTTACCGCTTCATTTTGTTCAGGAGTTCTGTTTTCTGCGGGAATAAACCAAGAATCTACCTGCTCTTCTCCCAAATGAGGAAACGGAGTTTTCAGTAAATCTAAAGTGGTAATTGAATGATCAGGATAGGTTTCCTGTAGTTTTTCTTCAACGGCAGTTCCTAATGATCTGCTTGCGGAACCTTTGGTTCTCGGACTTGAAATAATATGAAGGATATTTTTCATTTTTTTGATGATTAAAATTTCTTCAGCAAAATTATGTACATTTGCTTTTGAAAAGTTAGTAGTGAACTAAAGGTTAGTAGTAACCTTTTGGTTAGTTGTTAAAATTAAATGATATGCAAAATCCACTCGATACTATTATTGAAACTCCTGAAATGCCTTGTAGAGCAAATTGTAGCGAAAATCTTTCCGCAGTGGAAGATGCTATTTACGTAATCGGAGGAAAATGGAAACTGAAAATTATTATCGTTCTACAGGAATTGGGAAACGTACGTTTCAATGAATTACAGAGAATGATAACAGGAATTTCGGCAAAAGTTTTATCTAATGAATTGAAAGATTTAGAAATCAACGGCTTTGTGAAAAGAGTAGTGCATGCCGAGCAAACACCGGTTGTGGTAGAATATATTTCAACAGATTACAGCCGAACGCTGAAACCTGTGATCATGTCGCTTTCCGAATGGGGCAAAAGCCATAAAAGGAATATAAGAGAGGATGTTTTTTAGATTTTAAATTTAAATATTGAGATCAATAGGAACCATTTTAAACAATTCAAATCGGCTTTAGCCAAAACTTAATAAAAAACAAAAAACGACTGCAATTTACAGTCGTTTTTTTACAGATTTTCACAGATGATTATGTTTAAAAAAATCCGCGAGAAAATTATAATAGATTCTTCACACGCTTTAGCTCCGTTCAAAATGATAATTCCACTTTAATTAAAATTTGTGAAACTAGTGCAAAACATTCGTGTAATTAGTGTTTAAACAAAACTATTTTTTAGCTTTAGGACTCATATAAAAACTCAATTTTCCACCATTCATAATATCAGAATGCTTCAATGTGAAATTTTTAATTTCCTTTCCATTCAAAAGAATTTTCTGAACATACACATTTTTCGGACTTTGATTAACCGCTTCAATTTCAAATGTCTTTCCATTTTCCAGATTTAAAATTGCATGATCCACAGCCGGACTTCCAATTGCATAATCTTCCGAACCTGGAGCAACAGGATAGAAACCAAGAGAACTCAAAATATACCACGCACTCATTTGTCCCGTATCATCATTTCCGCCCAATCCATCAGGAGTTGCTTTATATTGCATTTCTAAAATATGACGAATTTGCGCCTGCGTTTTCCATGGTTGCCCTGCCCAATTGTAAAAATAAGCTACATGATGCGCGGGTTCATTTCCGTGAACATATCCTCCGATAATTCCTTCTCTTGTAATATCTTCGGTGTCTGCAAAAAACTCGTCTGGCAAATGCATGGTGAACAATTCATCTAACTTTGCAGCGAATTTTTTCTTTCCACCCATTAACGTAATTAATTCATCCGGGTTTTGAGGAACAAAGAAGCTGTAATTCCACGAATTTCCTTCGATGAAGCCTTGTCCGTGAGTGCTTAAAGCATTAAAATCTTTCTTAAAACTTCCGTCTGCCGAGCGAGGACGCATAAATCCACTCGATTTATCAAAATTATTTTTCCAATTTTCAGAACGTTTGATGAATTGATTATAAATTTCCGTTTCACCCAAATGTTTCGCCAATTGAGCAATTGCCCAGTCGTCATAAGCATATTCCAAGGTATTCGAAACCGAAGTTCCGTTTTTCTCAGCAGGAATATATCCTAAATCTATATATTGTCCGATTCCTTCATAGTCTCTTTTGTTGGCTGTTTCTACACAAGCTTTCAGCGCTTCTTTAGCATCTCCGTCATAATTTCCTTTAATAATTGCATCTGCAACCACACTTACACTGTGATAGCCGCTCATACACCAGTTATCGTTCGCATAATGCGACCAGATCGGTAACATTTTCATGGAAAACTGTTCATAATGAGCCATCATCGACTTCACCATATCACCGTTCCTCTTTGGTTGAATAATGTTAAAGAACGGATGCAGCGCCCGATACGTATCCCAGATCGAAAATGTGGTATAATTGGTAAAACCTTCCGCTTTATGGATGTTTTGATCTAAACCTTTATATTCTCCATTCACATCGGTATACGTTGTCGGATTGATAAATGTATGATACATAGCTGTGTAAAAATTCGTTTTTTCTGTTTCCGAACCTTTAATGACGATTTTATTTAATTCTTTATTCCAATCCTCTTGAGCTTTTGCTTTTACCTGATCAAAGGATAAATTGCCAACTTCCTGAGTCAGATTTTCCATGGCGTTGACCTGGCTTACAGAAGAAATTGCCAATTTAACTTCAATGGCTTCATTTTCATTCGTATCAAAATCAAAGTACATTTTCAGGTTTTTTCCGGCGATTTCAGGGAAGTTTTTCGTTTGGTCAAATTTTCTCCAGAATCCATTATACACCTGCTTTCCATCATAATTTTTCTGACCGTAAGATTTAAATGGCTTTGAAAATTTCATTGCGAAATAAACCGTTCTCGTTCTTGCCCAGCCGTTCGTTTGTCTGTAACCTGTAATCGTATTTCCATTTTCCACACGGACATAAGTCCAGACATTTTTGCCGTCATAATTGTAAATTCCAGCCATCAGATCCAAAATAATATGCGCCTGATCAGATTTTGGGAAAGTATAACGATGAACACCAACTCTTGTTGATGCCGTTAATTCAGCCAAGATATTGTGATCATCCAGTTTTACTTTATAATATCCGGCTTCTGCTTTTTCGTTTTGATGTGAAAATCTGCTTCTGTAGCCGTTTTCAGGATTCGTTGCGGTTCCCGGATTCAATTGTAGTTTTCCAACAGTTGGCATTACTAAAAAGTCTCCCAAGTCAGAATGTCCCGTTCCGCTAAAGTGCGTGGAACTGAAACCTACGATCGTTTTATCTTCATATCGATAGCCAGCACAATATTTATAAACATCACCATTATATTTTCCGTTGAGTTCGTAGGAAATGGTATCTGTTTCCGGGCTGAGCTGTACCGCTCCAAAAGGAACTGTGGCTCCGGGATAGGTATGTCCCATTTTTTCCGTTCCGATCAACGGGTTGACATACTGATATAGTTTTTCGAATTGCTGAGCTTTAAGATTTAAACTAAAAAATAGAAGAAATAGTAAAACAGAAGTTCCTGACCGTTTCATATAGAATTATATTTTTTCGGAGCATAAAATTAAATAAAATTCAATGAATAATTATTTGCTGCATTATTTATCAGATTAATTTAGAGACAATCCATTCAATATTTATTATTTTTAAGAAAAAATAAAACGTATGAATCTTTATACACAACCGATGTTGCGTGAAGACGCACTGAAAGATAAAGTAGCGATTGTTACAGGCGGCGGAAGCGGTCTGGGAAAAGCAATGACCAAATATTTCCTTCAATTAGGTGCAAAAGTCGTGATCACTTCCAGAAATTTAGAAAAATTACAGGGAACGGCAAAGGAATTGGAAGACGAGACTGGAGGGAAAGTGCTTTGTGTAGTCTGTGACGTAAGAAACTGGGATGAAGTGGAAGCGATGAAAGAAGCCACTTTAAAGGAATTTGGTAGAATTGATATTTTATTAAATAATGCTGCCGGAAATTTTATTTCTCCCACCGAAAGATTAACCCACTCGGCTTTTGATTCTATTTTGGATATTGTCTTAAAAGGAACAAAAAACTGTACGCTTTCCATTGGGAAACACTGGATCGATTCTAAAACACCGGGAACGGTTTTAAATATTGTAACAACTTATTCATGGACGGGCTCTGCATATGTAGTGCCTTCTGCTTGCGCAAAAGCAGGCGTTTTAGCCATGACAAGATCGCTTGCTGTAGAATGGGCAAAATATGGAATCCGTTTCAACGCGATTGCTCCGGGACCTTTCCCTACAAAAGGGGCTTGGGACAGATTACTTCCTGGAGATTTGCAGGAAAAATTTGATATGAAGAAAAAAGTTCCGTTGAGAAGAGTAGGAGAGCATCAGGAATTAGCTAATCTTGCCGCCTATCTGGTTTCCGATTATTCTGCGTATATGAATGGTGAAGTGGTAACCATCGACGGCGGAGAATGGCTGCAAGGTGCGGGAGAATTCAATATGCTGGAAGATATTCCCCAGGAAATGTGGGATGCTCTGGAAGCAATGATTAAAGCGAAAAAATCAAACTGATTTTTTGGGATGGAAGATGAAAGTCTGAAGCTAGAAGTTTTGGAAAGTCTTTTTATTACGACTGACTATTAAAAATGTCAGTCATGAACTTCCTTCTCCCATCCTCCAGCTTCCATCCCAAAAATTTAACATAATAATTACAATCACAAGGCTTCTCTCTTCGGGAGAAGTTTTATTTTTGTGGCTTTGTTAATTAAAAATAGATGATTATGAATTTCAGATTTTCAACTGTATTCTTACTGCTTTTTGCATTAGGTTTTTCGCAGGATCTTAAAGTGATGAGTTTTAATATCAGGCTTAATGTAGATTCGGACAAAGAAAATGCATGGCCAAACAGAAAACAGGATGTCGCCGATTTATTAACGTATTATCACCCGGATTATTTCGGAGTTCAGGAAGCGCTTCCGGAGCAGATGAAAGATATTAAAAACGGGTTGAAGAACTACGATTATATTGGTGTTGGCAGAGATGATGGTAAAGAAAAAGGTGAATTTTCCGCTATTTTTTATGATACCAACAGGCTTCAGGTTGTAAACTCAGGAACATTCTGGCTTTCTGAAACTCCTGAGAAACCTTCAAAAGGTTGGGATGCCGCGTTGAACAGAATTTGTACCTATGCCGTTTTTAAAGATAAGAAATCTAAAAAAGAATTTATGGCGCTGAATCTGCATTTCGATCATATCGGAAATGTTGCGAGAGTGAAATCTTCTGAACTGATTTTAAAGAAGATCAAAGAAATCAATCCTAAAAATTTACCTGTGACCGTGAGTGGTGATTTTAATTTAACCGAAGATTCGGAGCCGATTAAAATTATGTCTCAAAATTTACAGGACAGTTTTTATCATTCAGAAACAAAGCATTACGGGCCAAAAGGAACGTTTACTGGTTTTGATGTGAATGAAGTTCCAAAAGAGAGAATAGATTATATTTTCGTAAAAGGTTTTAAAATAAAATCTCACAGACACATCAACGACAGAAGAGAAAATTTACTGTATCCGTCAGACCATTTTCCTGTTCTGACAGAGCTTTCTTTCTAAAATTTAATGAGTCGGAAAATCAATTTCAAATCCAATCCCTCGCAGGGATTGGATTTTTATTTGGTCGTCATGCTGAAAATATTTTCTCAGTCGGCTAATAAAAACATCCAGGCTTCTTCCTGTAAAATAGTCGTTCGTTTCCCAAAGATTATCGAGAATATCATCTCTTTTCAATGCTTTTTTATTGTGTTTTAAAAAGTACATCAACAATTCCTGTTCACGGATGGTTAACCGGATCTTTTCTTTGGGATGAATGAGCAGCAGTTTTTCTGTGTTTAAAGTATATTCGCCGATTTTAATTTGTGTTTCAACCGTTGTTGGGGTGATTCTTTTCAGGATATTTTTAATTCTTAAAACCAATTCTTCAGGATCACAAGGTTTGGCTAGATAATCATCTGCGCCTATTTTTAATCCGGTCAGTCGATCGAGTTTTTGATTTTTAGCCGTTAAAAATAAAATAGGAAAGTCGGGTTTCTCTTTTAAAATCATTTTAGCGAGAGAAAATCCATCCAAATTGGGCATCATAATATCTAAAATACCAATATGAAAGTGAAATTCCGCCGTCAAAAGTGGAATGATTTCCATCGGATCCTGAAACCAGGTCACCTCAAAATCTTCCAGTTCCAGATACTGTTTAAGGATCATTCCGAAATCAGAATCGTCTTCTGCCAAAAGGATTTTAGTTTTCATAAGGAAGAATGATTTTAAAAGTGGTGCCTTCGTTTACCATGCTTGAAACGTCTATTTTTCCGTGATAACCGTCGATTATTTTTTTTACGAAATACAGTCCGAGCCCCAGACCTTTGCTGTTGTGAATATTGTTGGATTGTATTCTGTAAAATTTCTCGAAAATATTTTTCAGTTCTTTTTTCTCGATTCCATTTCCATTGTCGATTACTTTTATTTCCAGAATGTTTTTAGGATTATTTATCTCAATTTTCACTTCCGAAGCTCCGTATTTTCCGCTGTTTTCGCAAAGATTTTTAATAACGGTTTCCATTAAATTTTTATCAAAAGGAATTTCCTGATCAACCGAATTTTTCAGATCAAATAAAATGGTAGGATACGTAAAGGTGAGATCTTTAATGAAAAAATTCCAGTCCTGAGGTTGAATTTTCGTCAGTTTTTCTCCAGATTCGTCTTTGTGAAGCTGAAACATCAGACTTTCCAGACGGTTAATTTGCCGGTCAACCAAATGAAGCGTTTCCGGATTATAGTCTTTTTTTAATGTTTTTGAAGCAATTTTTAAAGTGGCAATCGGTGTTTTGAATTCATGGGAAATGTTATCCACAACCGTGTGCAAAACTTCCACCTGCTTTTGCTGTCGGATTAAATTTTTAACCGTAAAAATATAAAGCATTAATACCGAAAACAGAATGGCAATGCAGCTCAGAAAAAGAAAAGTAAGCTCTTTGAAAACAAGACTTTTAATATTTAAAATCTCAAAATCGGTGCGGCTTTTTATAAGAAAACTGTTGTCTCTTTCAAGTTTCCCGTTGTTATCGTTCGTGGATTTTGAACTGGTTTCCCATCTTCCGGTGTTGGTTATTCCGGGTTTTACCAGCTGATTTCGTGTTTCAAATATCGTAATCGGGCTTTCCAGAAGCTGAACTTTGGTAGGAAGCGAAACAATGGATAAATATTGAATTCTTACCGCAACTTTATAACCTTCTTTTTTGAATAAATTATCAACATAATCACTGAAACTTTTCCGATTTGTCTTTCTGTTTTGATCAAAAAGATTTAAAAACTCTTTTTGTGTAATTTTTTTATCATTGTATTGAGCAAAAATGTTTTGGAGATCATCATCCGATGCTTTTTTCAACCCTTTTTTATCTTCCAGATCATCGGTATAGGTCGAAAGACGGTTGTTCATGTCTCTGTAAATTTCCCTTTCTTTCACCTGATAGGTTTTGTACATAAAATAGCCCTGAATTCCCAAAAGAATCAGGAACAACGTGGTAAAAAGAACAATGAGATTTTTACTTTTCAACATCATAATGACAAATATAAAAATTTAGCCTTTCCCAAATAGACGTTAACCGATCATTAACCTTCCATTAACCGAAATTTTCCTTAACAAGTTAGAATTTTACATCATAAAATAAAGCTAACAATGAGGTATAAAATTCTTTTTTTCTTATGCTTTCCTATTTTTCTTTTTTCTCAGACAAAAAAAATCGAGGGAACGGTTTCGAATGATCACAATGAAAAACTTTCTTTGATTGCGATTGAAGTATATGATGCTCAAAATAAATTACTGAAAACAATATCGACTTCTGAAAACGGAAGTTTTATTTTGGAAGGAATTTCGGATCAATCTGTAAAGTTGGTCATTAAAGATTTGGAATATGCCAAATTTGAAAAAGAACTGAATCTTGAAAAGCAAAATCAGCCTTTAGCCATTATTTTGAAGAAAGATATTCAGGATATTCAGGAGGTTGTGATGACGAAGCAAAAACCTTTGGTGAAAAGGAAAATCGACCGCTTGGAATTTAACGTGGAAAATTCTAATATTTCTTCACTTAATGCCTGGGAAATTCTTAAAAAGACTCCCGGAGTTACCTCAAGCAATGATGTTTTGGCGATAAAAGGAAGTCAGAGTATTGTTGTAACGATTAATGATAAAAGAATTATGCTGACCGGTGATGAACTGAAAAACCTTTTGGAAAACACTCAAGGCGACGAACTGAAATCGGTGGAAGTAATTACCAATCCACCTGCTAAGTATGAGGCGTCCGGAAGTGCCGTGCTGAACATTGTCATGAAAAAAAATAAAATAGAAGGCTATCGTGGTACTGTTTCTTCCAAATATGTTCAGACTCAATATGCAAAAGGGGTAGCGGGAATTTCTCAATATTATAAGAAAAACAAACTTTCGGTAATGGGAAGTTATTATTTCGGAACCGGAACCTATTACCGAGAAGGTACGGACTATGTAAATTATGTTGAAGACAAGCAACGATGGGTAAGCACGATGAATCGTAAAGATAAAAATAAAAGCCAGAATACAGTCAACTTTAATATTGAATATGAGATCGACAGCCTTACGAATGCCAGCTTAAACTATTCCGGATATTTCAGTCCGAAGTCGTATGGAGTGTATGATGTTCCGACTTTAATTTATAATGATCATGATGTTGCAGAGTCGAATTACAGAACGATCAACGATCACTTTTCGCGCTCTATTAATAATTCTTTGAGTTTTCAAATGGATCGAAAGTTCAACAAAAAAAGTAAACTGACGTGGACGAATTATTTTGCAGGAAACAATGCTCAGAAAGATCAAAATGTACTCACGCATCTTGATTTTGTGAATGATTTGCCTAAAGAAAATAACTTTTTAACGCATAATAAAAGTGCCGTTCAGCTTTATTCCACGCAATTTGATTATCAATGGAAAAATGAAAAATGGGAATTGGAATCTGGGTCCAAATACAGTTTTGTAAAGACCAACAGCCTGATGGATTTCTCAGATAATGAAAATGGTCAGCTGCAATACAGAGCCGATAAAAGCAATGTTTTTGATTATAAGGAACACAACTTTGCCCTTTATTCTTCATTGGCCTATAACCCTGGAAAGTGGAATTTCAAAGCAGGATTACGTGCCGAGAAAACAGATTTGGAAGGCGTCGTTTCCGAACCGTATGAAGTGAATAAAAATAAATACTGGAAATTGTTCCCAACATTATACGTTCAATATACAACAGAGGGGAATCATCAGTTTGGTTTGTCTTACGGAAAACGAATTAGTCGACCATCTTATTCTTGTTTGAATCCTGCAAAGTCGTATTACAACTTGTTTTCCTATTTCCAGGGAGATCCCGCTTTGAAGGCGACGATTGTTCATAATCTCAATTTTACCTACACCTGGAAAGAGTGGAATATCGATTTTTATTATCGAAAAGAAATCAATCCATCGATGGAGATTTCTTATCAGGAGCCCAGCAATAATAATCTGATTTATAATTTTACCAATATAGAAAAAGGACAGGCGTATGGATTGAGCGTATACAAAAACTTCCAGATCAAACCTTGGTGGAGCCTTAGTGTATCTGAAAATCTTGAACATAATGAAAACTATTTTATAGGAGTTGATAACATTTTGTACAAAAATAAAGTATGGAATTTAGGCTCTGATATTTCAACAAGTTTCACTTTAGATAAAGCTTCGGATTGGAAGCTGGAAGTGGGGAATCGATATAATACTCCTGCTATTCAGGGGACTTTCAGGATTTCGGGATCGTCTTCAACATATTTGGTGATGAATAAAAAATTCTTCAATAAAAAGCTTGAAGGAAGCCTCATGTTTAATGATATTTTTAAAACTTCCGGAGAGAAAATCAGTACGAAATATGCCAATCAGGACAATTATTTTTTAGATTACCGCGATACCCAGAGTTTTATTATTTCATTGAAATTTAATTTTGGTAATCAGTCGGTGAAAAATGCGAAGTCGATTAAAAAAGCAGATGAGCAGGATAGGATGTAGTGTATTAAAGTGGTTTTAATTTTTCCTATCTATATCCAATAAATGTATGTTGAATGGTTTTTAGGGTTCCGGGGCGACGGCGAAGCCGTCGCCCCGGAACCCTAAAAACTAATGCAAAAAATCAAAACCATCTCCGTTGTCAGTATCCACATTATTCCAAATAGTAATTTTTCCCCGTCTGAACTTCAGAAACCTTCAACCACTTTTAGTTCTTACCGGAAACATTATAAACTTAACAAAATAACTATTGGTTTGCTTCGTCTGAGGTTCAGAAAGTCTCAATCAGTTTTGATTCTTGCTGGCGACTATCAAAACTTGGTCAAACTAATATTGATTCTGCCCGTCGCGGGTTCAAAACGGGTGAAAATATTTTCGATCAGATACAAAACATTTTACCTGTCATAAAAATAATTTCAATTGAATAATGTACACGTTATTGTAATTTCTTTAAACTTGTATAAATGTAACGCTCTATCCTTCAATTTTTGTTAATTTTGGAGCCAGTCTTAAATTAAGAAAAATGAAGAGATTTATTGTTGGTCTATTTTTAATGGCTTCTTGGCAAATATCCGCGCAGGATCTGTATATGCCGAGAAATATTAAAAAGGCATACGAAAACGGAACCCGCGATCTGTCGGGAGCTCCGGGTAAAAATTATTGGCAGAATAAAGGGGTTTATAATGTTGAGGTAAAGGTAGATGCCGGTACGAAAATTGTTTCGGGGAAAGAAACAATTGTTTACACCAACAATAGTCCGAATGATCTGGATGAATTGGCGATTCGATTTGTTAATAACCTTCACAAGCCGCAATCTCCAAGATCGGGATTTGTTTCAAAAGATTTCCTTTCATCGGGTTTACATATTAAATCATTTATCGTAAATGGTGAAAAATATAATATCAACAGTGATGATTGGGGAACGGTAGAAAAGGTAAAATTGAATTCTGTTTTAAAATCAAAAACAAAAGCTGAAGTAAAAATAGAGTGGGAATATCCTTTATCAGTACAAAGTGGAAGAGAAGGGCAAATTGACCCTGAAACTTTTTACGTAGCGTACTCCTTCCCAAGAATTTCTGTGTACGATGATTATAACGGCTGGGATATGCTTCCGCATTCTGACAGACAGGAGTTTTATAACGATTTTAATGATTATTCTTTTGCCATTTCAGCTCCGAAAAACTATGTGGTTTGGGCAACAGGAGATTTTCTGAATCCGGAAGCCGTGCTTCAGAATCAATTTTTAACCAGATATAAATCTTCATTAAAAAGCGATAAAATAATTCATGTGGCTACGGAAGCGGAGATGAGATCCGGTAAAGTAACCAAAGCTAATAAATGGAATGTCTGGAAATTTAAAGCAAATAATATCACCGATTTCTGTTTTGCATTAAGCAATCATTACGTTTGGGATGCTTCTAGTGTTCAGCTGAAAACAAAAAGAGCAAGCGTACAAGCCGCATACAAAGCAGGGACAAAAGATTTTGAAAAATATACTGAATGGATGCGCTATAATCTGGATTGGTTTTCAAAAAACTGGCCGGGCGTAGAATATCCGTATAATGTAATGACGGCAATTCAGGGGTATGCCGATATGGAATACCCAATGATGATCAACGATAGCAGCATTCCGGATAATTTTCAGGATGCAAGGTTAACGGCAGATCATGAGATTGCACATACCTATTTCCCTTTTTATATGGGAATCAATGAAACGCGATACGCTTTTATGGATGAAGGCTGGGCAACAACACTGGAATATTTAATTGGAATTGATGAAAATGGTGAAGCAAAAGCGAAAGAGTTCTATAAAAATTTCAGGGTTAAAAAATGGATCAATGATCCTTCGGCAGAGCAGGATCAACCGATTATCTCGATGAGTACGCAGGTAAGTGGCGCAGGATACGGAAACAATTCTTATGTAAAAGCTTCTTTGTCTTATCTTGCTTTGAAAGATTATCTGGGCGATGATTTGTTTAAAAAAGCATTACATCATTATATGAATAACTGGAACGGTAAACATCCGGTGCCTTGGGATTATTTTAATTCTATGAATACAGGCTCCGGGAAAAATCTGAACTGGTTTTTCAACAACTGGTTTTACACCAATAATTATATTGATCTGAAAGTAGGAAAAGTTACACAACTGAATGATCTTCTGACCGTAGGTGTTGATAATGTTGGTGGTTTTGCCATTCCTTTTGATGCGGTGCTGAATTATGAAGACGGAACGGTTGAAAAACTTCACTTTTCTCCGGCAGTTTGGGAAAAAGATCAAAAACAGACCAATCTTACCATTCCTATTAAAAAGAAAGTAAAATCTGTACAGCTAGATGGTGATCTATTTATGGATTATACACCGAATGACAATTCTAAAACATTGTAAAATAAAATTGTAATAAAACAAAAATCCTTTTTCAAAATGCTGAAAAAGGATTTTTTGTGATATATATTTAAGTGTGTTTTAAGATTCTGCGAAACCGTTTTTAATGGCAAAAACAGCGAGCCCCACACGGGTTTTCAGGTCTAGCTTGTCACAAAGCTGATCTCGGTAACTTTCAACCGTTCTTGGGCTGCAGCACATTTTATCGGCAATTTCTTTGTAGCTTAATTCGGTGACGGTATATTTTAAGAACTCTTTTTCGCGTTCCGAAATTTTAATGTTTTTTTCAACTTCTTCATTGCTGAGGTTGGAAAAAATAATCTTTGAAGCCCATTCCGGATAGAAAAAACCATCGCTATTAAGTTTTGAAAGTGCTGTTTCCAGATCTTTCGGGTGCGTATTTTTTAGTAAATATCCTTTAGCTCCGTTTTTTATCATTTTAATGACACTTTTGTCTTCGCCCTGCATGCTCAAAGCCATCACTTTAATTTCGGGGTGATTTTCCTTCAGCCATAATGCTGTTTCAAAACCATCCATCATCGGCATGCTGATGTCGAGTAAAATAATATCCGGAATTTGGTTGTTGCTTTCGAATTTCTGAATAAGATCTTTGCCGTTTTCCGCAACATAGATGACTTCAAAATCCTGAAAATTGTGAATAATTCCTTCAATAGCTTTAGCGATAAGGATATGGTCGTCTACAATTACAATAGTCTTTTTCATGAATTTCTTTTTAAAATAATACTTAATGAAGTGCCCGCTGCTTCGTTGCTTTCCAAGATATATTCTGCACCAATTACGCTGGCTCTGTTCTTCATATTGGTGAGCCCGATTCCGTTGGAGGTTATTTTTGATCTGTCAAAACCTTTTCCATCATCTTGTAAGTGAAGTTTCCATTCTTCGGTTTCGGATGTGGTGAGGCTAATATAGATATTTTTGCATTGTGAATGCTTTATACTGTTCTGAATAAACTCCTGAGCAATTCTCAACAATACATTTTTCTGAACAAATTCTAAATCAAGGTTTTTTATACTCGATTCAAAATGAACTTTACAGCTTTTAAAATCATTCGTATTGTCTACCTCTTCCTGAATTAAAGTGATAATGTCCTTCTGATTGATGTTATCATCCGTCAATGTTTTAGATAAGCTTCTTAGATCCTGCAAAGACTGGTTCACGATTTGTGAAACCTGATCGATGGTTTCGCTCACTTCGGGAACTTTATTTTCGTACAATAATTGCTGTGTATAAAGGCTTACCAATGTCAACTTCTGCCCTATATTGTCATGAAGTTCTCGCCCGATCTGCTGCATGGTTGCCTGCTGAATTTCTAGCTGGGTGGCGAGAAGTTCTTTTTGGTGCATTTCATTTTTTAATGCAATTTCTTTTTGATGCTCTTTTTTCCTTTGTCTGTAATTTCGTATGTAAATACCTACAGCAATAACAAACATTAAAAAAAATGTATTGAATAAAATGATCGTTATTAAGAGTTCTGTTTTCCCCATATGAATGAAATTGAAAATAAAAGGTACATCACAGCTCCAGAAATCTGGAAGTATAGAAAATATAAATTCCAAATTTCTCGATATTCCCAAAGAAGCGATGTGAAAGTCATAAGAGGAAGGGTTCCGATATAAAAAAGCGTAACTCCTAAATTGATATAAAACATCCTGTTTCTACTGAAATTAAGTATCTCAGAAGAATTAACTTGCTTGTAATATTCCATCACTACGAGTGTCATTAAAAATAAGCAACCTATGACGTAATTAAATGCGAAAACAATTTTTGTCTCAGGAAAAAATATCTCATGCGGTATAAAAGATGATAAATATATTCCGGAAAAAATATAAAATAATTTTGGCTTTATCAAAGATTTTTTTGCATAAAGCCAAAAAAAGAATATAAACTGAAAGGGGATTACGAAATAATTATAAAAGATGAGTTTATCAATTTTCAATATTTCTTCTCCCCATTTTACAGCAGATTCGCAAAGGAAAATAATAATAAGATACAAGCCAAAATACTTCCAATGTTGTTTTTTAACATTGTTGTAATATATAAGGGAAGTAATTGCGGCAACTGCCTCCGTCCAATACATGGATTCGGATAAAAATTTTTGAAGTTCAGTCATTGTATCTTTTGAAAATAATCATTCTATTAAAATCCTTCATGAAAAGGGTTTCCGGGTGGAAATAAAGCACCTTGATTTTCTGCAAGGCTTTCTCCAGGCGATTTCCCTTTTCTTTGTATTTCATTTTGACTTCCATCAAATAAAGAATTGAAATCATTATTTAGGAATTCACCATTTTCATTTTGTTCTTTTAACGTAGGTAGCATTACCAAGGTATGCTTGCCTGCATAATCTTTTGAAACAGGATGAGCATTCATGATATCCCAATCTTCAATCTTGGGATACGCTGCATAATAAAAACGAATCCCTAGATCCTCTTCTAAAACGTCAGGATTAACTGCTCTTGCTTCGCTTTCTACTAAATTAATAAATTTTTTCAGTTTAGGTAAATCAAACCAAATAGAATGGGCATCTTCCATACTTAATGTTGAATTAATTGCACTCAGATGATTTCTACGATAGTTTTCTACCAAAATTCTGATGAGATCGCTGGGCATTTTTCCTGGTTGGTTAGCTCCATTGCTGTCACGATCATTAGTAAATTCTGTACTCATAACTAGGTTTTATAAGGGAAATGTTAATTGATCTGCAAATGTCGAAAAAAAATGGTTTTAAAAATAAATTATATAATGTGAATTATACTGTTTATTTTACCGTGATTTTACGGATTGTAAAAATATTTTAAAATACGTAGTCAAATTTAACTAATAGTCATTTTTACCTCGAATGATAGAGATCGAAAAAAGAAGATACATCACAATTAATGACAGCTGGAAATAGCTGTAATAAATATTCCAAATGTCTTTATATTCGCTGATAATAGGATGAAAAGTCCAAAAAGGCATTGTTCCGATATAAAATAATGTTACCCCAATATTGATGAAGAACATTTTACTTCTGCTAAAGTGTAAAATTTCCTTAGAGTTGACTTGTTTGTGAAATTCATAAATTACAAGTCCCATCAGAATCAATCCGCCGAAGGTATAATTAAATGAAAAAATTAAATTATTCTTATTGAAGAAAAGTTCGTTCGGAATAAAGGTAAGCAGATAAGCGAGCGTTAAACCATAAAACAGTTTTGGCTTCTTAAAAGATTTTGCGGCATACAGCCAATAGAAAAAAATATATTCTAAAGGAATCACAAAATAATTGAAAAATTTAGGCCGATCATACTCTATCAATAAGTTTCCCCATTTCCCGAAAACTTCACAGAAAAATATAATGATGAGGTAAATTGAAAAATATTTCCAATATTGGTTTTTTACTTTTGGATAGTAAATTAAAGCAATCAAAGCGGTAAATCCTTCTACCCAAGTGATAGTATCGTAAAGTATTTGCGGAAGATTCATGAATTTAGTTTAATAAAATCAGTCATACTTGTATTTTGTGATTAAACTGCAAATATCGATAAAAAATAAGTGCTGCAAACCAAGTCTATTAGATTACACTATTTTTATTGATTAAATGCCAGATGATAATTTTTAGAACAGAAAACTTTTTTGTGACAGGGAAAATTCTGTAATAAATGATAGATTTGCATCAATTATTTAAAAATTATAAAATTATCCAATGAAAAGACAGACTATCGCATTATTTTGCATAGCAGCATTTAGTATTTCTTGTGCTAAAAATGATGATAAACAAGACGACAACAAATATACAGATGAACAAAAAGCTTCTTATTACATAGGTTTAAGCATTGCTCAAAACATGAAACAAGAAGGTTTTAAGGTAGATGAAAAGCTTTTGGCTCAGGCTATTAAAGAAGAGATGGATGGAGGAAAAAAGTTGATGCCGGCGGAAGAAATGGATGCCTTTATGCAGGAGTTTATGCAGGAGCAACATGAAAAAAAGCAAGCTATAGCGGGGGGACAAGCAGATGAAAATAAGAAAAAAGGTCTGGAGTTTCTTACGAAAAATAAAAGCAACCCAAAAGTGAAAACGACAGCTTCTGGTTTACAGTACGAGGTATTGCAGGAAGGTGATGGTAAAACAAAACCAACAGCGGCAGACGTTGTACAGGTAAAATATACCGGAAAGCTTCTGGATGGAACTGTTTTCGACTCTACCGACAAAAATGGAGGCGCACCGATGGACATTAATTTGGGTAGCGTAATCAAAGGATGGACAGAAGGAATTCAGCTGATGAGCAAAGGATCTAAGTACAGATTTTATATTCCTTCAGATTTGGGGTACGGAGACAATGGTGCCGGACCAGCAATTCCTCCAGGCGCTACCATCATTTTTGATGTAGAATTAGTGGGTATAAAATAGAGATATTGTTGATTGTATGGCTTGCGACAATGGAGTTTGCTTATTTTACAACTTATGTATTATAAATAAAATTTCCGCAGACAAAAATCTGCGGAAATTTTTCAAAAATAATATATATGAAAAAAACTACTTATTGTTCGGCAGGTCTGAAAACCAAACCTGTTTCCTCGAAATAATCTAAAGTAATTCTGTCGCCGCCATTCACGGTTCCTGCCAGAATTTCTCTTGATAATTTGTTTAAAACTTCCTGTTGAATAACTCTCTTCAACGGTCTTGCTCCGAAAGCAGGATCATATCCTTTATTCATAAGATAATCTACAGCGTCTTGAGTTGCGGTCATAATGATATTTCGTTTTGCTAACATATCATTGAATCCTCTCAACTGATACGTCACAATTTTTCCGATTTCTTTTTTTCTTAAAGGCTGGAATAATACCACCTCATCGATTCTGTTTAAGAACTCAGGACGTAAGGTCTGTTTCAATAAATCAAAAACTTCATCTTTTGCTTCATCCAAAGCTTCCGGGCTGATGTTATCATCCTTGTCACGCTGAGCAGAATCGAAACGCTCCTGAATTAAATGTGAACCTAAATTCGAAGTCATAATGATAATCGAATTTTTGAAATTCACAACTCTGCCTTTATTGTCTGTCAATCTTCCGTCATCCAAAACTTGTAACAAAGTATTGAACACATCTGGATGTGCTTTTTCAATTTCATCCAAAAGCACGACAGAATAAGGTCTTCTTCTTACTGCTTCCGTCAATTGTCCACCTTCATCATAACCAACGTATCCAGGAGGCGCACCCACCAATCTCGAAACACTGTGACGTTCCTGATATTCACTCATATCTATTCTCGTCATATTGTTTTCATCATCGAATAAAAACTCCGCCAATGCTTTTGCCAGCTCGGTTTTTCCGACTCCGGTTGTTCCTAAGAATAAGAACGAACCGATTGGTTTTTTATCGTCACTTAATCCCGCTCTGTTTCTTCTGATGGCGTCTGCAACAGCTATGATCGCTTCGTCTTGACCGACCACTCTGTGGTGAAGTTCATTTTCAAGACTTAATAATTTTTCTCTCTCAGATTGAAGAAGTTTAGTAACAGGAATTCCTGTCCATTTTGCAATCACTTCAGAAATATTTTCGGAAGTTACTTCTTCTTTAATTAATTCATTCTGATGGTTTTGCATCTCCAATTCCAGTTTCTGCAAAGCATCTTCTCTTTCTTTGATTTTTCCGTATTGGATTTCGGCTACTTTTGCATAATCTCCTGCTCTTGAAGCTCTTTCTGCTTCCAGTTTCAGAGATTCTATATCTTTTTTAATCTGAGTTAAATCTTCAGATTTTTGTTTTTCTTTAAGCCATTTCGCATTGATTTCATTTCTCTGCTCAGAAATTTTTGCAATGTCTTCTTTTAAATGGTCGATTTTCGTGTGATTTCCTTCTCTTGAAATCGCAGCCAATTCAATTTCCATCTGCATCAGTTTTCTGTCTAAAACATCCAGCTCTTCAGGTTTTGAATTGATTTCCATTCTCAGTTTTGCAGAAGCTTCATCAATCAAATCAATTGCTTTATCCGGTAAAAATCTGTCCGAAATATATCGTTGAGACATTTCCACCGCCGCAATAATCGCTTCATCCTTGATTCTTACTTTATGGTGAGCCTCGTATTTATCCTTAATTCCACGAAGAATGGAGATCGCCGACTCTGTATCCGGTTCTTCCACCATCACTTTCTGGAAACGTCTTTCCAACGCTTTATCCTTTTCAAAATATTTTTGATATTCATTCAAAGTGGTTGCACCAATCGCTCTTAATTCTCCTCTTGCCAAAGCTGGTTTCAGAATATTCGCAGCATCCATTGCGCCTTCGCCACCTCCGGCTCCCACCAAAGTATGGATTTCGTCAATGAAAAGAATAATTTGTCCTTCTGATTTAATAACCTCATTGACCACAGATTTTAAACGTTCTTCAAATTCTCCTTTATATTTTGCTCCAGCAATCAACGCACCCATATCTAGTGAATACAAGGTTTTATCCTGCAAATTTTCAGGAACATCGCCATTGATAATTCTGTGTGCAATTCCTTCTGCGATGGCGGTTTTACCAACACCGGGTTCACCAATCAAAATCGGATTGTTTTTGGTTCTTCTTGAAAGAATCTGCAAAACTCTTCTGATCTCTTCATCACGACCAATTACGGGATCTAATTTTCCTTCTGCCGCTAATTCGTTGAAGTTTTTGGCATATTTATTTAGAGACTGATATGTTTCTTCAGAACTTGCAGAAGTCGCCTTCGAACCTTTTCTTAATTCTTTAATTGCTCCTTCCAAAAGATTTTTCGTAACACCCATATCTTTCAGCATTTTTGAAACTTCTGAATTGGTCTCTAATAGGGAAAGCCATAAATGTTCAATCGTTACAAATTCGTCGCCCATTTTTTTAGTGATGTTGGGGGCATCAAGCAAAACTTTATTCGCCGATTGTGAAAGGTAAATATTTCCTCCCTGTACTTTCGGAAGTTTTTCTAAATTTTCACGGTTGCGCTCTCTTACCAAAGTGGCATCTGCTTCAGATTTTTTTAATAAGAAAGGCGATATATTTTCATCCACCTGAAAAATTCCTTCAAGTAAATGTTGAGGTTCTATTTGTTGGTTACCAAATTCCATTGCGACTTGTTGTGCAGCTTGGATGGCTTCTTGTGATTTTACAGTATATTGATTTAAGTTCATATTTTATATTTTTTTTGATTCTTTAATCTTTAGTTTTCAATTTTAGATTGTAAACATCAGATTTCAGACCATAAGACGTAAATAAATGTTAATTTTTAAATCTGATTTTCTAAATTCTGATGCCTTCAATCTTATTTAATCATTTAATTCTGATGGGTATATCGCAAAAAGTGTTCAATTGTTGAATTTTTAAAAATATTGGACAAATTTTCCGAATTGTGTATTTTTAATTCGATTGAAAAAGACAAAATTTCCGATTATCCTTAAATTGAATAAAAATTATCGGAAGAACCGTCCGATTTGGTTAACTAATAAAATACAACTCCTCTTGTTTTTGAGTTAAACCATTAAGATTTTCATTAAGAGGTTTACAATATTTAAGATGAGCTTTGCTTTTAGAGAAAGGTTTATTAAAAATCTGTTTGATTTTTTCTTAATTGAACTTCATACCTTAAATTTTCTTAGTGGTTTAAATAAATTTTTGAGATTTATTATTTTTAAAATGTATAATGAAGTATTTAGCTTCTAATTCTTGAGTTAAAAATCATCCTCTCAAAATCAAAATATTAAAATCAAAATAAGTACTTTTGCGTTTTACCAAATGGAGCTTAAAGAAAAACAAAAGAAAATATTAGAAGTAGCAGTTGAACTTTTCAAAGAGAAAGGGTATTTGGGCAGTTCTGTGAGGGACTTGGCAACGAAACTCAACATTAAGGCGGCTTCTTTATATGCACACATCCGTTCGAAAGAAGAAATTCTGGAATGGATTTGTTTTGGCATTGCTCAGGAGTTTTTTGATGAACTTCAAGAGGTAAAAAACACAAATCTTCCGCCGAGAGAAAAACTTGATCTTTTTTTGGATAAGCATTTATCAGTTGTGTTGAAAAACCGAGATGTCACTCACATTTATTCCAACGAATGGAAACATTTGGAAGAAAGACTTCCCGAATTTGTGGAATTAAGAAAGAATTATCAGCAGGAAGTTGAAAACTTGATATCTGAAATTTATCAGGCAGAAAATTGGGAACTCAAATCTCCGGCTTTTACCACACGTTTTATTCTTCATACTTTAAACAATTCTTATTTCTGGTTCAAAAGAAATATTGATTCAGGAACTGAAATTACCGATGAAATCAGAGATAAAATCCTTTTTGGACTACTTGGAAATCAAGATAGATAGTTAATTGGGGACTTTTATAAATTCTATCCGGAATGTTTATCATTTCGTAGTAATTTTGATTGTTGTGATGAAGTATACAATAAAATATTTACCTTACCTATTATTTCCCTCCGTCTAAACCTTAGCCTCAACTTAAATCTTATTTAGAATCATTCAAAATATGACGAAAGTCATAAAAATTTTTGTCAGCTTCCAAAATCTTTTTAAATTTACCTAACAAATGTTAGTTAGTTAAAGATATGGATTTTTCAGTTGAATATTTAAAGCTCGACCAATTGAGACAGCTTCAGTCTACGCGATTGGCTGATTTGGTAGACTATCTTGGAGAGAAGTCAGAATTTTATAGAGGAAAATTTAATGAATTGGGAATATCTCCGCAGGATGTCAGGTCGATAGAAGATATTACGAAACTTCCGATTACTTATAAACAAGATTTAAGAAATAACTATCCGTTTGGATTATTCACGGTTCCTAAAGATGAATTACAAAGAATTCACTGTTCAAGCGGAACAACAGGAAAACCAACGGTAGTAGGATATACAAAAGAGGATGTTGATTTATTCAGCGAAGTAGTAGCAAGATCTTTGAACGCTGCGGGAGCAAAACCAGGAATGCAGTTGCACAACGCGTACGGCTATGGAATTTTCACAGGCGGACTTGGACTTCATTACGGAGCGGAAAAATTAGGAATGAGCGTTCTCCCAATTTCAGGAGGGATGACGTCAAGACAGGTAGATTTAATTATGGATTTTAAACCGGAAGTAATCTGCTGTTCGCCTTCTTACGCATTAACCATCGCGGATGAATTCGCAAACCGTGGAATTTCTGCAGATGAGATCAGTTTAAAATATGCCGTTTTAGGTTCAGAACCGTGGACGGAAATTATCAGACATCATATTGAAGAAAGATTGGGTGTGCATGCAACCAATATTTATGGGTTAAGTGAAATTATCGGTCCCGGAGTTTCGATGGAAGATTTTGAGGAAAAAGGCGGAGCCTACATTTGGGAAGATCATTTTTATCCTGAAATTTTAGATCCGATTACAAAAGAACCCGTTCCGTTTGGGGAAGAAGGTGTTTTGGTGATTACTACTTTAACGAAGAAAGCAATGCCGCTTTTACGTTACTGGACTAACGATATTACAAGTCTTTATTACGATGAAAGCGGAAAAAGAACGATGGTAAAAATGCGTCCGATCCTTGGAAGAGCCGATGATATGCTGATCGTAAGAGGCGTAAATGTTTATCCCAGCCAGATTGAAGAAGCGTTTTCTCATGTAAAAGGGGTGATTCCTAATTATTATTTAACGCCAATCGAGAAAGAGCAGATGTGTGTTGCGCTTGATATTGATGTTGAAATTGATGATGAATTGGTAACGACTCAAAATTTACAACAAGATACCGATGATTATACTATTTTTGTCGGGAATTTTGGAAAAAGCATAGAAAACGAAATTAAAAAGCGAGTAGGAATTACAACGAAAGTGAAAATCCATGCTCAAGACAGTCTTCCAAAGTGTGAAGGCGGAAAAATTAATAGAATACTAAAAAAATAATGAATTCATTTTATAAACTTAAAACCGTTAAGGTTCAGAAAGATACTCCCGAAGCAGTAAATGTAGCGGTGGAAATTCCTGAAGAGCTGAAAGATAAATTCAGATTCAAACAAGGTCAGTATCTGAACTTTAAAATGATGATTGACGGGAACGAAGAGAGACGTTCTTATTCTATCTGCAATGCGCCAAGTGAAAAAAGCAACACGCTGGAAGTATTGGTGAAATTATTGGAAAACGGAAAAGTTTCAGGCTATTTCAATGAGCATCTTCATATGGATGAAATTCTTGAGGTAATGCCTCCTATGGGTGGTTTCAATACGTCTTATCACCCGACAAACGTGAAAACTTACGTTGGTTTGGCGGCAGGAAGCGGAATTTCTCCGGTTTTGTCGAATATCAAAGAAAGTCTTTATCAGGAGCCGAATTCAAACGCTTATTTGTTCTACAGCAACAGAAGCATGAATCACGTGATGAAAAAGGCTGAAATCGATAAGTTAGTGGAAACTTTTAACGGAAGACTGAAAGTTGTTTATTTGGTAAGCCGTGAAAAACATGAAGACCCTATTTTTGAAGGAAGAATTTCTCCGGAAAAATTAGATCATTTGTTTGAAAGATATGCTGATATCGATGTAAAAGAATCTACTTTCTTCATTTGCGGACCTTCAGAAATGATTAAAGGGATTGCAGATTATTTAAAGAAAGATAAAAAAGTACCGGCAATTCAGGTTTTATTTGAATATTTCACTGCTCCCGATGAAGAGAATACGGAGGAAATGAGCGACGAATTCAAAGCTATTGCCAACATTGAAAGTATGGTAACGGTAATCATCGATGATGATGAATATTCGTTCCACCTGAATTCAAAAAAAGAGAGTATCTTAGATAAAGCATTGAAAGACAATCTTCCTGTACCTTTCGCTTGTAAAGGAGGAGTTTGTTGTACGTGTAAAGCCGAAGTTTTGGAAGGGGAAGTTTTCATGGAAAAAAACTACGCGCTTACCGAAGAAGAAGTAGCCAGAGGCTATGTTCTTACCTGTCAATGTCACCCGACAACGAATGTGGTGATGCTTAATTATGATGTTTAAATCAATTTGAAAATGAGTCAATGTGCTAATTTGAATATGCCATTATCGTGTTTTAATTTTCAGATTGCCTAATTCTCAAATTTTCAAATTAATTAATTTTCAAATTAAAAATTATGGACTTAGAAAAATTTGTACAATACGTACACGACGAAAATAAAGTAGAACCAAAAGATGTAATGCCGGATGATTACAGAAAACTATTGGTTCGTCAGATTTCACAGCACGCACATTCTGAAATTGTAGGAATGCTGCCGGAAGCGAACTGGATTTCCAGAGCACCTTCATTGAGAAGAAAAATGGCTCTTTTGGCTAAAGTTCAGGATGAAGCAGGTCACGGTTTATACTTGTATTCTGCAACTGAAACTTTAGGAGACGGAAGTATCAGAGCGGATAGAGATGCGACGTATGAAGATATGTTGGAAGGAAAAGCAAAATATTCAAGTATTTTCAATTATCCGACGCTAAGTTGGGCAGATATCGGTGCGATCGGTTGGTTAGTTGATGGTGCAGCCATCATGAACCAAGTAATGTTAATGGGAAATTCTTATGGTCCTTATTCAAGAGCGATGGTGAAAATCTGTAAAGAAGAATCTTTCCACCAAAGACAGGGTTACGAGATTTTAATGGCGCTTTGCCGTGGAACAAAACAGCAGAAAGAAATGGCTCAGGCTTCTTTAAACCGTTTCTGGTGGCCGGCTTTGATGATGTTTGGTCCAAATGATGACAGCTCTCCAAACTCTAAAATTTCTATGAACTACAGAGTGAAAAGAGAAAGTAATGACAGTCTTCGTCAGAGATTCATCGATGTTACGGTTGCTCAGGCTGAATTTTTAGGATTAACGATTCCGGATAAAGATCTGAAATGGAATGAAGAAAGACAACATTACGATTTCGGAGAGCTTCCTTGGGATGAATTTATGGAAATTTTAAAAGGAAATGGCCCTGCCAACAAAAAGCGTATTGAAACCAAGAGAAAAGCGCAGAGAGAAAATTCTTGGGTAAAAGAGGCAGCGGCAGCTTTTGCGGAAAAGCAAAACGAAAAGGTTAACTAATTATTTAATTTAAACCATTAAGATTTTGTTTAGAAGTTTAGTTTAATTAAGATAAATCATTCTGATTTTAAAGCTAAACTTAATATTCTTAACAACTTAATTGTCCTTAATGGTTCAAAAATAAAAGTTTAAAATAATTCAAAATCTAAAATTTAGATAAAAATTAAAATTTGACTATGGCAAATTTAGATATGTGGGAAGTGTTTATTCAGACTAAACCGGGATTATCTCACAAACACGTTGGAATTGTGCAGGCGCCAACAGCAGAAATGGCTTTGCAGAACGCAAGAGACGTTTATACAAGAAGAAAAGAAGGGACTTCTGTTTGGGTCGTTCCAAGTAAATATATAGTGACTTCGGAAGGGGTGGATAAGGAAGCCTTCTTCGATCCGGCTGATGACAAACTATACCGTCACCCGACGTTCTACGAGATTCCAAATGATGTAAAAAATATGTAATTAAGACTTTGGAGATAATAGACGAATAGATAAAAGACTTTACAATCTATTTTCTATCAGTCTATCATCTATTGGTCTTCAAAATGATTAACAATGAACCCATTATATAATTATTTATTAAAACTAGCAGACGACAGTTTCATTATGGGACAACGTTTGTCTGCGTGGTGCGGTGAAGGTCCTTATTTAGAGGAAGATATTGCATTAACGAATATCGCGTTGGATGAACTTGGACAGGCAAATAACTTTTATGTTTATGCTTCAAGGGTGATTGATAACGGTAAAAGTGAAGATGACTTGGCATTTTTAAGATACGAACACGAATATGTAAATGCACATTGGACAGAACTTCCAAACGAAGATTATGCTCAGACGATTTTAAAAGTATACGTTTTCGCGGTGTATCAGAAATTGATGTACGAAGCATTATCAAATTCTACGAATGAAGAACTTTCTGCCATTGCTCAGAAATCGTTGAAAGAAGTAAGATATCATTATACTCACGCTGCATCTTGGATGAAAATTTTTGCTCAGGGAACGGAAGAAAGTAAATCTCGTTTAGAAAAATCAATCGAAAATATTTGGGAATACACGAAAGGTCTATTCGCAAAAACTGAAGGAGAAGATGATTTGGTAGCTTTAAATATTGCTCCGAATTCAGATGCTCTTTACGAAGAATTTGTTTCAATTACGCAGAAAGATTTTGAAGGTTTCGGTTTAGAATATCCTACAAATCCTTTCATGCAGCCAAAATCAAGAACGGGATATCACACAGAATATTTTGGATTTATCCTTTGTGAACTGCAGTATATGCAGAGAGCGTATCCTGGTTGTACTTGGTAAGATTAATATGGATTCCAAAATAAAACATCAAGTTATTAATTCAAACATTCTCGCAAATTATGGGATAATTGTAGAATTAGATAATGTTGAAAACGGTTTTCCAGTTTTAAAAGCGGTTTTAAAATCTGTAGATTCAAATTTATTTTGGGAAATTGAAAAAAGAATTATTGAAAATCTTGAAGAAAAACGTTTTGATAATGAAGAGATAGTTTTTTCACATATTAATTCTAAAAATCCATTAAGTTCCGAAGTACTTAAAAATAGAGAAGAAAAAACATCAGACTGTATAAAATCTCTCCAATAGGTCACAAAGAACAACCAAAAATTGGTGAATATCTGGTTTTTCATTCAACAACATTTAGGAAAAAAATCAGAAGTAGAGAGATTTATAATGATTATTTTCTTCTTGAAGATGAAAACAATTATATAGGAGTAATTCCTAGAAGAAAAGTTGGGAGAAATGAAAAAGCTATAATTGGAGATTATGTAAGGCATTGCGAACATCAGTTTCACGATTTAGTCGATGCGAATGATAACTCTATTTATAGATGATTTACAACTGTTAGATTTATATTTTATTGACTTAGTTGAGTGAAACGCCTTTGCGAACTTAAAAACAATTAGTAGTCAAAAAAAACTTAGCGCACTTTGCGTTTAAAAAAAATTTCAGATAAAAAGAAGATTGAAAAATCCTTTAGAAATATTAGAACTCGTTCCCGATCCGGAAATTCCGGTAATCAATATTGTGGAATTGGGCATTGTGAGAGAAGCGAAAATTACGAGCGAGAATTCTTGTGAAGTAACCATTACGCCGACTTATTCTGCCTGTCCCGCTATGTTTACCATTGAGGAAGACATCATGAAAATCATGAAGGAAAACGGGTGGGATGCGAAAGTAGTGACCAAAATGTTTCCGATTTGGACAACAGACTGGTTGACGGATGAAGCGAGAGAAAAACTTCGTGTTTACGGAATTACACCTCCCGAAAAAGGAGCCGACGAACATCACATTGGGAAACCGAAAAAATGTCCTCGTTGCGGTTCTATGAATTCAAAACAGATCAGCCGATTCGGGTCTACATTATGTAAGGCTTCGTATCAGTGTTTAGACTGTTTAGAGCCTTTTGACTATTTTAAATGTCATTAAAATGATACATTGCTACATGATTTAATATTGTTAAATTAGAACATTGTTAAATCTTTGAATTTTTAAATAATTTAATCTTTAAATTAAAAAACCATGTACACACAACTCGATATTGAATCGCATTTCGACGGAAAGCTAAAAATTGCTTATCTGAACCAACCAGACACCATGAATGCGCTTACAAAACCGGCTTTATCAGATTTAAAAGACTTTGTGAAAGAGTGTAGCAATGATCCTACGGTAAGATGCGTTGCGATTTCAGGAAGAGGAAGAGCGTTCTGCTCTGGTCAAAACCTTGATGATGCTTTTGTAACGGGAAAAGAGCACCACGATAATGATATCATCAGAAAAATTGTGGTAGATTATTATAATCCGCTGGTAACGGAAATTACACGTTGCAAAAAACCGGTTGTTGCTTTGGTAAATGGTCCGGCAGTAGGTGCTGGAGCGATGTTGGCATTAATCTGTGATTTCGTTTTAGCGAATGAAAAGGCTTATTTCTCGCAGGCATTTTCTAATATAGGTTTAATTCCTGATACGGGAGGTACCTATTTCTTACCAAAACTTTTGGGAAGACAATTGGCCAATTATTTAGCATTTACAGGGAAAAGATTATCGGCTGAAGAATCAAAATCTTATGGATTGGTGGCTGAAGTTTTTACGGAAGAAGAATTCAATTCTAAATCTTTAGAAATTCTTGAAAAAGTGTCAAATATGCCAACTGTCGGTTTAAAATTAACCAAAAAAGCCTTCGCCAATTCTTACAACAATACATTAAAAGAACAATTGGAACTGGAAGGCGATCTTCAACAGGAAGCAGCAGAAACAGAAGATTTTATCGAAGGGGTAAATGCCTTTTTAGAAAAAAGAAAACCTAATTATAAAGGAAAATAAGAATTAATATAACAATGTACCAATGTAGCAGTTTACCAGTGAAATGCTTCGACAGGCTCAGCATGACAACGATTGTTACATTGTTACATTGATACACTGTTACATTATGACGAATGTAGGAATTATCGGTGCCGGAACAATGGGAATCGGCATTGCACAAGTAGCCGCGACGAACGGATGCAAGGTTTGGGTTTACGATGCCAATCCGAAACAAGTAGAAACAGCAACCGTAGGTCTGGAAAAAACATTAACCAAATTGGTTGATAAGCAGAAAATTTCAGCAGAGAAAATGACTGAAATTTTAGCTAATATTTCCATTGCTACAGAATTGAAGGACTTCAAAGATTGCGAATTAATCATTGAAGCCATCATCGAAAATAAAGACATAAAAATCAAAGTTTTCACAGAATTAGAGAAACACGTTTCAGAAAGCTGTGTGATTGGTTCCAATACATCATCCATTTCCATCACCTCTCTCGGTGCGGAATTACAAAAACCGGAGCGTTTCATCGGAATTCACTTTTTCAATCCGGCTCCTTTGATGCCTTTGGTTGAGGTTATTCCCTCTTTATTAACAGAAAAAAGCTTAGCGAAAAAAATCTACAATCTCATGAAAGATTGGGGTAAAACTCCAGTTATTGCTAAAGATATTCCAGGATTTATCGTTAACAGAATTGCTCGTCCATACTACGGTGAAGGTTTGAGATTGGTTGAAGAAAACATTGCAACCGTAGAACAGGTTGATGATGCCATGAAAACAATCGGAAACTTCAAAATGGGACCTTTTGAATTAATGGATTTAATTGGTGTTGATGTCAATTTCTCCGTAACAAAAACGGTTTACAACGAATATTTCTACGATCCGAAATACAAGCCCTCTCTTCTTCAGCAAAGAATGTCGGAAGCCAAACTTCACGGCAGAAAAACAGGAAAAGGATTCTACGATTATTCTGAAGGAGCAGAAAAACCTGTTGCCGAAAAAGACGATGCGCTTTATCAACAAATTTTCCTGAGAATTATTTCAATGTTGATTAATGAAGCGGTTGAAGCCAAAAGATTAGGAGTTGCCAACGATGAAGATTTAGAATTGGCAATGCAGAAAGGCGTAAACTATCCAAAAGGATTATTGACTTGGGGAAAAGAAATAGGATATGCAAAAATCTCTGAAACCCTTCAAAATCTTTATGAAGAATATCAGGAAGAAAGATATAGACAAAGCCCGTTGCTGCGTAAATTATAAATATACCAGCGTATCAGTTTGTCAATGTAACAATATTTAAAAACATTGGTAAATCGATACATTGCTAAATTGTTACATTAATAGCATGGATATTGACGGATTTAGAGCCGAATTAGAGACAAGGCTCATCATTGAAAAGGAATATATTATTCAGGAGCTTTCTTTGATTAATGATGATCAGGAAAAATTAGAATTATTAGGGAAATTCAATGAAAAATATAAAGAGCTGATTAAAAGAATCGCCCATGAAGATGGAATTGATTTAAATGCTTTTTATGCCCATGAAAATTCATCAGATAACCTAACATACGAGCAGATAATTCTTGGCAAAACCATGAGTATTTATGACAAACTGGTTGATGAATTATATGAACAAATAACAAATATATAATAGTATGAATCCGAGACAGGTTGTAGATTATATGATGGAGAAAGACGAGTTCTCCCAATTTTTAGGAATAAAAATCATTGATATTAAAGAAAATTATTCTTTGATTGAAATGGAAATTACCAAACAAATGCTCAACGGATTGGGCACGGTTCACGGAGGAGTAACATTCGCTTTTGCAGATTCTGCATTTGCTTTTTCATCAAACAATGACGGAAATGCAGCCGTTGCATTAAGTGTAACCATCAATTTTATCAAAGCCGGAAGAGAAGGCGATATTTTCAGAGCAGAAAGTGTTTTGGTAAATAATACCAGAAAAACTGCGATTTACGACATTAAAATTACCAATCAAAATAACGATCAGGTAGCAAAGTTTGTCGGAACGGTTTATAAAATTGGAAAAAAAGTAACAGAGCTTTAGCTCAATCTAGCAATGTATCAGTCTAACAGTTTACCAATTTTAAAATAAAATAATTAACACAAATAATAAATTTTGAAAACAACCCATTAATCACTAAGACTGTTCAATTTTCTTTAGATATCATTGAATTCTGTGAATTGTTAGAAGAAAAAAGAAAATTTGTTATTGCTACACAATTGTTGTGTTCTGGAACAAGTGTAGGAGCGCGAATGCATTTGAAGCTCAAAACCCTCACAGCAAAAATGATTTTATCAATAAAATTAAAATTGCGGCGAAAGAATTAGAAGAAACAAAATATTGGCTTTATCTCTGTAAGCATTCTAAAAATTATCCTTTCAATGAAAGTTTAGAACTTCAGATTACGGAGATTGGAAAAATTATTTATAAAATATTAAGTACAAGTTTAAATAAAAACCATGGCATTTAGCATTGTTATACTGTTACATTGCTATATTGTTAAATTAATTTAATTATGAACAACGTATATATCATAGATTATGTAAGAACACCCATCTCAAAATTGGCTGGCGGACTTTCTGAAGTTCGTGCCGATGATTTGGCGGCAATTGTTATCAAAGAAGTCGTAGCAAGAAACCCAGAAGTTCCGGTTGAGGAAATTGAAGATGTTATTTTCGGATGTGCCAATCAGGCGGGTGAAGATAACAGAAACGTAGCCAGAATGGGACTTTTATTGGCTGGGCTTCCATATAAAATCGGAGGTGAAACAGTCAACAGACTTTGTGCTTCAGGAATGTCGGCGGTGGCAAACGCTTTCCGTTCGATTGCAGCAGGAGAAGGTGAAATTTACATCGCAGGTGGAGTAGAACATATGACGCGTTCGCCTTATGTGATGTCAAAACCAAGTGCGGCTTTTGGTAGAGACAGTCAGATGTTTGATACCACTTTCGGTTGGAGATTCATCAATCCGAAAATGAAAGAATTATACGGTGTCGATACAATGGGAGATACTGCTGAAAATTTAGCAGAAATGCACAATATCAGCCGTGAAGATCAGGATAAATTTGCCCTTTGGTCTCAACAAAAAGCCACTAAAGCACAGGAAAGTGGAAGATTGGCTGAAGAAATTGTAAAAGTTGAAATTCCACAAAGAAAAGGCGAACCGAAAATTTTTGATACAGATGAATTCATTAAGCCAACCTCATCTATGGAAGGTTTAGGAAAACTTCGTCCTGCTTTCAGAAAAGAAGGAACAGTAACAGCTGGAAACGCTTCAGGAATGAATGACGGAGCAGCTGCTTTAATTTTAGCAAGCGAAGAAGCAGTAAAAAAATATGGTTTAAAACCAAAAGCTAAGATCTTAGGATCATCTGTTGCCGGTGTTGAACCAAGAATTATGGGAATCGGACCTGTTGAAGCGACTCAGAAATTATTAAAAAGACTGAATCTTTCATTAGACGATATGGACATCATTGAATTGAATGAAGCGTTTGCAGCTCAGGCTTTGGCGGTAACTAGAACTTTAGGTTTAAAAGATGATGATTCAAGAGTGAATCCAAACGGAGGAGCTATTGCAATTGGTCATCCTCTGGGAGTTTCAGGAGCAAGAATCGTTGGTTCTGCTGCTATAGAACTTCAAAAACAAGATAAAAAATATGCATTGTGTACCCTTTGTATTGGTGTCGGACAAGGTTATGCCATGGTAATTGAGCGTGTCTAAAAACGACATCTAAACTTTTAGCGTTAAGCAAATTTCAAAATTGCCGTTAAGAAAAGTTTTATGTTTGAGCAAAGCGAGTTTTAAACTTTTTAGGAAATTTTTCAATTTGTAGCATAAAAGTTTACAGTCTTGAATTTTTGGTTCTTTTGTTTCAAGACAAAAGAATTTAATATTAAAATTAAATTTATGAATATTTACTCATATCACGGAATTCGTCCCATCATCAAACCTTCCGCTTACGTTCATCCACAAGCGGTGATCATCGGAAATGTTGAAATCGGCGAAGAAGTTTATATCGGTCCCAACGCGGTTATTCGTGGAGACTGGGGTAAAATTATCATCAAAGACGGTGCGAATGTTCAGGAAAACTGTACACTTCATGTTTTTCCGGGAATTGAAACTATTTTAGAAGAATCAGCACACATCGGTCACGGTGCAATTATTCATTCCGGACATATCGGTAGAAACTGTCTGGTTGGAATGAATGCTGTAGTGATGGACAAAGCTGTTATCGGTGATGAATGTATTATCGGAGCTTTGGCTTTCGTTCCCGCAAATTTCAAATGTGAATCAAGAAAACTGATTGTTGGAAGTCCGGCAAAAATTATCCGTGATGTTTCTGATGAAATGATTAAATGGAAAACGGAAGGAACGAGATTGTATCAGGAATTGGCAAGAGAAGGTAAAGACGCGATTTTACCTTGCGAACCTTTTACAGAATATGTTCAACAGATTCCTACGAAGGTTGTTGATTACAGCATTTGGGATGACGTGAAATAAATTACCAGACAAAATTTAACTATGATTAAAAAACTTCTCATTTTCTGCAGTATTCTCTTTACATTTCAATCGGTGGTTTTTGCCCAGACAGGAAATGTAAAACCATTGACTATTGGAGAAATCAGAACCATAAAGTCTAAAGTTTTAAATGAAGACAGAATTTTGAACATCTATCTTCCGCAAAATTTCGACAAGACAAAATCCTACCCGATTATCTATCTTTTGGATGGAAGCATGAATGAAGATTTTATTCACGTTACGGGATTGATTCAATTCTTTAATCAAATGTATTCCATGCCAGAAACAATTGTGGTTGGAATTGCTAATGTTGATAGAAAAAGAGACTTCACTTTTCATACAGATTTGAAAGACTTACAGAAAGATTATCCTACGACGGGACATTCGGATAAATTCATCAGCTTTTTGGAGAAAGAATTAAAACCTTATATCGAAAGTCAGTTTAAAACAACTGATAAATATTTATTCGGACAATCATTGGGCGGACTTTTAGCAACTGAAATTTTGCTAAAAAAACCTGAAATGTTCAATCATTATTTTATCATCAGTCCGAGTTTGTGGTGGGATGACGAAAGTTTGTTAAAACAGGCGCCTCAATTATTAACCAAAATTCCGGATTCCAAGAAATTTATTTATGTTTCTGTCGGAAAAGGTGAACACCCTGTGATGGTAAAAGATGCTGAAGATTTATTTGATGTTCTGAAAAAAGCCAACAAGAAAAATTGGACTTTAGATTATAAAATGATGGAAACAGACAATCATGCAACTATTCTTCACAGAAGTTTGTATGAAGGTTTGGTGAAATTGTTTCCGTATCAAGAGCCTAAATAATTTTATTTCATGAAAAACGATGAAATTAAAAGTATTAAGAATTTAGAAAATATTCAGGATCTTCTTCTTGAGCTTCCCGAATTTAAATATCAAAAAGGATTAACGGATAAACTTGATAATAAAAAAGATGATTTCACTTATGAAACTATGTTGGAAATTGTTCTTTGGAAAACTAATCGGTTCCCGGAAATTGATAACGATTTAATTGTAAAAATTAATGCTTTAAGGAAAGGATATGATGAGGATTTATCAGATAATATTTTAATTAAATTATTAGATTCAAAAGGCTTTGATTTGCCAATGGCTTCGACTTTTTTAAGATTTATTGATTCGGATTATTTTCAAATTATTGATCAAAGGGTTTACAGAATCTTATATGGAGAAAATTTGAAAATTCCATTTAGTAAATCAAAGAAATTTGAATTGTATAAAAAGTATCTGATTGATTTAAAAGAAGCTTGTATTACTCATAACATTCCTTTTTCTAAATCTGACAGAGTTCTTTATTTATTGGATAAACATCCTCAAGTAAATAAAGATCAAAAGATAAAATATTAGTAAAAAATAAAAAACTATATGGAAAAGTTAAAAAATTATATCCACGGCGAATGGATTGAAGGTACCGGAAACGGAATTCCTTTATACAACGCAGTGACAGGAGAACAGGTTGCCATTTCCGACACCGAAGGTCTGAATTTTGAGCAGGCATTGGATTACGGAAGAACGGTAGGTTATAAAAACCTTTCTTCGATGACGTTCTACGATCGTGGAGAAATGTTGAAAAAAGTAGCACTTTACCTTTTAGAAAGAAAGAAAAAATATTACGAATTATCATATAAAACAGGGGCAACTCATGTTGATTCTTGGGTAGATATCGAGGGAGGTTTCGGTACTTTTTTTACTTACTCAGGTTTGGCGAAAAGAATGCTTCCGAACACTCCGTTTTGGGTGGATGGAGATACTCAGAAAATTTCTGCAAACGGTACTTTCTTGGGAACTCATATTTTAACACCGAGTGAAGGAGTTTCAGTTCAAATCAATGCGTACAACTTTCCGGTTTGGGGAATGTTAGAAAAGTTATCCACATCTTTGTTGGCAGGTGTTCCGTCAATTGTGAAACCTTCTCCGTTTGGTTCATATTTAACGAACGCAGTTTTTCAGGATATGATTGAAAGCGGAATTCTTCCTGAAGGTGCTGTTCAATTGGTTTGTGGCGAACCCGGAAATATTTTGGATTATGTTCAGGATGGAGATTCCGTGTTATTTACAGGTTCTGCGACAACAGGTAGAAAATTAAAATCTTTACCATCAATTGCTGGAAATGCGGTTCGTTTCAACATGGAGGCAGATTCTTTGAACTGTTCGATTCTTGGTTTGGATGCAAAACCGGGAACTCCGGAATTTGATTTGTTCATCAAAGAAGTTCGTAACGAAATGACCACGAAAGCCGGACAAAAATGTACGGCGATCCGAAGAATTATCGTTCCGGAAAACTTAATCGGTGATGTTCAGAATGCTTTATCTAAAGCTTTGGATCAGACAAAAATCGGAAATCCATTGAGCAGAGAAACCAGAATGGGATCTTTGGTTGGAAAACAGCAGTATGATGAGGTGGTAAGAAAAGTTAATTTATTAAAGGCTGAAACAGAACTGATTTATGACGGAAAACATGAATTGGTAGATGCGGACTATGAAAAAGGAGCATTTATGAGCCCGAAGTTGTTCTTAAATGACAAACCTTTCGAAAAAAATATCTCTCATGATGTCGAAGCTTTCGGCCCGGTTTCTACGTTGATGCCATACAAAGATGCGGAAGAAGCTGCAGCATTAGCAAAGAGAGGAAAAGGAAGTTTGGTAGGTTCTATTGTTTCTTACGATAACAATTTTGTAGCAGAAACTTCATGGAAAATGGCTTCTCAACACGGAAGAATTTTCGTGTTAAACAGAGACAATGCAAAAGAAAGTACAGGTCATGGTTCTCCGCTTCCGACGTTGATGCACGGTGGTCCCGGAAGAGCGGGTGGTGGTGAGGAAATGGGCGGTTTAGGCGGTCTTCATTTCTTCCTTCAAAAAACAGCGATTCAGGGTTCTCCGGATACGTTGACGGCTATTACTAAAATTTATCAGCAAGGTGCTGAGAAAAAATATTCAGACAAACATCCTTTCCAGAAATATTTTGAAGAAGTTGAGGTTGGCGATTCTTTAGAAACAGCAGGAAGAACGGTAACTGATGCAGATATCGTGAATTTCTCTAATGTTTCTTGGGATCATTTCTACGCACATACAGATGCAACAAGCTTAACGGGAACTATATTTGATAAAACCGTTGCTCATGGATATTTTATCCTTTCTGCGGCGGCTGGATTGTTTGTTTCTGGTAAAAAAGGCCCAGTTATCGCGAATTATGGATTGGAAAACTGTTCGTTCTTCAAGCCTGTTTACGCGGGAGATACCATTACGGTTTATTTGACGGCAAAAGAAAAAATCAACCGTGGAGTTAAAGGAAGAAATATTCCTTCTGGAGTTGTGAAATGGTTGGTTGAGGTTGTAAACCAAAGAGATGAGATTGTTTGTGTAGCTACAATTTTAACTTTGGTGGCAAAACATTCTCCTTTCATAGATTTAAATGTGAAAAATATTCAGAAAACGTTAAATGGTTTAACGGAATCTACTCAACCAAATTGGGGTAAAATGTCTCCTCAGCAAATGATAGAGCATTTGGAACATGGCGTTTTGGTAAGTCTTGGCGAGCCGGAAGCAGACAAATGTTTCACTCTGGAAGAGCAGTTGGAAAAATGGCAGGATTCTTTGTATAATCACAGAAAAATGCCGAAAGATTTCCCTGCACCGTTTTTGGCTGAAGATGAAACGCTATTAGAATTGAAACATAAAAATCTGGATGCTGCGAAACAGTCTTTCTTAGATAATTTAAAGAGATTTTCGATTTATTATAAAGAAAATCCTCATGCAGAACACATGAACTTTGTCTTCGGAAAACTGAATAAAGAAATGTGGGAATTGATGCACAAAAAACATTTTACGCATCATTTTGAGCAGTTTGGATTAGTTTAATTCGAAATAAAATATAAATTTACGATCCCTTTTGGTTTTTACTGAAAGGGATTATTATTTTTCAATAGTATTATGTGAATTTTAAAAAATCAATATTATTTTTCACTTTTAATAGAAATATTGACTGAAATTTTTTATTTTTATTACACCAAAAAAATTAATGTTTACATGAAAAAATCAAATCTTATGACTTTTTGCATTCGCGAAGGTCCGTTTTCTGTCATTCAAGAAATTAATTTATACACAAAATTTTACTTTAAACACAAAATCAATTAAAAACTTAATCATGAAGTACATCTCATTATTTTGCTTACTGTTGGTAAGCTCATTCTCTTATGCTCAACAAAATCAGGTAAAAGTAAATAATAGCTCTGCCGTAGACATTACTTTTACATTAAAAAGCTTTAACACACAAAATCCAGGAACATGCCTTCCTATGATTTTCAATGACGTACCTGTTCTTTTACCTTCTGAGAGAGGAGAATTCTACAAAGATCATAATTCTACGTATGATGCATCATTCCCGATTAATCAATGGAGAGTGCTTGCAAAAGACGGGACTAATACAGTTTATAATATTCCTGCAACAAGTATCGATCAAAGTATTACCGATGAGGTAGAATGGAAGCAGATTACCATTACTACACCAACAGGTTCTTATACTTTAGGACTCGACTGTAGCGGAGCCGGAACCAATCATATTGTAGCGGGTGGAATCACAATGGATTTGAATTATGTTGGAACCATAATGAATGTTGATATTAATTAATTTTCATTTCAATAGAAAGACATGGGCAGTTTCAATTTGAGACTGCTTTTTTTATGTCTTGAATTTTGATTTGGAATAAATCATCCTTATTTTTAAAAAATTAAAATCAATTCAAAAAAATATTTAAATATGAACGAAAACTGGATGCAGAAGTATGAAGAAGTAAAAGATATTTTGATTTGCCCAACAGACCTTGAGTCTTATTTTACTTTAAATGAAATTGAAGGTCAGCCACTAGAAACTATTGAAATCGGAAGTGTTTCTTTGCCTTCCGGAAAAATTGTGGTGAGAGACCCCTTGGTTTCTTTGGATAACCATCAATCTCCTTATTTTATTCAGGCGCCAAAAGGAAATTTTCCGGTGACCGTTTCTGTAGTGAAATCTGAAGACTGGGGCGACAGGTATGCAGTTGTAAAAGTTGAGTTTACAAAAGAAAAACCTGTTATTTACAGAGAAGCTTTAATCGGGATTGAAGAGCTCGAAGGCGTAACTGAAGACGATTATTTCGGTTTTGGAGTGGATGCCGGCTTAGGCTGTATTACGGATAAAGAAGTACTTCCTTTTGTAGATCAATTTGTTGAGGAATCAAATGTAGATAATATGTACGATGATTATTTTGCGGAACTTTTCGCCCAAAATTATCAGGAAAATCCTAGCAATCAGAGAGAGGCTGGCGACTGGATCAATTGGAAGGTTCCGAATACAGAATTTCAGATTCCTATGTTTGCCAGTGGTTTTGGAGATGGAACCTATCCTGTGTATTTCGCATATGATGCGAATGATAATATTTGCGGTCTGTATATTCAGTTTATCGATATTGAATTGGCTTTAAGTGAAGAAGGAGATGAAGACGATGTAGATGGCAATGAAGAGGATCAACCCGAAAATTTTATTTTTCTCCGTTAAAATGTAAATATGAATAAAACTTTTGCTGATCAGATTATTGATTTCAATAAAAACTTGAAATACTCCGGAAATCTTCCCGATGGTTTTCAGGTGCTTAATCCGTATTTGGATAATCCCGAAACGTTAGTGGTCATGCAAAAGTTTTATGAAAAATATTATAACGATTCTCATCAGAGAAAATTTTTAATCGGAATTAATCCAAGTCGCCACGGAGCAGGTGTTACCGGAGTTCCGTTTACCGATACCAAACGTTTGGAAGGTGTTTGCGGAATAAAAATGGAATCTGCCCGAACCCACGAAGTTTCTTCCGTTTTTATGTATGATATGATTGAAGAATATGGCGGAGCGGAAGAATTTTATCATGATGTTTATATCAACTCACCGTTTCCTTTGGCGATTGTAAGAGAAACCAAAAAAGGTTCGGTGAATGCCAATTATTATGATGATAAAGAACTTTTCAACGATGTAAAAGATTTTATGATTGAATCTTTACAGTTTCATCTCAGTTTAAATGTTGATACTTCAGAAGTTTTTATTTTAGGTAAAAAGAATGCCGATTTTATTTCAAAATTAAATAAAGAAGCCCAGCTTTTTGATAAAATGACAGTGTTGGAACATCCTCGATATATTCAGCAATATAAATCGAAAGAGAAGGAGTTGTATATTGATAAGTATATTTTGGCGTTGAAAAAATAAATCCCCTGAAAAAATATTTCAAAGGATTTAGTCATTTATGTAATTAGAATCTTTTTAGCGTACTCTCATTATATGGGTTGAGCAACTGCAATGAAAGTATTGCTTGCAATAATCTGTTTTATAAGCTCTTTGTTGGAAGGGGTTTCCGGAAAATCCATTGGGATAATTCCGTATCTGCCTTTAGGATAATTTTGCATATATTTTATAAACAGAGGGTTTACGGCATCTGCCAAATCTCTGGGCGTAGATGCAAATGGCAAAACACCTCCTGTAACTCCCGTTGCACTGGAAAAATTAAAAAAAAGAGTTGCTCGGCTTCCATCTTTTGCGATGTTTAGGGCATCTTTTACATATTCATTAAATTTATTGGCTCTATCCGTACCGGATGACCAGCTGTAATATACATCCTGAACATAATAGCTGATTCCGTTGTTTATAAAACCGTTAGAAGAGTCATCCGGCCAGTTATCATAAAGGTTTAGTCCGATTGGAGCTCTGCTTCCTAACCCGAACCTTCTTACCAACACAATTTTTCCTCTTATTTCTTTTAATGAAGGAATTCTGTTTTCAGTATAAAAAAGATTGGGAAATTGGGCCATTGCGATTTTCAAATCATCATAAAATTTCTCTATATCCGAATCATTTCCCGGATTAGATTCATTTTTAATAGACATGATAATGGTTTCCGATGGGTTCTGAGAAAGAAACTGATTACAGTCTCCCAATACTTTACCGATGAAGCTGATATCCATACTTGCGATCCCATGATAAACCCATAAAACATGGTCTTTATCTGCATCATAGCCTCGTTTCAAACGAATATCTAAAAATCTGATGCCGGAATTTAATTGGTCTGGAAAGTTCATTGTCTGGCATTTGGCAGGACCATAATTTGAGGGATAGGTTCCGCTATCGTGTGTACCAGGAATCGTTAAATCTGTAAGCTTTTTATCATTATCGATGTAGCTCATCCAATTGTGTGTGGCGTAATTTTCCATGATTTTATTAATATTTTGATGATTGGTTTTAAAATAAAAATCCCCTGAAGCAAATCAGGGGATTTCATCACACTTATGCATTAGAATCTTTCGGGTAAATAAACACAGAAGTTTTCATGGATAATTAGTTTTTTAGTTTGATTATAATGCTGTGTAAATTTTATTTTTTAATAATTTTTGTTGATTCTGAAGGCGTTTTAAGAATATAAGTTCCATTGGTAAGCTCAGAAATATTCGTTTCATTTTCACCTTTCTTCAGATCTATTGCCTTTACCAGTTTACCGTCTATACTGTAAACTTCAGCCTTTGTATTTTGCTCTGTTTTTATATGTAAAGAGCCATTGGTTGGGTTCGGATAGATGCTCAACTCTTTCTTCGAAGCCTTTATATCATTGGTTGCTAAAACAAGATTGCTGTCTTTTACCCAAGTAAAGGCATCGAATGCCATATAACGAAAATCTCCTCCAATGGTTAATGTAAGCTGATCAATAATGATATTAGAGTAATTCTGACCGTTCAGGTTGGTCATATCAATTAACGTAAATCCGTTGGTAGAACCTAATGAAGTCGCAAAACCAGTGGTTTTTGTCTGAGAGAACTTGGTAACCCCGGAAAGTTTCCCTGTGATGGTAAGTGTTCCTGGAGCAGAAAGTACGTTAAGCCTGTCTGATAAATACACCCAGAATCTATTAACTTTAAATAAATTCGAAGTTGTTTTTATGCTCATCGATGAATCTGCATATTGTGAAGTAGCAGTTCCTGTATTGTCGATAAACTTGTTATCTGCAGTAGTCCCGTTCCATCCAAATCCTGATGCGGTAAGAATGTCATAGGTTGCAACGGTAGATAAAATGTTAAAAATAACGCCATTATCCGTAAAGCTGGTGCTTCCGTTCGTTTCGGTTTCAAAATGTTCTGTACTCGTCTGGGCAAATGTAAAAGTAGAAATGAGCAGACTACAGATTAGTAAAATAGTAGTTCTTTTCATGATTAAAGTAATTTAGGTTTGTATATTAAGTTCTTGGTGGGAAAAGACCTTCAACACAGATAATGTAGTTCATTCCTAAATAAGGAGCCATCGTATCTACAGGTACATTTTGCCCTGTAAAAGACACTGAATTTGCATTAATCTGAGTCGTAGGTACTTCATCTACAAAACTTGGGATTGCATCAAACTGTCTTCCGTTCGGTAAACCTGTTATTGCAATAGAAGAATTTGTAGAAGGGGTAACACTCGTAGCATTTGTATTTGAAATTTTTAATTGATTTACAATGCTTGGAAGATTTTGGGGTAAAATAGTCGCCTGGGGAGTTCCTGCGGCTTCTGCCAAAGCAATATTTTTCCCTGTGTTTGAATTTCCTGCACCAAACGGAGCGCGCCCGTTGAGGTTAGGTAAGGCAAAAGTTGTTATTCCATCACCTCCGTATGCGTTTCCTAATATGGCAAAAAGGGGTGTATTTGTTCTGACGCTTAATATTGCGCCATTACAAAACATAAATCCTCTAGGAGCAAAGACGCCGGCAAACATTTTAATGGTTCCCAAATATTCTTCCATGATTCTAATTTTTAATGTTAAAAACTTTTGTAAATTATGGTCTTGAAGGATATATACCTTCCACACAGATAATATAATTAAGTCCTAAATAAGGAGGCATTGTATTAACGGGTGCATTCTGACCTGTAAAAGTAACAGACATTGCATTGATTGGCAGGGTAGGAGCTGCGTCTGCAAAACTCGGAATAGCATCAAACTGTCTTCCGTTTGGCTGACCTGTAATAGCAATAGATGAAGTGGCAGAAGGCGTTACACTCGTAGCATTCGTGTTCGCGATTTTCAGTTGGCTTGCAAAGCTAGGTAAGTTTGAAGTTAATAAAGTAGTTTGCGGTGTACCTCCCATTTCTCCTAAAACGTATGATCTTCCCGTTGTAGAACTTCCCTGACCAATTGGTGCACGACCATTTAAGTTTGGTAAAGCAAAAGTTGTAATACCGTCGCCTCCGTAAGTCGTTCCTAAAAGTGAAAATAACGCTTGATTTTGAGCAATGCTTAATAAAGCGCCATTGCATAGCAAAAATCCTCTTGGTGCAAAGTTTCCTGCAAATAGCTTGATTACTCCTAACATTTCTTCCATAATATTATTTTTTTCAGTTTTAAATATTCCTACTCTCTTTCGGTTTTTCGGAGATCACCGTTTGGGTTAAATTTTTATGTCTTAATGACAAGTCAAAGGAACAACATCTATAAAGGAAGAACTAGAGTAGAAAATACCAAATTGAGGGATCCGTATTTCTACGTAATGGCTGAAATGATAAAGGAATTTGTAGGTTTTGTTTTCCTGAATAGCAGTGTATTTCGTATTTTTGTATAAATCCAATTAAAATTAAAAATGAGCGAATTCGTAGTTTCAGAACTTAAAAACAATATCGCCGAAATCACTTTCGGAACCCCAAAAAGTAATTCTCTGCCGGGAGCAATTCTTGAAAAATTAGCCCAAACCATCCTTGATGAAGGCGCAAAAGATGAGGTAAAAGCAATCTTAGTAAAAAGTGAAGGTGAAAAAGCTTTCTGTGCCGGAGCCAGTTTTGATGAATTATTGGCAATTGAAGAATTAGAAGCATCGACGAAATTTTTCGGTGGTTTTGCAAAAGTTTTGAATGCGATGAGAAACTGCGGTAAAATTGTCGCAGTAAGAGTTCAGGGAAAAACAACAGGAGGCGGAGTAGGTCTTGCTTGTGGAGCAGATTACTGTTTTGCAACAAAAGATTCTGCATTGGCTTTAACGGAGATTAATTTAGGAATCGGACCATTCGTGATCGGCCCTTATGTGGAAAGAAAAATCGGAAAATCTCAATTCTCGGCAATGGCTATTGACGCCGACTTCAGATCAGCAGAATGGGCAGAACAGCATAATATTTATCATTCAGTTTCTCCAACAATCGAAGAGATGGATGCCGAATTGAAAAAATTCCTTCAAACGTTGGCTTCAAGAAGTAAAGAAGCTTTAGCTTTAATTAAAAAAGTGTCTTGGGAAGGTACAGATCATTTCAATGAATTAATGCCAGCAAGAATTCACATGAGTGCAAGCTTAATTTTGGAAGATTCTGCAAAGAAAAATATCGAAGCAATTAAAGAAAGATTGAGAGCGAAGTAAAATTTCAATCATAAAATAATAAAACCCGTTGTTTTTTCAACGGGTTTCTTTTTTGAAATATGTAGAAGTAGAATTAAGAATATTTTACATTTTATTTTACCGTTTTCGATATTCAGTTTTGTAAATATATATTGATTTTATTTTATTTGTGTTAAAATGAACTTTTTGATGAAACTTTGCTGTGGAATTAATATTTTTTTTGGTTTAATTAAATATTATTAACAAATTTGATCCCAATAAAAAAGCACTTAAATGATGAATCTAAAAGCTTGTACGCTCAGCGTAGCAGCCCTGTTCTTTATTGGGCAACATCTTTCAGCCCAGAAAAAGGATACATTACCTAAAGAAAAACAAATAGACGAAGTTGTCATTGTTGCTTATGGTACTCAGAAAAAAGAAACAGTAGTAGGTTCTAACACCGAAATTAAATCTAAACAGTTTGCCGATCGTCCGATTTCGAATATAGGACAAGCTTTGGATGGAGCAAGCCCTGGGGTAAAAGTGAGTACGGGCTCGGGACAGCCGGGGAGTGCACCTAATATTCAGGTGAGAGGAATCGGCTCTTACGGAATTTCTACAGATCCTTTGTACGTGGTAGATGGTGTTATATATACTGGAGCTTTGTCTGCGCTTAATCCTAATGATATTGCATCTTTCAACATTTTAAAAGATGCAGCTTCCACATCATTGTATGGTTCTGCTGCGGCAAACGGAGTTGTTTTAATTACGACAAAATCGGGGAGAAGAGGTGCGAAAGATGCTCTTAACTTTAGCATGAGCACAGGATATGTTGGAAGGTCTATTCCTGAATATAACAGAGTCAGTACTTCTCAATATTATCCTTTGGTTTGGGAAGCAATGAGAAACGGAAGATTGGCAACGGGTTCTACGTTGGCTGATGCGAATGCGTATGCAAGCAATAATTTGATTTCAGGAATTTTAAAGAATAATGTTTATGATGTCCCGGATAATCAGTTGGTTATTAATGGTATTTTGAATCCTGATGCTAAACTTAAGTATACCGATCTGAATTGGGAAAAACCTTTATTAAGAACAGGATTCAGACAAAATTATGAATTAAATTATAGCGGAGGAAGTGAGAAAACATCTTATTTTTCTTCTGTAAGCTATACCAACGAAGCGGGGTATTTAGCAAAATCAGATTTTGAAAGATTTACGGGAAGATTAAAAATCGATTCGCAGCTTAAAAGTTGGTTGAAATTAGGAACCAGCATCAACGGAGTTTCATCTTACGGAAATAATGCGGTAGACGGTGCTGATAATAACTCATCATATATCAATCCTTACAGAGCAATTAGGTTGATGGGGCCAATATACAGCCCATATGCTCACAATCCAAATACCAATGCAACATTATATGATGCAAATGGAAATGTAATGTACGATGGTGGACAAAGAGGTGCGGATGCGGCTTCGGGAAGAAACATCATTCAGGAAACATTATTAAATAAAGATATTTCGAAGAATTTTTATATTATTTCAAGAGCGTATGCAGAATTTAAGGTTGATCCTTATTTAACGTTATCCACAAATGTAGGATATGACGTACGAAACAACAGGAGAAGCAGATATGTAAATAAGATTATTGGTGATGCAGCTCCTGCTGGTGCGGCAGACAGAACTTCTATAATAGAACAAACGCTTACATTTAATCAATTATTAAATTACAAAAGAAAGTTTGATTCTCATAATTTTGAATTCTTACTCGGCCATGAAAACTACAAATATATGTACGAGTATATGTATGGCTACAAACAGGGACAAGTAGTAGATGGTAATGATGAATTAATCAATTTTGTGACTCCTACTTCCTTAACTTCTCAAACGGATAATTACCGAAAAGAAAGTGTTTTTTCCAGATTAAATTATGATTATAAATCGAAATATCTATTATCGGGATCTATTCGTTGGGATGCTTCGTCGAGATTTAGTAAGGATGTAAGATGGCATTCTTTCTGGTCTGTTGGTGCGGGATGGAGAATTAAAGAAGAAAACTTTTTAAAAGATTCAAGAGTTGTAAATGAATTGAAATTGCGAGGCTCTTACGGACAAGTTGGGAATGACAATACCAATTCTTATTATATGTACCAAAACACATATAGTTTAGGATATAATAATGCTCAGGAAGCAGGAATACTATTTAATTTCTTAGCCTATCCGGGGATTACCTGGGAATCTAATGATCAAACGGATGTAGGTCTTGATTTCGGATTTTTTAATAATCGAATTACCGGTAGCATTGAATACTACAACAGAATTACAAAAGATTTAATATTTCCGGTTCCTCTTCCTGTTTCTGCCGGAGTTCCGGGAAATGTTATCAATAAGAATATTGGTACGATGTATAACAGAGGCTGGGAATTAGGATTAAATGCAGATATCCTTAAAAATGAAAATTTTAAATGGAGTATCAACGTAAATGCTTCAACTCTTAAAAATCAAATTACAGAATTATCAAACGGAATTACTCAGATTATTAACGGAACGAAAAAAGTTTCTGTCGGGCATTCTGTTTACGATTATTGGTTGAGACAATGGTATGGGGTAGATTCTTCCGATGGTTCGCCTTTGTTTTTGTTGGATGATAAATTTGCCAATACTACAGCTTCTGATATTAGAACAGTAAACGGAACGTTGGTGACAACCAATTTTAATAAAGCAAAATATGATTATTCAGGATCTGCAATTCCTGATTTATTCGGAAGTTTTGGAACCTCGATTAATTTTAAACAATGGTCTTTATCGGCAATGTTTACTTATCAGATCGGAGGAAAAACGTATGATTCAAATTATCAGGCGCTAATGTCTGCATATCCGCAAGGAGGAGCTTTGAGTACTGATATTTTAGACAGATGGACAACTCCGGGGCAGATTACAGATGTTCCTGCTCTTAATTCTTCAACCTATACAAGTTCAAATGCAGGATCCAGTAGATGGCTTATAAAATCAGACTTTATTTCTTTCAGACAACTGACTTTAGGATATAGTTTTAATACGAGCGACATTTCAAAATACGGATTGTCTGGTTTAAGATTTACAGTTTCCGGAGAAAATCTTTGGAGCAAAACAGCAAGAAAAGGGTTGGAACCTGTTCAGTCTTTCAACGGAACAACTACCAACAGATACTTGCCGGCAAGAATTATAACACTAGGTGCTAATATCTCATTCTAAAAAATACAAAATGAAAAATATAAAATTACATTGTAAAAAACTTACCATTTTTTCATCTCTTTTCTTAGCTTTTGCATTAAGTTCATGTCATAGCGATTATTTAGAGACAGATCCTACGACAGCTGTTTCGGAAAGTGCGGCATATTCCAGTGCTTCCAATCTTATGGCGATTATCAATGGGATGCATCGAGATATGTATTACCGTCAAAATAACAGTCAAGGGCAAAACGGACAAGGTGGAATGATGATTATTCTAGATGCTTTAGGCGAAGATCTTGTTTTTCCTTCCACGGGAAATGGCTGGTACATTTCTACCGTAAGATGGCAGGATCAGGCAAATGCTACGAGTGATGTTACGTTTTATCCTTATCAGTTTTACTATGCATTAATTAGAAATGCAAATATGGTAATTGCTAACGGGCCTAGCGTTCCTGCACCTACAGATGCTGATAATGTTACTATAAAAAAGGCAATTGGTGAAGCTTATGCGTTCCGAGCATTTTGTTATTATATGTTGGTTCAGATTTATGGCAAAAGATATGTTCCAGGAGCAAATAATACGCAGCTTGGAGTTCCTTTACGATTATTGGCTGATGAGGTTCCGATGAAAAGAAATACAGTAGAAGAAGTTTATAATCAGGTTAATAAAGATTTAGATGAAGCATATACAAGATTAATTGGAACTACAAGAGCTGCGAAATCACATTTTGATGCGAATGTTATTTCTGGATTAAAAGCGAGAGTTGCATTAACACAAGGAAATTATCCTTTAGCTGTTTCTTCAGCAAAATTGGCAAGAGCGGGCTACGGTTTGATGGATAAAGCAACTTACGCTGCTGGTTTCAATAATTTAAGTAATGGTGAATGGATCTGGGGAGCAACTATTGTTTCAGATCAGACCGATTATTTCGGAAATTTTGGAGCATATATGTCGAGAAACTATAATTCTACCAATATCCGTCAGGCCCCAAAGGCGATGAACAGTAAGTTGTATGGCTTATTCCCTGCTACAGATGTTCGCCGACAGTTGGTAGATCCTACAGGAAATCATACATCATTGAGCTTGCCTTCCAACTATTCTAAATTTCCTTATACCAGTCAGAAATTCCTTTCGGTGAGTCTTTCTGATAGTAGAATGGATGTTCCTTACATGCGAGCAGCTGAAATGTATTTAATAGAAGCTGAAGCACAGGCAAGACAAGGAAATGAAGCTGAGTCAAAATTAATTTTTAACCAATTAATGCTCAATAGAAACTCTTCTTATACCGCATCTTCCAATACTGGAACGGCTTATGTTAATGATGTTTTAAATAGTAGAAGAATTGAACTTTGGGGAGAAGGCTTCAGGTTTTTAGATTTAAAAAGATTGAATCAAAACTTAGATAGAACAGGAGCTAACCATTCTTCGGTAGTAGATAATAATGTAATGACGGTGTCAAATACAGATAAACGTTGGGAATTTTTAATTCCGATGAAAGAGATTGATGCAAATCCTTTGATTGAGCAAAATCCTTTATAGCAGAACATTCTAATAATTTTTAATATATTTTTTACAAGGCCTCGCAATTTTGTGAGGCTTTAGTATTTAATTAAAAAATATCGGAATTCAAAAAAAACATTTTGCAGATTAAAAATAAATTATAACTTTGTAATTCAAAGTTCTTTTTATGGATTCAAAAAACTATCACGAAGACTTATCACATATTCGTTCCATGATGGAGCGTTCTTCCCGATTTATTTCGTTGAGCGGATTATCTGGTGTTGTCGCGGGGTTGGTCGCACTTTTAGGAGCAGGTTATGCATATTACGCTATGGAAAGGGAAAAAGTGAGCTACATCAACGAAGGACGATTAAATTATAACGCAGATCTTACCAATGAATTGATTCTTACCGGACTTATTGTTCTGGTAGTAGCAGTTTTGAGTGGATATGTTTTTACCGCCAATAAAAGTAAAAAGAAAGGGTTGAAGATTTGGGATGCGACTACTAAAAGACTTTTGATTACTTTTGCAGTCCCGTTAGCCACAGGAGGTATTTTTTGCTTAGCCTTAATTCTTCATCATTTGTTCGTCTGGATTGCGCCGGCAACTTTGATTTTCTACGGATTAGCTTTGGTAAGCGCAGAAAGATATACGCTGACAGATGTGAAATATTTAGGATATTGCCAGATCGTATTAGGTTTAATTGCCTTATTCGTTTTAGGATGGGGATTGCTTTTTTGGTCAATCGGGTTTGGAATTTTGCATATTGTATATGGCCTAATTATGCATAAAAAGTATAAATAAATATAAATTTTGTAAGTGGGAACTAGTATCTGCAACCTACAACCTATTACCTTATTATGATAAATATAAATCAACTCAACAAAGAATTCGAAAGCCGTGTAAGATTGGGCATTATGTCCGTTCTCATGGTGAACGACTGGGTTGATTTTTCAGAAATGAAAGGTTTATTAGAAATTACAGACGGTAATTTGGCGAGTCACAGCAATGCTTTGGAAAAGGTAGGATATATTGAAGTGAAGAAAGAATTTGTAGGTAAAAAACCGAGAACGTCTTATCGTGTGACTCAGAGTGGACGTGAAGCTTTTACCGAACACCTGAATGCACTTGAAAAATTATTAGGAAAATAAATAGTAGATTTTTTTTGCTTTTTAACTTTGTAATTCAAAGTTCTTTGTTTTAAATGAAATTGAAATGAATAGAAAAACATTTTTAAAGCGGCTTTTTCAGCTTTCTGTGATCGGAGCTTTCCCGCTTTTGTATTCATGGAAGATAGAACCATTTTGGCTGGAATTTGTGGAAAGAAAATTACCGATCAAAAATCTTCCTGAAGAATTGAATGGTAAAATTTTAATGCAAATTTCAGATCTGCATGTCGGAAATCGTTTTGATTGGAATTTTTTAATTGATTCTTTTAAAAAAGCTAAAAACTTCAATCCCGATTTTGTAGTCTACACCGGAGATTTTGTAAATCACGGAAGTACAGAAGATCATCTTCATCTGCAAAAAGTAATGCAGCATGCCGTTCATGGAAAATTAGCAACTTTTGGAATCCTTGGAAATCATGATTATGGAGCTCGTTGGGAAAACGTAAAATCTTCAGAAAAAATCTGTGAAATTCTGGAAAATCATGGAATTACCATGTTAAATAATGCACAACAGGAAAGTCACGGATTGAATTTTATCGGTTTTGAAGATCTGTGGTCACCGAATTTTGATCCGATGAAGGTGATGAAAGATTATGATCGCTCTATTGCCAATATTGTGCTCTGTCACAATCCCGATGTTTGTGATAAAAATGTCTGGAACGGGTATCAAGGCTGGATTCTCAGCGGCCATACACATGGCGGACAATGCAGAATTCCTGGTATTGTTACTCCCATTCTTCCGGTAAAAAATAAACGATATGTTTCGGGGGAAATAGATTTGAAGGATGGCAGAATGCTTTACATCAACCGTGCTTTGGGACATTCTTTTCAGGTTCGGTTTATGGTGCGTCCAGAAATTACAGTTTTTACTTTAACTCAAGCTTAAAAATTATAAACGATGAATGATAAAACAATTATGGATATCGGAAAGTTCTTCTTCTGGATTTCATTTATACTCGGAAATATATGCCTGTTTGGATATCTGATTACAAAAATTGATTATTTCGTTGTAGGTGGTCTTTTGGTTGTAGGATGGGGGTTCGTTATCAATCTTGCGGTAGTTTTACTGTTAATTATTTATGGAATTTTTAATAAATCGAAACTTGATGTTTGTTTAAAATCTGTGGGAATAATATTATTAAATATACCAATTGCCATCATTTACATTGTAATCGGAATGAGTATAGTAACAATTTAAATTTATAAACGATGAAAAAAATACGCGTTCAATTCTTGCTTTTTGTTTACGATAAAACTCAAAAACTATACAGAAAATATTTTAAAAAGAAGAAAAGGCAATGGCAGTTCAACGAAAAACAATTGCTGGAATTTCATAAAGACTCCTTAGGTCGAAAGCTTGGCGAATTTTATAAAAAACACGGTTTTACAATGATTCCCAAAATAGAAAATCACGATGTTCATCATTTATTGACGGATTGCGGAACCAACTTCGAAGATGAAATTGCCATGCAGTTTTTGTTGTTAGGAAACGGAAAACTCAATGCTCATTTGCTGGCAGCTATTGTTTTAGGAGCTATTATTCTTCCGGAATATGCCAAAATATATCTGAAAGCTTATCGAAAAGGTCAAAATATGAGAACCTTCCATCACATGGATTTTGAAGCCTTGCTTTGGCAGAATTTCGAACATGTGAAAGATTTTATTCAACAAAAACAATCTCCGGTTTTATATTAAACTGAATCTCAATATCTTCTAATTTTTTAATCTTTTAAACAAAAAAACATGAAAACACATCACTATATATTTCTTACAACATTGTTGGTCACCGTACTATTTTATGAACAAAGTATAGGCTTAAATCTGGGAATTCTTGGCGTAGTCTACGCTTGTCTCACGCTTTACAGAACTTCCGAAAAAAACAGGACAAGAACTTTTCTTACTCTGTTTACCACAAGTATTTTGTCTAGTATTGCGTTTGCTTGGTACGGTGATTTTCCATCGTTTTTGGCAGTTGCATTTTCGCTTTTGCTGTTGTCATTTTTATCGAGAAACAGAAGAACAAAACCTTTACTGTTGATCCCGATTTTTATTACCAATTTTTTCACTTTTATCTGCCGGTTTTTCAGTTTTGATGATTGGCTTCCGAAAAGAAATATCTCGGGCGTTTGGCAGAAAACGTTGGCATTCATCTTAATTCCATTAATTTTTGTAAGTATTTTCTTCGGAATTTATTCGGCAGGAAGCGATCATTTTGCCAGCCTTTTCAGTGATTACGAATTAGATCTTAATCTTTGGGAAGTCATTTGTCTTTCTGCGATTGGTTTTTTCATTGCTTTTAATTACTGGAATTATGTTGTAGAAAAATATATCTACAAACAAAATCACATTTTGGATCATCATTTTCAGGAGAAAGATAAAATTCAGAAACCAACCTATTCTTTCCTAGATCTAGATTCCGAAAGAATGAGCGGTGTGATTTCTTTTCTTTCATTAAATGTATTGTTGATATTTTTCATTATTACCTTTAATTATGAACAATTTTATGAAGTTACCAAAACGCCGAATCAATTGTCGGAAGAAACGCACGAAAGAGTAGGAGCGGTGATTGGTTCTATTATTATGGCGATTTTGGTTATTATGTTTTATTTTAAATCGAATTTCAATTTTGATCCGAAAGCAGGTTTAATGAAACTTTTAGCAAAGATCTGGATTGTTTTAAATGCGGTTTTGGTTTTCTCAGCTATGGCAAAAAATACCGAATACATTATTAATTATGGAATGACGTATAAAAGATTGGGTGTGTATGCTTTTCTTATTTTATCATTAATTGGTTTAATTCTTACGTTTATTAAAATTCAGAAGCAAAAGAAAAATGCTTTTCTGTTCAATACTATGGCGTGGTATTTTTACGGAACATTGTTAATTATAAGTTTCATCAATTGGGGCGGAATCATCACTTCTTATAATATGGATCGTAAAGATTTTGATTTAGATTATCACTTTAGAGAATTTTTCTTCAATAAAAAACAGTTGCTAGAATATGCTGAAGAAAAACATGACGGAAAATTAAGAAAAGAGATTTTAGAAAAGGTTCAGCCTGATAAAAATGAGAAATTTCTTTCAAAAGTTATTTATTATCAAACGGTAAAATAACGAATTTGTTAAATTTTAACCATTATTAAGCTGATTTTATCTGAAAGAATCAACAATTGAATGATTTCTCTCATAAATCTGCAATAGAATAGGTTCCCACAAAGGTAATGGAACAGTTTTGGTAGTAAAATTGGATCGTGAGTTTTAGACTCATCATTAAAAAATAATTATTATGAAAAAAATCTTATTACTAATCCCATTACTAATCATTTCATGTAAAAAAGACGCTCCGGTTTTAGAAAATCCGAGTCAGGATTCTGTGGCGGTTTCTGAGCAAAAAAATCCAGATTCAGGAATTGATTCTGTGGCGATTAGAAAAAGAGATTCTATTGTAAACAACGCTCCGGTAACCAAAGAAGTTTTGAAAAAAGGAGTGATGAGAAACGAAAAAGAGGGACAAATCGTGAGAACTGCCGATGCTGAACAACTTCCTTTCAAATTAGGCGAGCAGTTTACAAAAGACGGTCAGGAGTTGGTGTTGAAATTAACCAATTATACAAAACCAACGATCAAAGCTTCAATTGCAACAAAAGAAAAAGATTTCAATATTCGATTTAATCAGATAAAGTTGCCAAACGGTGATTATGACGGGCCTTTCAGCAGAGAAATTACTTACGATGTGAAAGGAAAAGGTGAAGTTTGGTTAATCATCGGAAAAAGCAATATGGCTTCAGGAAATACTACAGGAAGTTTTACAGTAAGTGTAGAATAATTTCAAGTATTTTGGTATAATTTCTGCAAAGTACTTTCTATTAAATTTAAATATTATGAAAAATATATTTTTGACCGCTATGGTTGCTTCAGTTGCTCTTGTGAGCTGCGGTACGGTGCAGTCGCTGGTACAAAATACATTTCCTTATACTGCTAATGTGTTGGTTTCTACGGGAGTTCCTGCAGATAAAGAAGTTTCTTCTACGTCCACGGCTTCCAATGTTCAAACTTGGTTTGGCGGAAACAATAATGCACAGATTAAAGACGTAAGAATTTCGGATGCTAAAATCTCAGTAGTCTCACCTTCAGGAGGTAATTTAAGCGCTTTAAAATCGATAAAAGTATTTATTTCGTCCAGCGGAACGGGAGAAAAATTGGTGGCATCAAGATCTAATATTTCTTCAAATTCATCAAGCTTAAATCTTGATCTGAATGATACAGGGTTCTTAGATTCAGTGGTTAAAAGTTCAGGATTAACGGTAAGAACTGTTTATGAACTAAAAAATCAGACAAGTTCAGACATGAACTTAAAAATCGCACTTAATTTTAGCAGCGTGCCTGCAAAATAGTTTTTATAAAAGTTTATTTAAGGGGAAAACGTCTTTCAAAAAATTTGAAAGACGTTTTATTTTGTATGATAAGCTCGAAATCGAAGAGGAATCTAGATTAATCTAAACTTCTTTAAGACGAATAATAATAAACCTCCCTCATCCATCTTCCCGCCTCATTACTGATTACTTAAAATCTACCAATTCAATATCAAAGATAAGAGTTGCTCCCGGAGGAATTACACCACCTGCACCGTTATCACCGTATGCTAGATCAGATGGAATATAGAATCTGTATTGAGCGCCTTTGCTCATTAACTGCATACCTTCTGTCCAACCTTTGATAACATTGGAAAGACCTAGCTCGATTGGTTTACCACCTTGTTTTTCAGTAGAATCGAAAACTGTTCCGTCCATCAATTTTCCTGTATAGATTACGGTTGCAGTGCTTGCTGCTGTTGGTTTTGCTTTTTTATCGCCTTCTTTCAAAACTTCATATTGTAATCCGCTTGCAGTTGTTACAATTTTTTTGTTTTGCTTGTTTTTAGCTAAAAATTCAGCGCCTTTCTTTTTGTTTTCTTCTGCTTGTACTTTTGCTTCAGCCTGCTTTTTTTCAGCTTGCTTTTGCATGAAGCCTTGTAAGAAAGTTCCCATTTCTTCTTTCGGAAGAGCCGTTGCTTTACCTGCAAATTCGTCTTTTATTGCCTGAGACAAAAGGTTAGCATCTATTGTAAACCCTTGTCTTTTTAAGTTTTGAGCGATATCTAAACCAATATAGTAAGATGCTTTCTGCTCATCTGTATAGTTTGCCGTTTGAGCAAATGCAAAGTTAACTCCTGTTAAAAGAACTAAAGTAATTAAGGTTTTTTTCATTTTTTGAATTAATTATTTTTCTGTTGTAAATTTAAGCTTTTGTAATGGAATCCATCACGATTGTTACCGGTCCATCGTTTATTAATGAAACTTTCATGTCGGCTCCAAAAATACCACTTTCTGTTTTTAAACCCGATTTTGAAATTTCTTCTTTAAAATATTCAAAAAGAGGAATGGCTTTATCCGGTTTTGATGCTTTTATGAAAGATGGTCGGTTTCCTTTTTTATAATCTGCAATTAATGTAAACTGACTGATACAAAGGATTTCTCCATTGATGTCTTTTACCGAAAGATTTAATTTATCATCTTCGTCTCCGAAAATTCTTAAGTTTAAAACTTTCTGAACCAACCAATCGGCATCTGATTTTTCGTCATTTTCATCAATACCAATTAAAAGCATTAATCCTTTTCCGATTTCCCCGACAATTTTTCCGTCAACTTTTACACTCGATTCGGAAACTCTCTGTATTACTGCCTTCATTTTTTAGAAATAAATATTAACTGTGTTACTCGAAGAATCATAGTTTACAGGATATGTTTTGGGAGGAAGACTTGTTGCACTTCCGTCTGTGGGTTGCCCTGTAAGTAAAATCCATTTGGTATTATCTTTAGGACAAAGGATGCTGATATTGTCTTTCACCTCCAGCGTTGTATTGGTGTCCGGACAAATATGTGGAGCATTTCTGTCGTAAGCTTTGAAAGTTGTACCCGAAGCACGAACAAGAATTAAACCTCTTGTTCCGGATTGCTGCTCATCAATATAAACCCAGCCACCAACTTGGTTCAGATTAAAGTATGCCGGAAGGTTTAGATTTAAAGTAACATTGATGGGAGAGCTTGGGAAACAACTTACAGTATCTTCTCGGCTTCCGCAAGAATTTATTGCTAAATTATTGAAAATCAATAAAGTGATTATAGATAGTATTGAAAAAGTTTTTTTCATTTGAATTTAAATTTTTATATATTTGTAAAAATTAAACGATTACAACACGAAAACATTGTCCGGCAAATGTCGGATTATTTTTTTATACTAAAACTAAATTTTGAAAATTATGGCAAGCTATGTTACAAAGGAGGGATTAGAGAAAATGAAAGCTGAGCTGGAACAGTTAGAAACTGTAGAGAGACCAAAGATCACCCAGCAAATCGCGGAAGCTAGAGACAAAGGAGATTTGTCTGAAAATGCAGAGTATGATGCGGCTAAAGAGGCTCAGGGTATGCTTGAAATGAGAATTTCTAAGCTTAAAGATGTTATTTCTACTTCTAAAATCATAGATGAAAGTCAATTAGATACTTCAAAAGTTTCAATCCTTACAACGGTAAAGCTTAAAAATAATGCAACAAATCAGGAACAAGTATTTAAATTAGTACCTGATAACGAGAGTGATCTTAAAACAGGAAAAATTTCTGTAAACACACCAATTGCAAAAGGTTTGCTAGGAAAAGCTGTAGGTGAAACTGCAGACATCACGTTGCCAAACGGAAACAAATTGTCTTTCGAAGTATTAGACATTACTCTATAATTAAAGATTAACAATTAATAATTGAATTTTTAGAACGGATATTTTAAACTAATTTCTAATAAAAATGAGCACAATATTCACAAAGATCATCAACGGAGAAATTCCTTCCTATAAAATTGCCGAAGATGAAAACTTTATTGCATTTTTGGATGCGATGCCTTTGGTAAAAGGTCACACATTGGTAGTTCCTAAAAAGGAAGTAGATTTAATTTTTGATCTGGAAAGCGAAGAGTATAAAAAACTTTGGGGTTTTGCTCAGGAGGTGGCCAAGAAAGTGAAAAATGCAATCCCTTGTGTGAGAGTAGGTGTGGCAGTTGTGGGATTAGAAGTTCCTCATGCTCATATTCATTTGATTCCTCTCAATAAAATGGAAGATATGAATTTTAGAAATGAACGATTAAAATTAACGGGCGAAGAGTACACCGAGATTCAGAACTCAATTATTAATTCTTAAAAAAATACAGAAGCTCGTAAAAATTAACTTTTACGAGTTTCTTTAATCATATACCTTATATATATTATATAAAAAATGAATTCAAACCAATGTTCTTTCTGCGGAAGAAAAAGAAATGAAGTACAGATGTTGATTTCTGGTCAGACTGGTTTTATTTGTGAAAATTGTATTGAGCAGGCACATACGATTGTAAAAGACTCAACTTCTAAGAACGGATTTTCACCGGCAGAAAATATAGACGATCTAAAAAAACCGAAAGAGATAAAAGAATTTCTGAACCAATATGTTATTGGGCAGGATCAGGCTAAAAAACAGCTTTCTATCGCGGTTTATAACCATTATAAAAGATTACTTCATGCTCAGGACGAAAACAGAGAAGTAGAGTTGGAGAAATCGAACATCATCATGATTGGTGAAACGGGAACGGGTAAAACGCTTTTAGCTAAAACTATTGCTAAAGAATTGAATGTTCCTTTCTGTATCGTAGATGCAACAATTTTAACAGAAGCAGGATATGTAGGAGAAGATGTTGAAAGTATCTTGTCTAGACTATTAATGGTTGCTGATTATGATGTTGAAAAAGCGGAAAAAGGAATTGTATTTATTGATGAAATTGATAAAATTGCAAGAAAATCTGATAACCCAAGTATCACAAGAGATGTTTCCGGGGAAGGGGTTCAGCAAGGTTTATTGAAATTGTTGGAAGGAAGTATTGTGAATGTTCCGCCTCAAGGAGGAAGAAAACACCCTGACCAAAAATATATTCAGGTAAATACTCAAAACATATTATTTATTGCCGGTGGAGCTTTTGACGGGATCAAAGAGATCATCGAAAGAAGAATGAACAAGCAGGCAATAGGCTTCAGCGCAGAAAAGATTAACAAAGTAGAGGAGGACGATTATGTATTAACAAATATTAATGCAATTGATCTTCGTTCTTTCGGATTAATTCCCGAACTTTTAGGAAGATTTCCAATCATCACTTATCTCGATAAACTCACAAAAGAGACGATGATCCGAATTATGAAAGAGCCAAAAAATTCAATTGTGAATCAATTTGTGGAACTTTTCAAAATGGATGGTACGAAATTAGAGTTTACAGATGGTGCAATTGCTAAAATTGTGGATGAAACTATTGAGAAAGGTTTAGGCGCCAGAGGATTACGAGGAACCACGGAAAAGGTGCTTGAAGACTATATGTTTGCAATAGGTGAAGAGAAGGAAATAATATTAACCGAAGATAATATTTTTGTTAATAAATAAAATATTTTTTTTTCTTCCAAAAAAAAAAACTACCTTTGCGGGTGAAGATTGTATTAACACACAAATAATTATATACAATGAGAAAAAGTTTATTTGCTATTGGTTTATTAGCAGCAGCTAGTTCTGTTCAGGCGCAGAATGTTCTATTACACGTAGATGACGCTGCTACTACGTATGTAAGCAAGGGAACGCTGGTTTATAACGGCGGGGGCTTACAAATGAGAGGGAACGGGGTAATCGAAAATCATGGAAACATCATGGTAAGCGGTGCTAGTACCGATTCTTTTAAAACGATCACTACTGGCGGCGCAGACAAGCCAGAAGGTTCTGTAACGGCTAATTTTGTTAACAAACTTAATGAGCCTACAGCTTATGCTACTCCAAACACGAATTCTTCGTCAGCTACTCCAGCATATACTTACGGACAGCTTTACATCTCGGGAATTCCACAAGCTAACATTACAGGTATTGTAGATCAGGAATACAGATCTATACAGCATGGTACTTATCAACAAATAGGTCTACCATTTTATGATAAAACGGTATCTACCTTAAGTGCTGATTTAGGGAAAAATTTCTCCAATGTAAGAGGATCTCAAAATGAAGTTCTTCAATATGGAAATGGTGCTGTTGTAAGCTATACTGTCCCTACGAATTACAAATTAGGAATCGGAGGAAACAGTGTTGCGGGACAAGCAGGTCCAGCTTACCTATATTATATGGTAGGAGCTTCAGGATTAGATGTAAGTACTACTACTAGAACATTAAAAGGGCGTCCTTTAAGTGATATTGGACAGTCAGTAACGCTAAGTAATGCGGGTAATGGTATTAACTTCGGAACTGGAGGTAATAATCAAAACATGTATGGAGAGAAGTATAACACCTATTCTCAGGATAGGTTTGAGATTGCTTCCGGAGGTGCCTCTTGGCAAGGTAACTATAGCAGAAATATCTATCAGTTTGCCAACCCTTTCTTGACGAATTTAGATTTAAGAAATATTGCATATAACGAGCCTGCAGCTAACGGTGATGGAGTTAATCTATCAAATATTTACGGAGTAAGATTAGAGCCAGGTCAAGTTACTACAAATAGTTCAGGTACGGGTGCTACGACAGCAGGAAAATATATTACTTTTAATGCAGGGGTGCCTACTGGGGATGTTGATTATATGATGATCAGACCTATGGGAACTTTCCAAATTAAGCTTAATAACAATAACAATACAGATGTATTGAACTTTGCTAATCTAAGAAGATTTAATTATTACAGTAGAGGAGCAAGTACAGATTATAGTGTAACAGCCAATAAGAATGCTTCTAAAGTTGGTACTGTAAAACAGCTTGGAGTTATCGGGTTAGATGCTAATGGAAATGAAGTGGGAAGAACATATTATGTTGTTTATCCTAATGGAGTGAGTGGGTATTCTAGTAACTCTAAAACACAAGTTACTGCAAGAGGGGGGAATCCTAATACTGCTGATCCTATCGGTACTTATGAAGAGGCTCTTACAGGAGGGGCTGATCCTAATCATAGTAATGATTATTGGTTATACATTAATGAAGCTAACGAAACAAATTTCAAAGGTAAAAATATTGTATTAGAAATAAATCCTGATAGAGTAAAGTCTTATAAATTTGAAATTCGTGAAGATGCTGCTTTAATTAATGATGGTCAACATCAATTATCAGCAGGTACTGGTTTCTATTATCAAGCTCCAAACGGAAGCGTAACGGAAGCTAAACAAGGTGATATTATTCCAGTTACATCAAGTATTGATAAATATAACTTATATTACGGAATGCCTGATAGAAATGTATTGGCTGTTGAGCCGGGAGCTTCTACTAAGCCTTCTAAAACAATCGTGGTTTATAACCCGGATATTACTAACTATATTGTTAGATTCGACCCTAGCTGGAAAAAAGCAGATATTGAGGTTTATGATATGAGCGGTAAACTAGTTCTTTCTAAGAAATCAGTTGATGCATCTACGGACTTTGTAATTGAATTGAATAAAGCAATTAAAGCTTCGTATGTTGTAAAAGTTGTTTCTGAAAAAGGTGAAACTGTTAACACTAAAATCTTAAAATAAAATATATGAAAACCATAAATAAACTATTATCAGCGCTTTTTCTATTTGTTATTACTTTAAGTTATGCTTCTGATATGCCGGCTATGCCAGCTCCGGGAGGTGATGGAGGTGATGGTACGGTAGGGCCAGGAAATCCATCTTCACCAATTGATATGTATATCATTGGTTTAGGAGTTGTGGCAATTATGTTGACTGTATTTTTTGCAAAAAAATACAAGACTCAAAAAATATAAAATTTTTATTAAAATATGATAAACTCTCTGATTTAGTCAGAGAGTTTTTTTATTTTTACTATATGAAAAAGATTTCTATACTAGCGGCATTTTTGGCTGCATTTTCTATACAGGCACAGTTTACAGTTACAGTTCAGACTCCAGCTGATTTTACCAACCAAGATGCTATTTTATATAGCTTAAATGGTTCGAGAGATATTATAGCTTCCACAGAAAAAGTAAAGAATGGTGTGCTTACTTTTAAGTATCCTACAAGTTATTCGGGAATGATGAAAATTTATTTTCCGGGATCTAATAATACTTTCAGCTTTATTTCTGAAAATAAAAATGTAAATATCAAGATTGAAGCTCAAAATAATAAAATTAATAATATTGTTTATCAGGATGAAGCCAATGATCTAATGAGTAAGCAGCAGGAAGGTTCTCAGAAAAAAGAACTTATTTTACCCGCTTTAACTCAGATTAAAGAATATTATAAAGATAATACAGATTTTGGTAAAGCATTAAAAACAGAAATAAGCCGATTAACAGGAACGTCAAATGAGATCGATCCTGCCAAACATCCGTTTATTTCTTATTACAATACCAATTACGCGAAATATATCGCAAATGACCCTTCTAAAAAGGTTTCTCAGGATGATATCGTAAACTTTATAGATAAGTCTAATGATATGCTTGAAACTTCTTCCTTGTTAAGGCCAGTTTTAGTAGCTTATTTAAATGCCGGTGGAAACGCAAATGTTGGGGCATCTGTAGACAAATTATTAGATAAATTAAAGGTTGAAACGCCAAGAGGGCAAACGGTGCTTTCTGAGTTAATAGATATATTTGATGTTTATGAGATGAAAGATCTTAAAGATAAATATCTTAATCTTGCTAAAAATCTTAAATGTACCATTACAGATCGACTGGCTTCTACATTAAAATCTAATGCAAACGTACAGATAGGATCTACTTTCCCGAACAATAAATTTCAGTCTCCTGTAAATACAACTGCTAAGTCAATTTATGATGTGAAAGCTGATAAAAAAGTCATCGTTTTTTGGTCATCTACATGTTCTCACTGTGAAAGTGAATTACCTAAATTATTGGAAAAATATAATGATCTGAAGGCAAAAAATATTCAGATTATAGGTTTATCTTTAGATGTAGATAAAGATTCTTACACTAAAAAAATTGCTGCATTCCCATGGATCAATGATTCGGAATTAAGAGGATGGAACAGTAGTTATACGGAAACTTACAATGTTCATGCAACTCCGACGTATTTTATTTTAGATGCTAACAATAAGATAATCAGCAAGCCAGATCATGTTGGCGATGTTTTAGAATATTTTAAGTTAAAATAATTTTGGAGGTTCAAATATATTTTCTATATTTGCACCACCAAAACGGCGAGGTAGCTCAGTTGGTTAGAGCGCAGGATTCATAACCCTGAGGTCACGGGTTCAATTCCCGTCTTCGCTACAATAGCGAGAAAAACCGAAACATTTGTTTCGGTTTTTTGTTTTTATATATTTCGATAATTTTTCTAAATCTCATTTTCAATACGTAGAATTCAAACAAAAATTTAGAGATTTACTTTCTGCATTAATATTGGTTTATTTGTGGCTATAAATAAAAAGCAATTAGCAATTAATATTGTTTCTCAGTTTTGTTGCAAATAAAACCTCTATGACTCTTTGTGATTAATCTAAAATCTAAAAATCAATATCACTAATCACAACAGTTTTATTAATACCCAAAAAATAATTTTCAAAAATTAAGCTATAACTATCGCGTAAAAAATAACCCGTAAAAGTTATTTTACGGGCTTTATACTAGTTTAAACTTGATAGCCTAATAATTGTCGTATTTGATAGAAAAACCTCTCAATTAGCCTTAAATCTTGGGTTACAATTTCGGCGCTTCCACGAAGTTCTTTATCAAAAGTTAAATTTTTATTGTAAGATGTTTTTAATCCTTGTGGAAGAACAATGTCTACATAATAATTTCCGTCTTTATCGGGCGAAAGAGATATATTTTGAACTTTACCCTTAACGATTCCGAATTCCTGATAACGATAATTGTCTAGTTTAATTAAAACTTTTTCTCCAGGAACTACTTTTCCCGAATTGGTAGCAGGAACAGACATTCTTCCCACTAATTTATCTTTATTTTTCGGAAGAATAGAAACAATGGCATCACCCATTTTTACAAATTGATTTTCACCAAAAAACTGCTGAAAACTAGCCATCCCATCTGTTGAAGAAATGATGAGATAAGTTTGCTCCCATTGTTTCAACGATTTTCTTAACTGCTCAAATAATTGAAGTGTTTGAGAAGAGTAGGTAATCTTATCTTTTTCAGTATTAATGGCAGCTCCGCTTTTTGTTTTGTTGAAATTTGAAATAGCCTCTTCCATCTGAGACAAAGAAATATTAATGTTTTCCACATTTTGCTGAGCCTGCAGATATTTTATTTTTTCGTTTTCAAGTTCTACGGAAGCAATCACACCTTGGTTAAAAAGTTCCTGAGAACGTTGATAATTTTTTCGTGTAAGATCATATTTAGCCTGCTCCAGAATTTTTTGTTGTTTCAAGTTGATAATTCTTCCTCGATATTCGGAAATACTTTGGTTGGCGGCAATATTTTCCGGTGCATAAGGTTGTAGTCTTGTAAAAAGCTGCTCATCCTGAAAAGCTTTAGCAAAATTATTATAATCTCCCTGCAACTCGCCCAGTTTGAAGTGCGAAACCTCACTTACAGGGAAAGAATAAAGGTTGTTGGGAGTCATATTATCCACATATTTTTTTAAGGCTAAAATATCGGTATAATTAGCCGTAGACTGCATTACCATTAAAACCTGATCTTTTTTTACATCCTGATGATCTTTGATAAGAATTTTTTCAATTTTTAAATTGTTTCTTGCTTCAATTTTTTCAGGTGGGTTTTGTGAAGTAACCACAATGGGAGCCGCAATAAATTCGGGATACTTTATAATGTAGCTCATGATCAAAATTAAAATAAGAATAATGAAAATGACACTATTTCCCCATCGGATCATCCAATGTGGCGGCTGGGTAAGAATGTCCTGAACGCTTTCAGAACGAAGTTCTATATTATCGAGTATATCTTTTTTAGTTTCCAAGTTCTAACTGATTTTTTACAAGTCTGTAATATTCACCTTTTAAAGCTACCAATTCTGCATGGTTGCCTTCTTCTACCAATTTTCCTTTGTCTAAAACAATGATTTTATCGGCATGCTTCACAGTAGAAAGTCTGTGCGCAATGACCACTGCCGTTTTGCCTTTAAAAAACTGTTCTAGATTTTCCATAATCACTTTTTCGTTGTTGGCGTCTAATGCAGACGTTGCTTCATCGAAAAATATGTATTCTGGAGATTTATAAACGGCTCTCGCAATGAAAAGTCTTTGTTTTTGACCACCGCTTACACCTACGCCTTCATTCCCGATTTTGGTATTGTAACTTAGCGGTAAACTTTCCACAAAGTCTTTAATATTGGCAATTTCTACAGCTTTTCTTAATTTTTGTTTATCGATATGATCTTCTCCAATAGCAATATTATTGGCAATAGTATCATTGAAAACATAACCTTCCTGCATTACGACGCCGCAGTGATCTCTCCAAAATCTTGGCGAAACACTGTTTAATTTTGTATTGCCAATTTTAATTTCACCTTCGTTGGGCTCATAAAATTTCATTAATAATTTTAAAAGAGTGGTTTTTCCGCTTCCGCTGGCTCCAACGATGGCTGTGGTTTTTTGATAAGGAATATTTAAGTTTAAATTTTCAAAAACAAAAACATCCGAACCAATATATCTGAAGGAAACATTTGAGATCTCAATGTCCTTTTGAGGAACTTCATGAACGTATTGTTCATCTTTATTTTCTTCATCATCTTTATCATGAATTTCACCTAATCTTTCCAACGAAATTTTAGCATCCTGGGTTTGTTTGATGAAATCTATTAATTGTAGCAAAGGGCTGTTCAATTGTCCGATAATATATTGAACGGAAAGCATCATCCCTAATGTAAGATTTCCGCTTAAAACTAGTTTAGCAGATAAAAAACTTACCAGAATATCCTTCATTTGGTTGATAAAATTTCCACCCACAGATTGCCATTGTTCTAGCGAAAGAGATTTTATTCTAAGCTTAAATAATTTCACCTGAAGAAACTCCCAGTCCCAACGTTTTTGTTTTTCGGCGTTATGCATTTTGATTTCCTGCATTCCGTTGATGAGCTCAATCACCTTACTTTGCTCCTGAGAAACCTGTGAGAATCTTTTATAATCTAATTCTTTTCTTTTTTTAAGGAAGAAAGTAATCCAGCCGATGTATAGCGCTGCTCCAATGATGTAAACTATAAATAGTTGATAATCATACATCAACAATACGATGCTGAAAATAATAAGATTCACCAAAGAAAATAATGTATTAAGAGAAGAACTCGTTAATAACTGTTCAATTCTATGGTGATCGTTGATTCTCTGCATGATATCTCCCGTCATTCTGGTATCAAAGAAACTGATGGGCAGCTTCATTAATTTGATAAAAAAATCTGAGATGATCGAAATATTGATTCTTGCTGAAAGATGTAATAAAATCCAGCTGCGGATCATTTCTATTCCCATTCTTCCTAAGAAAAGCATGATTTGGGCAAGCAAAACAAGGTAGATGAAATTTAAATCCTGATTCTGAATTCCGACGTCTACAATACTTTGGGTAAGAAAAGGGAATATTAAAGAAAGTAAACTGCCTGCCAAAAGCCCAATCGCTAATTGTATAACAAGTGTTTTATATTTCAACAAATATTTTGAAAGAAATGAAAAACTGGCTTTGCTTTCTTCTTCTTCAAATTCTGTCTGGAAAAATGCAGGAGTTGTTTCAAGAATTAAGGCAATTCCTTCTTCGGTATTTTCGTTGGCATTTTCACCAATCCAACTTTTGATGAATTCTTCTTTGGTATAAGTTATAAGCCCATAGCTGGGATCTGAAATATATACTTTATCATTTTTATCTACATCGTAAACGACCACAAAGTGATTTTTGTTCCAATGCACAACACACGGCATCGGAACTTCTTCTTTAAGTGTTGTAAAATCGATTTGCACACCCAGTGAGCGAAATCCAAGATCTTCGGCGGCATCGCTCAAACCAAGCAAGCTGCTTCCTTCTCTTGTGGTTTCAGAAAGGTTACGAATCTGTTGTAAAGAGATGCTTCTTTTATAATATTTACTTACAATCCTCAGGCAGGTTGGTCCGCAATCTTTGGAGTCTGGCTGGATGTAATTAGGGAATTTTTTCTTCATTAACTCTTGTAGAATTAGAGACTATACATATATAGCCTCTAATTTATATGTTATTTGATTTAGTTTAGTTTGAATTACAAAAAATTAATTTCTACAATTCATCATCGTACAATAATTCATCAATAAAGAACCAGATATCTTCGCGATCGTATTTATCTGGGAATTGATGACCATTAATAATAATGATAGGGGTAAAATTCAATCCGTTATTTGTATTGTCTTTGGACATTTCAATAATCGGATTAAGGTCTTCAGCATGATCTCCTCTTCCGGATTTTGCATGAATTTGATCTTCATTTTTAGTTTCAAACCATTCTTCAACAGTTTCAAGAAACTCTTTATGAGATTTGTTTTTGTAAATGTGAACGAAATCTGATATTAATCCGGTGTATTTTTCCGGGCTTCTGTCTGGAAAATAATTGAATCTTAATTGTGCTGAAATTTCGTTTGGATATTTCTTTACAATATCTTCCACAATTTTGTGTCCGTCTTTACAAAAACCGCAGTAAGGATTGGAAACAATCGAAATATGAAGTTTAGCTTCAGGATTTCCCAATGAAAATGTTTGATTATCCTGAAAAGCAATTTTTTCGTTTTCCAGCAATTGCCCTTTGAATAAGTCGTAATTTCTTTTGAATCTTAAATTTTTAGCATTCGATTTTTGTAATTTTTCTTTTTCTTCAAGTGTATTATTTAGATAAAGGATTGATGTAAAAGTGGCAATCCATAAAACAAGGCTTAATAAAACCGTTTTTATTTCAATAAATACATTTTCAAACAATAGAAAGCTGATGACCAGTTGAGCAACTAACACCGAAATAATCAATAGACAGACTCTGCAAAATGTTTTTTCTACAAATCCTTGAATGTAAAGTGAATATCCGATAGCTAAAACGGAAACAAAGGTAAATCCTTTAATGATGTATGATGTTGACGGAAGGAATAATCCCAAAATGGTAATTCCTATGAAATAAATTAATGAAAAGTCGGAAAATTTTAGCCCTAAAATGCTGGTTTTATCCTGTGTGATTATTTTATTACAAGAATTTACAGCCTGTTTTCCGCCGACTGTATCTCCACAAATGCTTCCGATAACCGTTGATGTATTTCCGAATTTTTGATTAAAAATTTCCAAAGAAATATAAACTCCCGCAAGAGAAAGTAGGTTAAAAATACTTTGATACCAGGTATGTGTTAATAAAGTATATGCAGCGATGAGAGCTAAAGCAAGGTAGAGAAGAGGTTTTATATTCAGCCCAGATTTACTTTCTGCATTTTCTGTTTTCTCAAATAAAAGTACAAAATCTGTTGAGCTTTTATGAAGTTCTGTTTTGTTTAAAGTTTTCGCCTTTTCTGAATATATTGAATAATTATTTCCTGTTTTTTTTACTAACGAAAAAGAATTATCAACAATGGCAATAAATTCTTCTGGCAGTTCATCCCAATATTGTTTTTCCAGTTCGTAGGCGTCATTTCGTACGCCCATAAAATTTAAAGTATCACTAAATGCCAAAGCAGACGGATAATTGGGGTGAGAATTAAACTGGAACAAAAACTCCTGTTTATCTAGTTTTAAGTAGTGTATTAGTTTATCGAAGATCATGTTAATATTTTCAACTAAAATACGCAGATGTTTTAAAAAAACAAATATTTTTCTTTTACAAGTGACTTATTTTAATAAATTATTTAAAATCGTTAATAATTTGTTGCAAATTGCCGTGAATTAAATATAAAAGGAGGAAAAAATTCCTCCTTTTTGTTGAACCATCTCTAACTATTAAATAATCTAGAAATGCATTCCCACGTTTTGTGATTCATTTGAGTTTCATTATTTTTTACCGGTGTAAAAAATAAAAAATTATTAGTTGTGTCTTTACCCATTGCAAACATACACAACACTCTTGTGTGAAAAAAGAAAAGCTACTCTAGATTTATAAATTTAGAAATGTTTTAGAGGTAATTCATTTGTTTTCAATGGTTTAACGTGTAGTGTTTTTTTATTTATTTTATGTTTTTAGTGTGTTTTAAGGTGTGTGAGTAAGGGGAATATTTGTATTTATTTTGGATTTGATGGAAATTAAGTGCTTATTTATTGTTGGATAAATAAAGTGTTATTTAAATTATAAGTTCAGTGAAAAAAGTGATTTCTTTCTTGAGAAGTCAAATTCAATAATATTATGATCAATTTCAATCCTTTTTTTGTCAATTTTTAAGGTTGAATATAAATACAGAACTTTCAAGCCCAAATATGTTGATTTTCTGGAACCGGAAGATTTTGTAGATTTCAAAAATTTAATAAAAAAGAATTTAAAAGAAAGCGAATTCTCAATACAAAATATCCTTTCTAAAGCAGAAGGCAAAATGCTGGAAAGCATTGTCCGAAGCCTATTTCATATGCATGTCAACAGAATATTTGTTTCTGATCAGAGATTGTTTGAAATGATTATCTACATCGTTACTATAAAACCCTTTTCTTTCAAAATACTCAAAATTGAGTTGGTTAAAGGTTTAATTGTTGTAGTAGGATTTTTAATTTAAATTGATTTAAGAACATTTAGTTTAAATTTTTATTAAGATCAAAATATTTTCAATTTCACGATCTATCTCAATTTGAGTATATAAGAAAAACACAAAATCAAACATTTGTTTGATTTTGTGAATTATTGTAGTTAAATTTACATATCGAATGATTTTTTATCATTAATTATAATGTTTTTAAGAATGTCATTCAACTGTGAGATTTTCAATGATTGTTGTACATCTACTTAAAAATTCTTAAAGTTTTCATAAAGTTTTAAAAAAGAAGTAAAATGTTTTTGTAATTACAAAATATGTTGTACTTTTACAACGCCTTGAATGAGGGAACAAGTCAAGGTAATAAATTTTTTTTCATCATTTGTGTTTTTAGAATCGTATCGCCTGATACGATTCTTTTGTTTTTTAGGCTATTTTTCGTAGTGAAGTAATAAATCAATGAAATAAGAATAAGTGACAGAACCTTCCTGTTGATTACTCTTTAAAAACAGATTGTTAGTAAATCCAAAAAAGTCATCTAATAAGCCTTGGTGTTTGTAAATAAATGCTCTTTCGTACAATCTGTCTTTTTTCATTTCCTGAGAATAATTTTTTAAAGCATTTTTTACAAAGTTTTCATCTTCATACGCAATTGAATTCAACAAACTTTTCAGAGTATAATATTCTGTGCTATATCTCAGATCGAGATTTTGAGAATGTACTCCTATTAAATAACCTACAAAATTGGCTTCTTGCTCTCTTGCAAAGCCCAATTGATGCGAACTTTCGTGTGCTGAAGTAAAAGGAAGAAAAGTAGAAGGTAATTCAGAATTATATTGTGCTTCTGCGGTGAACGGATTGTAATATCCCAAAATTCCAGTAAAGCTCATGATATTTTTAAACAGACTAGGTTTAAAAGAGTTGATCTGTGGAGCTTTTTTACTGGAAATAAAACTCGGGAGTTGTGATTGTTGATAGAGAATTTCTTTTTGTATCGATTTTAAATCTGTCACAATGAAAATCCCGTTTTTATCTTGACTGACAAGTTTTCGAGTGGCTTTACATTTTTCAAGATACTTTAAAGCTAATTCTTTTCTTCTTTCCAGCGAAGTGTCTGAAATGTTTCCTTTTTTAAGTTTAGCAATAATTGGAGTTTGGAAATACAGCATTCCCCAAAAAATCTGATAAATAAAGTAGAATGAATTAATGCCAATCAATAACTTTAAAAGACTTTTATTTCGGGTTTTCTTTTTAAAAGATGTAATAATGAAATAGAGAATAAAAATTCCCAATAAAGCATATAAAACATCGCCCATCGAAAACGGAATCCATGAAAATAAGATCTGATGAAAACTCTTCTGAATTTCGAAAAAATACTCAAAGAAAGAAATCATGAATTTCAGTTTGGAGAAGATAAAGAACAAAAGAAATTGGGCAAGTAATAAACCTGCCCAAAATCTCTTCTTATATATTATTTTTGTATTCTTAATGACCACTTCCTTTGGTGATTTTATCAAGATCAATTCCCTGAGATTTTAAAATTCCGGTAACTCGGATCGCATAGAATGCAAGATAAGCAAAACAGATAACACCTACGATATAACTTACGTGAATCGTTGCCAAATCTGCCACATATCCCTGAATCAAACTTACAATCCCACCTCCCATGATCATCATGACAAGCAAGCCTGAACCTTGATTGGTGTGTTTTCCTAAACCATTGATTGCTAAAGCAAAAACACATGGCCAAAGGGTAGAGCAAAATAATCCGACACTTGTGAAAGCGTATACGGAAACCATTCCTTTTGTAAACATACCAATTAATAAAGCGGCAATTCCGGCTACAGAGAAAATAAGTAACATTCTCGCAGGGTTTCCTTTACTTAAAATATCACAGATAATCATGGCGATGATAATTAAACCATATACATAGAAAGGTTTCAAATCATGATGCGCAATTGCATTTACTAATAAGAATACTGCAAAAGCTAGATAAGGTGCTAAAAATCTTAAAATCTTTTTAAATCCTGCGCTTAAATCAAACGCATCAACAGCGCCGGTCCAACGGCCGATCATCATCGAAGCCCAATATAATGATATGTACGGAGCAACATCTTTAGTTTCAAAGCCAAGATCTTTTTCCATATAAGCAGGAAGATTACTTGCTGTGGAAACTTCAACACCTACATAAACAAAGATCGCGATCATCCCCATAATCAACTGTGGATAATGGAAAGCCGATTTTCGGTGTTCTCCAGGAGTAGAATCTTCTGTATTTTCAATATTTGTTGGCGTTACCGATGGCAGAGAAGAAAACTTCAACATAATGGCCACCAAAACAAAAGCGGCACCTAAAATAAGGTATGGTACTTTCACACTTTCAATACTTATATCTGTACTGGCTGCGGTAGCCGATCCGAAGATGGCGAAAGAAACAATAAGTGGTCCTATCGTTGTTCCTAAGTTGTTGATACCTCCAGCCATTGTTAATCTCTGAGATCCTGTTTCTGCAGGCCCTATTTCAATAGCCAATGGGTTGGCAACAATCTGCTGTAAGGAAAATCCAAGTCCTACAATGAAAAGACCGGCGATCATGAGTGGGAACGATCCCATATTGGCTGCTGGATAAAACAATAAAGTACCAGCTGCTGAAATAAGAAGACCTATGATAAGCCCGTTTTTGTAGCCGATTTTATTAATTAAATCTTGTTTCAATCCTTTTGAAACCGCCATATAAATTAAAGAACCTACCGTATATGCCACATAAAAGCATATTTGTACGAGCATACTTTCGGTTTGGGTTAAATTAAATGCCTTTTTGAAAACCGGGATCAGGATGTCATTACTTGCCGCAATAAAGCCCCAGAAAAAAAATACAGTAACTAATGGAATAAATTGCCCCCAATTAGTTTGCTTTGAATAATTTGACATGTTTGTTAAAAATTTCTTAACAACAAATATATATTATTTCTTTTAATTAATGTGATCTACCAAAGTTTTTTTTATTTCGTCAAAAGCCCTTGTTTTCAGTTCTTTCGGGGAATCTGAAGCGGGTAAAATTCCGTTAAAATATACTTTTACTTTACCCGGATAACCTTTTGAGTTATCAAACGGAAAAATTTCCTTTAATCCGATAAAAGTGTGAATTGCGATTGGGGAATTATGTTTCGAAGAAAGTGTAAATGCACCATCTTTAAATTCATCTAAAATTACAGAAGTATCATCCGGAACACCACCTTCAGGAAAAATAACGATGTTGTTCCCTTCCTCCATTTTTTCGGCACATCTTCGGTACACATCTGCGCGGCTTCTTGCGCTGCTTCGGTCTACCATTACGCATATCCTTTTATATATGGTTCCAAAAATCGGGATCTTTACCAACTCTTTCTTTCCAACAAAGCAAATCGGGTGGTGCGGATACAGAATACAGGTAAGCATAATATCCATGATCGAAGTATGGTTAGAGATAATAACGTATTGGGTGTTCTTATCTATCATTTGATCTGAAAGGTTGATGAGCTCATACCGTAAACCCATTCCGTAGAACATTCCGTAGCTCCAGAAGCGGATGAATTGATAAGCATATTTATAATGCTTTTTATTAAACGATAAGATATAAACCGGAATCCCAAAAATGATTGTTAAAACAAATGCCAACAATATCAACCAAAATCTCCAAAAATAATTTAAGATCTTTCCCACACGTTATCCATTAAAAATTACTTTCTTTTTCACCGAATAATTCAGAACCGAAACTAATAAAATTGCAGCAATTTTACTAATCATTTCCGGACTTAACGTATAAAACCCAAGATCTATATTATCTTTAAATATCCAACTGTAAAATATCTGGAAGAAACCAAGACTAAATAAGGTCGAAATAAATGATACTAAAATAAAATAAGCAAATTCTTTTCTCTTCGAATGTTTTCCTCTTTCAAAAACAAACCAGATGCTCAGGAAATAATTGGTGATGATTCCACAACTTGTAGAAAAGATATTACTGAGAGGATAATGTATTCCATGATAATCCGGCTCATGCGGAAATATCTGAGGAAGAAGCGTGCTGAAGGTTTTAAAACTCCCGATTTCAACCACTGCACTCAGTCCTCCTGCAATGATGAAGAATAAAATCTGTTTATGACGTAGTACTAATTCTTTCATCTAATATATATGATGTGCAAATTTATAACTATATGTTAAACCCTTAAAAAAAGATGTTAAATATTTTTGTGAATTAAAATTAATTTCTAAATTTAATCTAACTAATACGGAACGAAACTACCTGATAATAAATTCATTTTCAGCTTATTGTGCTGTTGGTTTTTCTATCTTGTAAGCTGGGCGCATCGTCTTGCAATTAAAAATTTATTACCGCTTTTTACCCACTTAACTACCATTATTTGTATGAAAAATCAAAACAAATACAGAAAATTCCGGCTTCAGCAAAAAAATATTGAAGCACTAGAAAAAGAAAGTACACGCTTCAAACGCGTATATTCTGAGTATGAAAATATGTCCAATGAACTTTGGAATCTTGAAAACTCTACTGGGGAACCTGTGCCGGATGATTTTATCAATGCAATGATACTTCAGACCTCTTATTTAGAAGATGAGATCGAAGATTGGTTGATACAGTTTAATGATAAAAAAACTGAAACAAAACATTAATAATGCATTATGCATTTTAAAATATATGGAAGCATTCAGTCGAGTGCTTCTTTTTGTTTCTTAATAAAACTCTAAAACTCTAAAACTCTATAAGGAGCTATTTCCCGCTTTCCGCACTCGCTATTTTTTTGTTTTCGGCTCGGGCTGGCAAAGCCAGCCCGAGCCGAAAACAAAAAAATGAGCTCAAACAAAGCTTCAAGCGGGGCTAGGGTTTTAGTCATTAATTTAAAAATTTGTATATTAAATCAAAATTAAATATAATAACAACTTAAAAACACTGATGAAAATATTTAAACCAAAACACACGTGCGCCAAAATAAAAGGAGCGCTTTCTAAAATAAATAAAGAATATTCCAAAATAAAGGAGACAACGACGAGACCAGAAATAACATATATGTCATGTCGAATATCTCACATCTTACAAGATAAATTCATAATTTAGCATCCTTAAACTAAAATGAAAGATATGGTTGCTATTGTTGATAGTGGTTCTACCAAAACAGATTGGGTAATACTCGACGACTTTAAGAAAGTTTTCCTGAAAACGGAAACCATTGGTTTCAACCCGAATTTTATCAGCAAAGAACTTATTGTTCCGGAAATCGAAAAAAATACAAGCTTAACTTCCGTTAAAAATTCCATTACCAAGATCTTTTTCTATGGTTCAGGCTGTGGTGTTCAGCAAAACTGCGATACCATTGTTGAGGAATTAAGCAAAGTATTTTTAGATGCAGAAATTACCGTAAGAGAAGATCTTATGGCGGCGGCGTATGCTGCTTATCAGGGTAAGCCTGCAATCGTTTGTATTTTGGGTACAGGTTCCAATTCTTGCTATTTCGATGGTAAAGATTTAACGATCAAATTACCTTCATTGGGTTTCCTGATGGGAGACGAAGGAAGCGGAAGCGCTATCGGAAAACAATTGGTGAGAAGATTCTTTATGCAGAAACTTCCACAAGATCTTCATGATGATTTTCACCAAACATACAATTTAACGATTGATGAAGCGCTGAAAAATATGTATCACAAGACAAGACCCAATGCCTTTCTTGCAGACTTCAACAGATTTGTGGTCGATAGAAAAGATCATCCTTATCTTCAAAAAATGGTGCACGAAGAAATGCTGAATTTCTTCGATTATCAGGTTCTTCCTTATGAAGAATCAAAAGACGCCGAAGTTAGTTTTATCGGCTCCATTGCTTATTATTACGAAAATATTCTACGTTCTGCGGCAGCAGAGCTTAACCTTAATGTGGGGCAAATCGTACAAAAACCAATAGAAAGTTTAGTCGATTACCATATTAAATATATACTTTAAACAAAAAATAAAATTCTATGTCAAGTAAAACCCACCGCGACGAAAAGAACTTTAATCAGGCCGCGTTAGATTACCATAAAGCCGAACCTAAAGGAAAAATCGAAGTTATCCCTTCAAAGCCACACTCTTCTCAGAGAGATTTGTCATTGGCATACTCACCGGGGGTTGCAGTTCCTTGTATGGAAATCCACAACAAGCCGGAAACAGTTTATGATTACACGGGAAAAGGAAATCTGGTAGCAGTTATTTCTAATGGTACAGCCGTTCTTGGGTTGGGAGATATCGGAGCAGAAGCCTCAAAACCGGTAATGGAAGGGAAAGGTCTTTTATTCAAGATCTTCGCAGATATTAATGTTTTTGATATCGAAATCAATGAAAAAGATCCGGATAAATTCATCGATATTGTAAAAGGTATTGCTCCTACTTTTGGGGGAATCAATCTTGAAGATATTAAAGCTCCGGAAGCTTTTTATATTGAGCAAAGATTAAAAGAAGAATTAGATATTCCTTTGATGCACGATGATCAGCACGGAACAGCGATTATTTCGGCTGCCGCTTTGATCAACTCTTTGCAGATTGCCAATAAAAATATTGCAGAAGTAAAAATGGTGGTAAACGGAGCAGGAGCAGCGGCAATTGCTTGTACCAACCTTTATATTTCTTTAGGTCTGAAGAGAGAAAACGTGTTGATGTGCGACAGTAAAGGAGTTATCAACCATAAAAGAGAAAACCTTACGCCTGAAAAATTAGATTTCATTGTTGAAACCGATATCGATACATTAGAAGATGCCGTAAAAGGTTCTGATGTTTTCATCGGATTGTCTAAAGGAAACGTAATGACTCCTGAAATGTTGTTAAGCATGAACGAGAATCCTATCGTTTTCGCATTGGCAAACCCAGATCCGGAAATTGCTTACGATCTTGCGCTTGAAACTCGTAAAGACGTGATCATGGCAACGGGTAGAAGTGATTATCCTAATCAGGTAAACAATGTGCTTGGTTTCCCATATATTTTCCGTGGGGCATTGGATGTTCAGGCAAAAGGAATCAATGAAGCGATGAAATTGGCAGCCGTTCACGCCATTGCTGATTTGGCGAAAGAACCAGTGCCGGAAGCTGTAATTTTAGCGTATAATATTCAGAATCTTCAGTTTGGTAGAGAGTATTTCATTCCGAAACCATTCGATAACAGATTGATCACTAAAGTATCAAGCGCTGTGGCAAAAGCGGCGATTGAAAGTGGTGTTGCTGGAAAAACCATCGAAGATTTCGAGGAATACGAAAATCAGCTTCTTGACAGAATGGGAAGAGATGAGAAGTTGGTAAGAATGATGCAGAACCGTGCAAAATCTAACCCGAAAAGAATCACTCTAGGAAATGCTGAAGAATATAATGTATTAAAAGCGGCTCAGATTCTTTATGAGGAAGGTATTGCTTTTCCAAGCTTGCTAGGAAACAAAAAATACATCAAAGAGCAAATGGAACGTTTCGGAATCCAGTTGGATGTGCCGATTATCGATCCAAGCGATGATGATCAAAAAGAAAACAGAAAACGATACAGAGAAACACTTTGGAAACTTCGTCAGAGAAAAGGAATGAACGAGTACAAAGCGAAGAGATTCGTTCGTCAGAGAGATTATTTCGGGCCATTGATGTTGAAACATGGTGATACAGATGGTTTGATCATTGGTTTCTCTAAAAACTATGTTTCTACGTTAAGACCAGTTTTAGAAGTCATCGAAAAAGATAAAGGAGTTGATAAAGTAGCGGCAATGATGATGATTTTATCTGAAAAGAAACCTATTTTCTTCGCCGATACATCGATCAACCAAAATCCTACAGCGGAAGATTTGGTAAATATTGCTAAAATGGCTGAGATTACCGTTAAAACTTTTGCGATTGAACCAAGAATTGCAATGTTAGGTTTTGAAAACTTTTCTGCAATTTCTGAAACTTCTAAAAAAGTAGCAAAAGCAGTAAGTATTCTTCACGAAAAATTCCCGAAAATGATTGTGGATGGAGAAATTCAGCCAGATTTTGCGATGAATGCAGATCATTTAAGCGATTATCCTTTCTCAAAATTAGGAAATACTCCGGCAAATACCTTTGTTTTCCCGAATTTGGAATCTGCAAATTTATCTTACAAAATCATCAGAGGAATGAAAGTAGCTCAGGTTATCGGACCAATCTTGATGGGACTAAGTCAGCCGGTTCACGTTTTACAGATGCGTTCAAGCGTTGATGAGATCGTAAACTTAGCAACGGTTGCTGTTCTTGATGCTCAGAGAAGAGAGAAAAAATAAAAATAAATTAAGCTTTATTAAACCTTCAAGACTTCAAAACCTTGAAGGTTTTTAATTTTAACTTTAAATACAAATAGAAAAAAGATGAATTTTAATGCAAAGGCGATTATTTTTGATATGGATGGAACTTTGGTAAATAACATCCCTTATCATGAAGAATCCTGGATCGTATTTTTAAAGGAATACGGAATTATGATAGAGCCTGAAAACTTCTCAGCTCAAAACCATGGAACGCTGGACGAAATGATTATCCGTTTTTTTGGAAATGATTTGTCTAAAGAAAGAATTCATGAGTTGGGATTGGCAAAAGAAAATGCTTATCAGAATTTATATCAACCACACATTAAAGAAGTAAATGGATTAACTCCTTTTCTTCAAAAATTAAAACAAAATAACATCAAAATTGGTCTTGCCACTATGGGAATTCCTGCTAGTATTGATTTTATTTTAGGAGGATTGAATATCAAAAATTATTTTGACGAAATCACAGGCGGAATCGAGGTTTTAAAAGGAAAACCGAATCCTGATATTTTCCTGAAAACGGTTGAAAAATTACAGGTCGACGGAAAAGATACCTTAGCCGTTGAAGACTCAATGGGCGGAATAAAATCTGCAAAAGATGCAGGTTTAAAAGTCGTTGGAATTACAACTACGCATTCCGAAGAAGAATTGATGGACAACGGTTGTACTTTCGTAATCCATGATTATACTAATATTGATTTGAATTAAATAAAGAGGCAAGTAAAAAGTGAAAAGAGACAAGGAGAGTAGGTTTGAAATTTAAAAAGGTTTCATTTTAAAACATCATTCGATGCGTGGCTGTGATAACCGAAAATACTTCCAGCCTCAATCTTCCCACTTCCAGCCTATCAAAAAAGACTTCAAAATTTTGAAGTCTTTTGTTTTTTCGTAAAATCTTTAAAATCATCACCTAAAATTAAGTTAAAAAGCATTCCTGTGTTAAATGAAAATATTAATTAGTTTAATTTGCTATATTTGGGAGTTTTAAAAATTAATAATGATATTTTCACTTCAAGGCAATGTTCAGGAACTTACGCCTACTTACGCAGTAATCAACGTACAAGGAGTTGGTTACTATGTAGGTATTAGCCTAATGACCTCACAGACACTGACTTTAAATAAGGAGACTTTCCTTTTTATTCAACAAATTATTCGAGAAGATGCGCATTTACTTTTTGGGTTTAATACTCGTTCGGAAAAAGAAATGTTCAATCTGTTAATAAGCGTTAATGGCGTGGGTGCTGTTTCCGCTCTTATTTTGCTATCAACTTTAAGTCTTGATGAGATTGCTGCTGCCATACTTTCCAAGAACAGCGCAGTGATTCAAAAAGCGAAAGGTATCGGTGCTAAAACTGCTGAAAGAATTATTGTAGACCTTAAAGATAAGGTACAGAAATTCAGCAATCCGGATGAAAATATTTCTACGTTTGTAGATAATAAAATCAAGGAAGAATCGTTATCTGCATTAGAAGTTTTGGGTATTCCGAAACGTATGAGCGAGAAGCTTGCAGACAGAATAATAAAACAAAATCCAAGTATCTCGGTAGAGGAATTGGTGAAACAAATTTTAAAAAACATTTAACATTTGGTGGAAAATAATAAGTATCTGAAAATATTTTTGTTCCTGTCGTTCCTGTGTATTTCATTCAATACATTTGCACAGAGGCGTCCAGCAGCACCAGTGCGTGATACTGCAATCATAAAGAAGGATTATCAGCTTGCTGACCCTACAACCTATGAGGCGTTTTACGACATAAAAACGGGTATGTACTACGTATATCCTAAGGTAGGTAATACAATTACGGGGCCACCTACGGCAATGTCTCCCGAAGATTATAAAGAATTTATGATGGCCTCGCAAACAAAGGCTTATTATAAAGAAAAATCAGACAAATACAGCTTACTTTACAGGAAAGATAAAGGAGATGCTGCCAAAAAAGGTTTGATTCCTTCATTAATGATTCGAAATAAGCTTTTTGAAACCATTTTCGGAAGTAACAAAATTGAAATTATCCCATCAGGATATGCTTCTTTCGATCTCGCAGGTCTTTACCAAAAGATAGACAATCCGCTTATTTTACCACAAAACAGAACGAGTTTTACCTTTGATATAGATCAGAGAATTCAGTTGGGTTTGTTGGGTAAAGTAGGGGAAAATTTGCAATTGAAGGCTAACTACGATACCCAAAGTGGTTTTGCGTTTGAAAACAGAATGAACCTCGTTTGGCAGGCCAAAGGAAGCTGGAAAGATCTTCAGCAAAAAGGCTTGAATGATGTAAATGCACCCAATGCCGGCGGAGAAGATAAGATTATTAAAAGGGTAGAATTCGGTAATGTGAATATGCCGCTTTCCACAAGTTTGATTCGTGGTTCTGAGTCTTTATTTGGGGTTAAAACTGAATTCCAGCTTGGGAAGACTTACGGAACAGTGGTGCTTTCCCAACAAAGAGGGGAGGCTAGAAATATCGTTGTTCAGGGAGGAGGTGTGATGAATACCTTTAAGTTCAATGCTTTGGACTATGAAGACAATCAGCACTACTTCTTAGATCATTATTTCTTAAAAAACTATGATAATGCTTTAATTAATTACCCTCAGCTTAATTCTAAAATTAATATTACAAGAATTGAAGTTTGGGTACTCGATCAAGGGAACAGTAATCTGCAGAACCAAAAAAGTATTGTCGGGATTAGAGATTTGGGTGAAGTTGCGGCAGGCTTTCCAGATAACTCTCAAAACGGCCTTTATACAGCTGTTTCCAATGCTATGGGAACGAGAGAGCAGGGGAAAAATTATGCGGGAACTTTCCAGGGACAAACTTTTCCAGGAAGCACCGACCCTTACCAAAATGGTGAACATTTTATCTACAATACAAAAGCAAGAAGATTAAATTCAAACGAGTTTATTTTCCAGCCGCAGTTAGGGTATATTTCATTAAACCAAAGATTGAATGACAATCAGCTTTTAGCAGTTTCGTACTCTTATACGATGAGCGGAAGTGAAAAGGTTTATAAAGTTGGGGAATTCTCAGAAGAGAGCCCTGTGCTTATTACGAAAGTATTAAGACCGAACTCTACGATCAATACGGCATCGCCAATGTGGGATTTGATGATGAAAAACATCTATTCTATGGACGCAAGCCAGGTGAATCAGGATGGATTTATTTTGAATGTATTCTACAGAGATCCTAAAACAGGAGGTAAAGTAAATTATCTTCCGGATACTACCGTTAAGGATATTAACTTGTTAAAACTCTTCAACTGGGATCGTCTGAATGTAAATGGAGATTTACAGAACAACGGAAGCACTACGGGGGATGGTATTTTCGACTTTGTCAACGGAATTACCATTAGGCCAGAAAGTGGAAGAGTGATCTTTACGAAAGCGCAGCCATTCGGTTCGTATATGGCTCAGGTTTTGGGAAGTAATGATCCTCAGTACGTTTTCTCAGATTTGTATAGCCAACAAAAGCAGGTTGCTTCTTCAAGTAATTTGGCTCAGCGATATACGATTGAAGGACGTTACAAAGGAACTCAGGGGCAAGGTATTTCTTTAGGTGCGGTAAACGTGCCTCAAGGTTCGGTAAAAGTTTCAGCAAACGGCGTACAGTTAACCGAAGGAGTTGACTATACCGTTGACTATATGCTGGGAACCGTTACCATTATCAATGAGCAGGTAAAACAGTCTGGGCAGGCGATTAATATTTCATTAGAAAATCAGTTAACCTTTAATACGCAAAGAAAAAGCTTCTTCGGAATCAACTTAGAAAGAAAGTTCAACGAAAACTTTACATTGGGTGGAACGGTTGTAAGATATTCTGAACAGCCACTTACCCAAAAAGTAAATTATGGTCAGGAAGCGGTAAGCAATACCATGGCGGGAATCAACATGATGTATAATAATCAGTTGCCTTTCCTTACAAGACTTACCAATAAAATTCCGATGGTGAAAACAGAAGCACCATCGAATCTAAACTTCAAAATGGAAGCAGCTTACTTGCTTCCGGGATTGAATAAAGGAACCAATGACCAGTCTTATATTGATGATTTTGAACAAACCACTTCTAAAATTTCACTAAAAGAACCTTTAGCTTGGAGCTTAGCATCAAAGCCTGAAAAATCAGGTGGTGTTTTTGCCGGAGCTGGAAAAACAAACGATCTTACAGAAGGTTACGGAAGAGGATTATTATCTTGGTATAATATTGATTCAAGATTCTGGGGAGTGGCGGGAAGAGCGCCAAATGGTATAACGCCACAGTCGGTTTCCAACCACGCTTCGAGAAGGGTAATGTATTCTGAGATCTATAACAACAGAGATTTCGTTGCAGGTGAACAAACGTATACCAATACTTTCGATATTTCGTATTATCCACAAGAAAAAGGTCCTTATAACGTAAATCCGAACAGCGAAACGACTCAGCAGAGATGGGCGGGTATTATGAGGCCGATCAGCGTTTCAAACTTTATTAATTCTAATATTGAATATGTTGAATTCTGGTTGATGGATCCTTATGCGGATGGAGGAACTCTTGGAGCTGATCCTAAATTATTACTTCACTTAGGAAACGTTTCCGAGGATGTTTTGAAAGACGGATATATGCAGTATGAAAACGGATTGCCAACAGGTTCTACACCATCTACTACGACAAGTTCAAACTGGGGAACTCAGCCAAAACAGCCGCCGATTTTATATGCTTTCTCGAGTGAAGGTGATGATAGATTGATGCAGGATTTGGGGTATGATGGTTTAAGCTCAGATCAGGAAGCGATGAGGTTCGGAAATACTTTCGTAAACCCTGTTACTAATCTTGCTGACCCTGCTGTGGATGACTTTGTATTCTATCTTTCGGATAAATTTACGGGAAGTCAGGCAGCGTCGGTTGTGCAGAGATATAAATACTTTAGAAACCCGGAAGGAAACTCGCAGGCAAATTCTCTGGAGGTTGCTACGCAAACGCCGGATGCAGAAGATATCAACAAAGATTACAACTTAGATCAAACAGAAAGTTATAATGAATATGAAATTAAACTGGATCAGGCAAGTTTAGCATCGGGATTAGACAATAAAATTGTTGATCAAAAAATAGTAAAAGCTCAGTTCCAAAATGGTCAGTCTGCGGATGTGAAATGGTATTTATTCAGAATTCCGGTTAAAAATTATGATAAGACGCAAGGTGATCATAAGGATGAGGTTTTGAATAATGTAAGATTTGCAAGAATGATGCTAACTGGGTTTGACCAGACTTCAACTTTGAGATTCGGAACAATGGATTTGGTAAGATCTGATTGGAGAACTTACCCTAATAATATTGCTAAATTTACAGAGAATTCAATAACTCCTGATCCAGCTAAAAATGAAGGACAATCATCTGTAGATAATTCAAAAGTTGAAATAGGAAGTGTAAATATCGAGGAAAATGCTTTAAATCAGCCTCCTTATGTATTGCCCCCGGGAATTGACAGACAGGTGTTAAGTGGAAATGCTGGTGCTCAAAGACAAAATGAATCTTCATTATATATGAAAGTTGATCCATTGCCTCAGGCAGAAGCCCGTGGTGTATTTAAGAATACTAGCTTAGATATGAGAAGATATAAAAAGTTAAAACTTTTTGTTCATGCGGAAGATTTAATGGAAAGAGAGAATGGTCTCGATCCAAAGACTAAATTTTTCATCCGTTTCGGTAATGATGCTACAGACAACTACTATGAATATGAAGCAGCTTTACATATTACTCCAAGAATGGCCACAACTCCTTTAGAAATATGGCCACTAGAAAATAATGTTGATCTAAATATTCAAGACTTTGTTGATGCTAAAATCAGAAGAGATAAAGATAAACCTACTAAAATTTCTGAAAGGGTTGAGGATCCTGCATTTGATTCTGGAGATAATTTTAAGAAAATCTATATTAAAGGTCGCCCGAGTTTAGGAAATGTAACTACAATAGTGATTGGTGTTCGAAATGCAGGAACATCATCAATACGTAGAACGCTTTGGGTAAACGAAATTCGTCTTTCAGAAATTGAAAATGATGGAGGTTACGCAGGAAATGCAAGTTTAAATTTCAACTTAGGAGATTTTGCGGTTATTAATACAAGCGCATCTTATACTTCGGTTGGTTTCGGAAATATAGATTCTAAACCTGCCGAGAGAAGCCAGTCTACACAATCGGCCTTCAGTATTAATGCGGCGGTGAATGTAGATAAATTGCTTCCTGAAAAAACAGGGGTGAAGATTCCGTTGAATTATTCTTATTCACAAACCATCGAAGATCCGAAATACAATCCTTTGGATACCGATGTTGAATTTAGCAAAGCAGCCAACAAAGAACAGCTGAAAAAAGTAGCAAGAACGTACACGCAGCAAAGAAGTATCGGTGTTGTGAATATGCATAAAGAAAGAGTAAATGCTAATAAGAAACCCAAGTTCTATGATATAGAAAACGTTTCTGTAACGGCAGTTTACAATGATGATTACTACAGAGATATTTATACGAAAAGAAATTACAGACAATATCTGAGAGGATATGTAGATTACAACTATACGTTCAAGCCTTGGGTTCTGAAGCCTTTCAATAAAATGATCAGCGATACGGCGAAGTCTACGAAGTATCTGAAGTGGGCAAAAGAATTTAACATCAACCCAATTCCTACAAGATTGTCTTTCAGAACTGAAATTGATAGAAATTACAACGAGCTTGAATTTAGAAATATTGAATCTATTTTAAGCGGAAATGTAGCGGATGATTTCGGAGCGATCAGAAACAGAAACTTCTACTTCGGATGGCAGTATGGTTTAGGATTCAACTTTACAAAATCACTGAAATTAGAAATCAACTCGGCAACCAGAACGTTGAATGATAATGTAGATGTAAACACAATGGATAACAGCGCAATCTTTGGAAATGTATTCAGATCGGGTAGGCCGGTTCTTTACAACCACAGAGTTCAGCTGAATTATAAATTGCCGTTCCAGTATCTACCATATTTAGATTTTATTGATGCTGAGGTAGGCTACGGATTTACGTACAACTGGAATGCAAGATCTACTTCAATGTTGAGTTTCATCGATCCGGATACCAACAAGCCGGCGAGTTTAGGGTCTATTGGTCAGAATACGAATGTCATTCAGGCAACGGCAACTGCAGATTTTCCGAAATTCTTTAGTCAGTTTAAATATTTCAAAGATATTTCATCAAAACTTCAGAAACGTAAGCAGGAAATTGATTCATTGAATAACGTTTACACGCAACAATGGGAGAAGAAAAGATTTAAGTATAAGAGCTATAAATTCAAAAATAAGCTTACCGTTTTACAAAGTATGGCTTTCTTCTTAACTTCATTCAAGCAGTTAGATGTTAGTTATTCTGAAAATAATGGTACGGTTCTTCCAGGCCTACTTTCTGCACCGAACTTTTATGGGTATGGTCAGACATTGGGAGGTCCTACACTTGGATTCCTTTTGGGATCTCAGGCAGATATCAGAAGAACGGCTATTGAAAACGGATGGTTGAGTAATTCGGCTTACATGACGGATCCTTATATTCAAATGTCAACAAAAGAATTAAGGGCGAGCTTGCAAGTGATGCCGTTTACCGAATTTAGAATTGATATTAATGCGTTGCATAATTATAACCGAAACCTTTCTCAATCGGGGTATAATGTAGATGCTATTGTGGATGATCCTAGCCGTCCGGAAACGCTTGGCTTCAACAATGCCTTTACAAGTGATATTGTGACGTACTCGAACTCTGTAATGTTGCTGAAAACTTCATTTAAAGATGGGGCGGCGGTTTATCAGGCGATCCGAGAAAATGCAAGAGCAATTTCTCAAGGCATGTTAGGGATACCAGGTGATAATGGATTCACACAAGGCTACAGTATTGCTAATGCATATGTATTGATCCCTGCATTTAGAGCTGCGGTCGAAGGTAAATCTGCAAAACCTATCGGAAATGCTAAAAAAGCTGGAATGCCACTTCCAAACTGGAAGATCACATATTCAGGTTTAAAAAATATTCCGATTATCAGCGGGCAATTCTCCAAGTTTGATATTTTACATTCATACAATGCAACGTATACAGCAACGGGAATTCAATCAAGCATCGATTATTACAATGCAACTTCTACGGGAGAGAGATTAGATGTAAATGGAGATTTTATCAATCCTTACACATTCTCTCAGGTTGGTTATGTTGAATCATTCTCACCGCTTATCGGGATTGATGTTACAATGAGAAACAATATGCAGTTTGGTATTCAGTACAACAAAAACAGAATGCTATTGTTAGGATTGGTAAACCATACGTTAACCGAAGATGCTAATACAGAATATGTGGTAAGACTTGGATATATCATCCGTAACTTCAGATTAGGAATGACCAATGTAAGAGGTAGAGGAAGAGGAAAAGGAAGCGATCTTAATATTAGAGGGGACTTCTCACTAAGAGATAGCAAAACGAGCATCACGAATATTTTGTTGGATGATTCTCAGATCACGGGCGGACAGAAATTATTAAACATAAAAGTTTCCGCAGACTATAACGTTTCTGAAAATCTAAACCTAAGAGTATTCTACGAGCAGATGACCTCGAAATACAAGATTTCTACGGCATTCCCGTTATCAACAGTAAGAGCCGGAATCTCCGCAACCTTCACATTTGGTGAAACTGGAGGAGGTTTCTAAAACAAATAATTAAATCAAAAAAATGTCCCTTCAATGTAGAGGGACATTTTTTATATCGGGGTATTTGAAGCTTATAGAATTTTGAATACATTTGTAAAAATAAAAATTTAAAAATGAACACACCATCAGAATTAAAGTACACTAAAGATCACGAATGGATTAAGATCGAAGGTAATGTGGCTACCATTGGTATTACAGATTTCGCACAAGGAGAGCTTGGAGATATCGTATATGTAGATGTAGATACTGTAGATGATGATTTAGAAGGAGGTGCAGTTTTCGGAAGTGTAGAAGCTGTAAAAACGGTTTCCGATCTATTCTTGCCAATTGCAGGAAAGGTTATTGAATTTAATTCAGAATTAGAAGATGCTCCGGAAACACTAAACTCAGATCCTTATGGAGACGGATGGATCATCAAATTAGAAATTGCTGACGGTGCAGATCAATCAGAATTACTTTCTGCAGAAGAATATCAGGCTATCATTGGATAAAATTTCAAAAATATTTAGTAAGATACTGCCCATTTATTGGGCATTTCTTACTTATATGCTTCTAAAACCCGGAGAAGAAAACCAGGAATATTGGTTTATGTTCAATGGTCTTGATAAAGTGTTACACCTGAGCATATTTGCAGCTCTTGGATTTTGCTTTATCGCCACTTTTCCAAAAATTAAATTCTCGTACTTCTTCCAGATCATACTTATCTATGCTTTTCTAACCGAAATTCTTCAGGAAGAAATGGGGCTCGGCAGATCTATGGAGACATTAGATATTGTCGCAGACACCATCGGCTGTCTTATCGGTTATTATACTTACAAATTTCTTATCAAAAGATTTTTCTAAACTTCTCTCCTTGCGATGAGCGTAGCGACGAAGCAATCTCCAACCCCTTCAACCTTTACACGCTCAAACGCTCCAACTCTCCAACACTCCCACTTTCCAATTTTTTTCAGTAGCTATTTCCCGCTCTCCATTATATCTTTTTTGTTGCGGTCTGCGCTCCGCTCCGCCCGCCACAAAAAAGGATGTCATTTCTATCGGGGCTAGGGAAGTTGTCCTTCCGCACTATTTTATACACTATATTATTTAAAAAGAGTGTCACCTTCATAAAAATTTTCCTCCAGAGGAGGAGTGTCAAAATTCGTAGAATTTTTGACGAGGTGGTTTATTTGAAGACGATTCAATAATATTCTACCTATATAATAAGTTCTACCTTTCATTTACCCAATCCTATTCATCTCCACTCAAACCTCATAACTTTCCAAAACCTAAGAGGTTTCACTTTATCCCTCAAAAATCCCTTCAACCCCAATAAACTCCCTCCAATTCTCTCACTCTCCAACCCTTATACCCTCAAACACACCCACTCAAAACCTGCTACCCGCTACCTCTTACCTAATCCCTAAACATTCGTTTAAAATTAATCTCCCTCGTAATCAGCTAATTAAGCTTAAATATTAATTAAAAATGAACATTATGTTAAATAAATTAGGATTGTATAATGTAAAGGTT